>JASCOI010000076.1 GCA_029959665.1 Microbacteriaceae bacterium PS02333
GCCGCCATCCGAACGGATGGCGGCCTTCGTCGTCGGTGCCCCCGGCAGGAATCGAACCCGCGGCACGGTGGGTAGAAACCACCTGCTCTATCCACTGAGCTACGGAGGCGGACGACTCCGATTCTATTCCGAGGGTCGGGGCAGCCGGTGGACCCATGCGTCGACCTCGGCCTGCGACCGGAGTCGGACGATGCGCAGGTGGGATGCCGTGTCCTCGAGTGGTGGGACCTGGGCGTGCATCTTCCTGCGCGTCCGGAGCCCCCACCGGATGATGTGGTCCCGGTTCACCAGGACGGTCCACAGCGGCGGCTCGACGTTGCCGTTCCAGAGCTCGATCCGACGGACTCGTCGACGGACCGTCCGACGCACGAGCCGCCCGAGCGCGACGAGGACGGGCAGGTCGAGCCAGACCAGGGTGTCGGCGCGCTCGACGAGGAGGGGTCGCACCTGGTGGTACTGCCACTCCGTGACCCAGGCGGGTTCGGCGGTGAACGCCTCGACGTCCGCCTCGAAGGTCGGACGCGGCACCCAGCCGGGTCCGTGGAACAGGGCGTCGATCTCGGTGTGCGGAAGCCCGAGCCGTCGGCTGATCCGGCCAGCCGTGGTCGTCTTGCCGACGCCGGTCACCCCGGCGACGAGGACTCGACGTGGCGGCGGATCGAGGACGTCATCGGCTCCGAGCACCCGTCGACCCTAGCAATCCGCCGTTCCCCGGACGCTCCCCCGCCGTTCGCCTCCTGGCCACACCGTCTCCTTAGCGTGCCGACATGAGCACCGAGCGCGCAGGCGGCACGCCCGTCAGCAGCGTGCGCGTCGTCGCGGTCATCCCTGCGCGCGCGGGCTCGAAGGGCATCCCGGGGAAGAACCTCCGCCCGGTCGCCGGCCGCTCCCTCGTCCGTCGCGCCGTCGAGTCCGCGTTGCGCGCACACCGGGTGGACGCCGTGGTGGTCTCCACGGACGGAGACGCGATCGCTGCCGAGGCGGTGGCGGCCGGTGCACGCATCGTCCGACGCCCCGCCGACCTCGCCGACGACGGCGCCAGCTCCGAGTCCGCGCTGCTGCACGCGCTCGACGAGCTCCAGGCCGCCGGCGACACCCCCGAGGTCCTGCTCTTCGTCCAGGCGACGTCACCGTTCATCGACCCGGCAGACCTCGACGCCGCGGTGGAACGGATCCTCGACGACCACGCGGACTCGGTGTTCGCCGCGACGCCCTCGCACGCGTTCCTCTGGCGCACCGATGCCGACGGACGTGCGGTCGCGGTGAACCACGACGCGGCGACGCGCCCCCGACGCCAGGACCGAGCACCCGAGTACCGCGAGACCGGCGCCCTCTACGCGATGCGCGTCAAAGGGTTCCGGCAGCACCGGCACCGGTTCTTCGGGCGCGTCGAGATCGTGCCGGTCGACCCGGCCGGCGCGATCGACATCGACGACGAGACGGACCTCGCGCTCGCCGACGCCCTCGCACCCCGGCTCGACCGCGCCGCACGAAACGCGAGCACCGCGAGCACCGCCCGCACTGCACGCGAAGAACGCGAAGCCACCACCACGAACGGAGCACCATGACCGTCAGCATCGGCACGTCCACCATCGGCGCCGGCCACCCCGCGTACCTGATCGGCGAGATCGGCCTGAACCACAACGGCGACGTGGACATCGCGAAGCGGCTCATCGACGTCGCCGCCGACGCGGGGCTGCAGGCCGTGAAGTTCCAGAAGCGGACGCCGGAGATCTCCACGCCCGAGCACATGAAGAACACCCCGCGGAGCACTCCGTGGGGCGAGATGACCTACCTCGAGTACCGCTACCGCGTCGAGTTCGACCGCGACCAGCACATCGAGATCGGCGACCACGCGACGATGCGCGGGCTCGACTGGTTCGCGTCGCCGTGGGACGAGCCGAGCGTGGACTTCCTCGAGGACCTGGGCGTCGTCGCGTACAAGATCGCCTCCGCGTCGGTCACCGACCTCGGCCTGCTGCACGCCGTGGCAGCGACCGGCAAGCCCGTGATCCTGTCGACCGGGATGTCGACGCTGGAGCAGATCGACCGCGCGGTCGAGGCGCTCGGGACCGAACGGCTCGTGCTCATGCACGCGACCTCGACTTACCCGCTGCCCGCCGAGGAGGCGAACCTCCGCATGATCGACACCCTCGCACAGCGCTACACCGGTGTCCCGGTCGGGTACTCGGGACACGAGCCCGGCCTGCAGATCTCGATCGCCGCGGTCGCCCTGGGCGCCACCGCCGTCGAGCGCCACATCACGCTCGACCGCACGATGTGGGGCTCCGACCACGCCGCATCGCTCGAGCCGCACGGCCTGCAGACCCTCGCGCGCGACGTCCGGATCATCGAGACCGCCCTCGGCGACGGCGTCAAGCGGGTCATGCCCGGCGAGCTCGCCCCGCTCGCGAAGCTCCGCCGCGTGGACGCGTGACCTCAGCGTCGAGCGTCGTGCGCGGGTCCGGGGACACGGCCGGGAGGCACGTGGTCGGGATCGTGGACACCGACTCGTTCGCGAAGTGGGGCAGTCACCTGCTCGCGGCGGCTCCCGAGAACTGGTCACTCGAGCTCCTCGTGGTGGACACCCCGCGGACCGCGAGCCCGGCACAGCTCCGTTCGGCGTTCCGCGGTCTGGACGGTCGGTTGGCCCACCTGGCATCGGCTCCCCCGGCACCGCTCGAGGTCGACGCCGTCGTCGAACACGTCCGACTGACCGAGCCCGACGCGGTCCTGGTCTCGGTGATCGGCCCGGTCGCGGAACTCCTCGTCGACCAGGTCCACCGCACGGTCCCCCGTCGGCCCGTCCTGCTCACCGGGCTCCCTGGTATCTCCTTCCCCGCAAAGTGGAAGGGCGTGTTCTCCCGAGCCCGCGCCGACCTGTTCGTGCTGCACAGCCACCGCGAGGTCCGCGAGTACGACGCCCTCGCGACGGAGAACGGTGTCGAGCCGCACTTCGTCCTGGCCACGCTGCCCTTCGCCCGCCCCGGCGTCGTGGCGCGTCGGACGTCCACGCCGGACTCCGTCGTGTTCGCCGCTCAGCCGAGCGTCCCCGCCACCCGTGACGATCGGGCGCAGGTCGTCGCGTGGCTCGCGGAGACCGCCCGCCGGCACCCCGAATGGCGTGTCGTGGTGAAGACCCGTGCGGTCGCCGGCGAACAGCAGACACACCGCGAGGCCTTCCCGTACGCGGACCTGCTGCCACCGGATGTCCCGACGAACCTGGTGGTCGAGACCGGTCCGATGGCCGCGCACCTCGACCGGGCTGTGGCGCTCGTCACGATCAGCTCCACCGCCGTGCTCGAAGCGGCCGCACGGGGCATCCCGGCGCTGACCCTGACGGACTTCGGCGTCTCCCGCCCGTTGATCAACGAGGTGTTCGTCGACAGCGGCCTCGAGGGTGACGCGGGCGACCTCGTCGACGGCCGGTTCGGCACGGTCCGACCGGCGTGGATGACGGACAACTACTTCCACCCGGCGACGGACGACGACTGGGCGACACGGGCCGAGGCGTTGATGCAGCGCCGGGACGCCGGCACCCTGGCGGACCGGCCGAGCGCCCGACGCAGTCGTGGTGGGGCACTCCGCCGTGCCTGGGAGCGGAAGAACGCCCTCGGCAGCGCGGACCGGTCGGCGATCGGCACGGCAGCGCTCGTCGTCGGCGCGCCGGTCAGGAGCGCGAAACGCGCCGTGCGTCGCGTGCTGCGTGTGGTCCGACCACCGGCGCCGACGATCGTCGGGGCACCGCGCTCCCAGCGGACGCAGGCCGACGAACCCACCGCACCACGGATGTCCGAGGTGACCCCGTCAGGGAGCCAGGCGGCGTCTGCGAGCCGAGCCGAGCCTCCAGTCCGGGGGTCAGGCGACCGCCTTCGCGACCGCGACCAGCAGCTGGTCCCGGGAGGGGACCCCGGGTGAACGGAAGACCTCGGCTCCGTCGTCGCCCCGCACGATGATCGTCGGGGTCGAACGGATGCCGAGGTCCTCAGCGTCGTCGGGGTGTGTCGCGACGTCGCGTTCGGTCACCGTCAGCCCGGGGACCAGCCGTGCCGCGTCGGCGGCCACCCGGCGGGCGGCGGCGCACGGTGCGCAGAAGGCGGAGGTCCAGAGGTCGAGCTGCATGTGATCCTGCAACGTCGGAGCGGCTCGGACTACTCCCGGTCGAACTCGCCGCTGCGGTCGCCGCGGTCGGCGAGGTCGTCCACGGGGTCGGACTCGCCCGGCTCGTAGGTGTAGTCGACGGAGATCTGGTCGAGAACGTGGCGGGAGCCGGTCGCCCGGTAGGTGAAGGCCGTCTGGAGGCCCTCGACGTCCGCGTAGACCGTCACTTCGTCGTCCACCGAACCGCTCGTCGCGGTACGGGTGTCCGTGGTCCCGTCGAAGGGGCCCTGGTGGAAGATCGCGGTGTACTCGCTGCCTTCGTCGATGGTGATGTCGCTCATGCGTCTCTTCTACCAGGGACGCCCTGTTGCAAGATGCATAGCAACACTATATAGTTCTGCTATGGAAACAACGCGCGAGCAGACGATCGAGACCCTCCTCGTCTCGGTCAACCGCCTGATCCGCGTCGCCGCCCAGGCCGCCGGCAGCACCACGTCGTCGGCCGTCTGGCGCACGCTGGGCATCCTCGAGTCCGACCAGCCGCTCCGGCTCGGCGAACTCGCGAAGCTGTCCCGCGTCTCCCAACCCACGATGACCCGACTCGTCGCCGGCATGCTCGCCGACGGCCTGATCTCGCGGACCGTCGACCCCGACGACTCCCGCGGGCAGCTCATCGAGATCACGTCCGAGGGTCGCGTCCGTCTCGCCGATTGGCGCACGACGCTCACCCGCACGGTCGGGCCGATGTTCGCCGATCTCGACGACGACCAGTGGGACATCCTGCACGAGGCATCGGCCCTCATCGCATCGGCCCTCGCCACGGGGACCAGAACGGAGATCACCGCGTGAACGCGCACGCACCGGCATCGTCCGGCAGCATCCTCAAACAGTCCAAGGCGGTCTGGGCGATCGCCTTCGCATGTGTCGTCGCCTTCATGGGCATCGGCCTGGTGGACCCGATCCTGCCCGCCATCGCATCGTCGCTCAAGGCGACCCCCGCGCAGACCGAGCTGCTCTTCACGAGCTACCTCGCGGTCACCGGCGTCGCGATGTTCTTCACCAGCTGGGTCTCCAGCCGGATCGGCGCCAAGCGCACCCTGATGATCGGGCTCGCCCTCATCGTGGTGTTCTCGGTGCTCGCAGCCGTGTCGAACAACGTGTGGACGATCATCGACTTCCGCGCGGGATGGGGACTCGGCAACGCGCTGTTCATCTCGACCGCGCTCGCCACCATCGTCGGGGCGGCATCGGGTGGCACGGCGTCTGCGATCATCCTGTACGAGGCCGCGCTCGGCCTCGGCATCGCGATCGGCCCGCTCGTCGGTGGCCTCCTCGGCTCGGTGAGCTGGCGCGGCCCGTTTTTCGGCGTCACCACGCTGATGGCGATCGCGTTCATCGCCGTGGCCGTCATGCTGAAGTCCTCCGGGCTCGAGAAGCCCGTCCCGACGAAGCTCTCAGCACCCTTCCGCGCCCTGGGTCGTCCGGCGCTGGCAGCACTCGCCGCGACCGCGCTCTTCTACAACATCGGCTTCTTCGTCCTGCTCGCCTACACGCCGTTCCCGCTCGGGTTCGGGGCGCTCGGCATCGGGTTCACGTTCTTCGGCTGGGGCGTCGGCCTGGCGATCACCTCGGTGTGGGTCGCCCCGATGCTCACCGCCCGTCTCCGTCGGACGACGGTGCTGCGCATCGCGTTGCCGCTGCTCGCGCTCGACCTCTTCGCGGCGGCGATCGTCGTGCGGTCGCAGGTCGGGCTCATCATCTGCGTGGTCATCGGCGGACTCGTGCTGGGTGTCCTCAACACCGTGCTCACGGAGTGCGTGATGGAGGCCACCGACCTCCCCCGGTCGGTCGCCTCGAGTGCGTACTCCGCGGTGCGCTTCATCGGGGGTGCGATCGCTCCGCCCGTCGCGACGCTGCTCGCCGACGCGTACTCGCCGTCCGCCGCGTACGTCTTCGCGGGGTCGTCCGTGGCCGTCGCGTTCGTGATCACCCTCGTCACCGCTCGGGTGCTGCGGCGGGTCGACGACGGTGCGGAGCCGGAGCCCGTCGAGGCCGAGGCAATCGCCGCGGGCGAGATGGCGTAGGGCAGGGCCGGGGCGCGGGTCCCAGCCGGGCCGCGGTCCGGCGCGCGGGCGCGCGGGCTAAATCCCGGGGCCCCCCTCGGCGGCCACCCGGGCATTTCGCCCGCTCACGCGGGTCGGCCCTGCTCCCCAGCGCGCGTTCCGTCGGACGGGCGAAATACCGCGGTCCGCCTTCGGCGGCACCCGGGCATCTCGCCCGCTCGCGTGATCGGGCCTGCTCCCCAGCGCGCGTTCCGTCGAACGGGCGAAATACCTCGGTCCAGCTCCGCAGCCACCCGAGCATTTCGCCCGCTCGCACACGCGCCGGCCGAGCCCGGTCCACGCGCTCCGTCGAGCGGGCGAAATACCTCGGTCCGCCACCGCGGCCACCCGGGCATTTCGCCCGCTCGGCGTCCCGGGGCGCTGGCGGGGCGGGGTGGCGAGTGGACGGAGCAGCGGACGGGGGCAGTGGACGCGACCGCCTGGAGGCGCGGTGGGCGCCCGGCGGACCGGCACCGGGCCTCCAGACCGTCCCGTCCAGGGCACCGTGGTGCCGGGAATAGGATCGAGGGCATGGCAACCGCGAATGACCGCCTCGTCTGGATCGACTGCGAGATGACGGGCCTCGATCTCGAGGTCGACGAACTCGTCGAGGTGGCCGTGGTCATCACCGACTTCGACCTGAACCCCGTGCACCCCGGATTCGACATCGTGATCAAGCCGGACCAGTCCGCGCTCGACAACATGAACGAGTTCGTGACGAACATGCACACCACGTCCGGACTCATCGAGGAGATCCCGAACGGCGTCTCCCTGGCGGACGCCGAGTACCAGGTGCTCGAGTACATCCTCGCCCACGTCCCCGCCGAGGGCACCGCTCCGCTGGCCGGCAACACCATCGGCACGGACCGCTCGTTCCTGTCGAAGTACATGCCCCGCGTCGACGGGCACCTGCACTACCGGAGCGTCGACGTGTCGAGCATCAAGGAACTCTGCCGCCGCTGGTTCCCGCGCGTGTACTTCAACGCGCCGGAGAAGCACGGCGGGCACCGGGCCCTCGCGGACATCCTCGAGTCGATCCGGGAGCTCGAGTACTACCGTCGCGCGGGCTTCGTCGCCGAGCCCGGTCCGAGTACGGACGACGTCCGTGCGGTCGCGGCGGAGGTCGTCGCCGCTTGGGAGCCCCGGCTCGCTCCACAGCCCGCCGAGTAGTGTCCCGCGGGGCCGCTCGCATGTACTACTATTGAGTGGTTGCCCGGCCTGACCGGTGCACATGGTGGGTATAGCTCAGCTGGTAGAGCGCTTGGTTGTGGTCCAGGAGGTCGCGGGTTCGAGCCCCGTTACTCACCCCAAACAGATCGAAGGCCCCGCTGTCGGCGGGGCCTTCGTCGTTCCCGCGTGCGATCAGGTGGGTGTGCCACGATCGGACGCGTGATGGAGATGTCCGCCGAGGCCTTCGAAGCGCTCGTGACCGACGAACTCGACCTGCTGCCCGACGAGATGGTCGACGGCCTCGACAACGTCGTGTTCGTCGTGGAGGACGAACCCGAGGACGGCTCCGAGCTCTTCGGCATCTACGACGGCGTCGCACAGACCGAACGCGGGCAGTACGGCTTCGGGGAGCTCCCCGACCGCATCGTGGTGTTCCGGAAGCAGCACCTCGCCGAGTGCGACACGATCGAGGAACTCCGGGACGAGGTCCACACCACCCTCGTCCACGAGATCGGCCACTGGTACGGCATCGACGACGAGCGCCTCCACGAACTCGGCTGGGCGTAGCGAGCCAGCAGCCGCAGGGCATCAGCCGCTAACGACGACAGGCCCTCAGGACCGCAGGACGACGTCCGCCAGTGCGACGGGGTCCTCCGACGCGATGAACGCATCCTCCTGCCGCGCCCACCGCTCCCACTCCGCCGCGAACACGTCGCCGTCCCGGTCGAGGGCTCGCCGCTTCCGGACCTCGTCGTCCGCGTCCATCCAGACCCGCAGCGTCGCGAGCGGTGCAGAGCCGCGGGACAGCGAACCACAGCCCTCGATCACGAGCGGTGCGGCAGGGTCGAGCGACACCCAGTCGGCCGGTGCAGAGCGGCCCCAGTCCCACCGCCGGTAGCCGGACACCTCGCCGAGGACCTCCGTCACGACGGCTGACGACGCGGCACGGAGTCCGTCCCACCCCGGGTAGACGTCGTCGAGGTGGACCACCCGCCACCCGAGCGACTCCCCGAGTGCGTTCCCCAGCGTGGTCTTCCCGGTCCCGGAGCGCCCGTCGACCAGGACGACGGACCGGCGGCCGGACAGCTGCGGAGCCGACCGTGCGCGGTCGGCGAGGGACGCGACGGAGGCGAGCCGAGCCTCCAGGCCGACGACCGAAGCACCAGCCGCACCACGCGCCCCCTCAGACACGCCACGTCCCCACGGCCACCGACGCCGCGATCGAGACCAGCCCGATCCCGACCAGCACGGCGACCATCGCCCACTCCCGCGCCCCGAAGCGGGCCGGCCGGGCCCAGGTGCGCCTCCCGGGCGCACCGAACCCGCGCGACTCCATCGCCACCGCGAGCGTCGTCGCCCGACGGAGCGCGAGCACGAGCAGCGCGAACGCCATCGACGCACCGCGCCGGATCCGTCCGGTGTCGGCAAGCCCGCGGGCACGCCTGGCCATCGCGAGCTGCCGCCAGTCGTCGCCGAGCAGGGTCATCATCCGGATGGCTGCGAGCGCACCGAGCACGAACCTCGCGGGCAGCCGCAGGATCTGCGCGAGCCCGTCCGCCAGGTCCGTGGGGTCCATCCCGATGAACAACACGATGCTCGGCACCCCGACCGCGAGCACGCGCAGCATCGTCGCCACGGCGAGCACCAGCGAACCGTCGGTGACGTGGGCGAAGCCGAGGTCGAACCACTCCCGTCCGGAGGCCCTCCCGTACAACGCGATGCTCACGCCCGTCAGGGGCACGGCGACCAGCACGGGCGAGGTCCGGAGCAGCAGCGTCCGGATCGGGGTCCGCAGGAGGGGAAGGAGGGCGAGCTCCAGTCCGAGGGCGACCGCCGCCGACACGACGTCGAGGCTCAGCACGAGGCAGATGCCGAGTCCGATGACCCCGAGGAGCGCTGCCACCGGTTGGACCGCGCGGATGCCGCGTTGCGGCCGGACGGGAGGCTCGGATCGCCACGGCTGTGCGCGTTGCGTCGACGAGGTGGTCACGTCGTGACCTCCGTGGTCGTGTTGGTCGCGGTCGCGGTCGCGTGTGCGCGTGTCTCTGCTGCGGTTGCGCGCGTCTCGGCTGCGGGTGTCGCGCCCGTCGCGGTGAGGACCACCTCGTCGGCGTCGAGTGCGCGTACCAGGTCCCGGTCGTGCGTCACGGCGACCACCGCGGTCCCGGCGTCCGCGAGCGCTCCGAGCCGGTCGACCACGGCCTGCCACGTCGCACGGTCCTGCCCCGACGTCGGTTCGTCCAGCACGACGACCGGAGGCCGGGTGGCAACGACCGTGGCGATCGCGAGACGCCGCTGTTCACCGCCGGAGAGCGTGAACGGGTTGGCGTCCGCGAGGTGCGCCAGGCCGAAGGCATCGAGCAGCTCCCCCACACGCTCCTCGGTGTCCGGGATGCCGAGGGCATGCGGGCCGGCGGCGATCTCCTCGCGGACCGTGCCGGCGACGAACTGGTGCTCCGGGTCCTGGAAGACCGTGCCGATCCGGGCCGCGAGCTCGCGGCTCGACCAGGAGTGCGGCGCAGGGCCGGCGTCGCGAGCGAGCGTCCGGGTGGCACGGAGCATGCCCGCTACGGGACGGAGGAGTCCCGCGAGGGTCAGCCCGAGCGTCGACTTGCCGATGCCGTTCGGGCCCGTGATCGCGATGACCCGGCCGGCGCGGACGTCGAGGTCGATGCCGCTCCCCACACGCTGCCGCTTGCCCCGGGCGGTGCCGAGCCCCTCCGCCACGAGGAGGTCCTGCTCCGCAGCCCGCTCCGCCGCGCGCCGCGGCGCATGCCCGGCCGCGCGCTCCGGCTCACGCCAGGCCGCGCGCCCGGCCGCGCGCCCGTTCTCGTCGAGCGGGCGAAATGCCAGGGTGGGTTCCCCACTCGACCCGGGTATTTCGCCCGTTCGTGGGGGCGCGCTCGTCCCCGCCTCGTCGAGCGGGCGGAATACCGGGGTGCTTCCCGAGACGGACCCGGGTATTTCGCCCGCTCGTGGGGGCGCGGGGCGGGGCACTCGGGCGGAGCCGCGCGCGGGTTCGGCACCGGGGACCCACACGCCGGCAGCGGTCAAGGCATCGCCGTGGGTGCGGAGGACGTCAGCGGGCGTGCCGTCGGCGATCACGCCGCCGCCCGGCTCGAGCAGCACGAGCCGGTCGACCAGGTCGAGCCACGTGCCGATCCGGTGCTCCACGACGAGCATCGTCGCGCCGGTCTCGTCGAGCAGTGCCCGGACGGCGTCGTGCACCTGTCGGACTCCGGACGGGTCGAGGTTCGCGCAGGGTTCGTCGAGCACGAGGGCTCCCGGGCGCATCGCGAGCACCCCGGCGAGCGCCAACCGCTGCCGCTGCCCACCCGAGAGCATCGTCGTCGACCGGTCGAGCGCCAGGTCGAGCCCGACGACGTCGAGCGCCGATCGGACGCGCTCCCAGGTCTCGCCTCGGGGGACGCCGATGTTCTCACACCCGAACGCGACGTCGTCCCCGACGCGGGACATCACGGTGTGCGCCTCCGGGTCCTGCATGACGAGCCCGACGCGTCCGCGGACGGACCCCGGTGCCACGCCGTCGACGAGCACGCTGCCCTCCGCGGCCGCCGCGGAGTCGTCGTCCGGGTCCGGCTCGTCGGGCAGCACGGCGGCGACGGCACGCAGGAGCGTCGACTTGCCCGCACCGGAGGCACCGACGACCGCGACCCGCTCACCGGGCTCGACGACGAGGTCGACCCCGCGGACCGCCCAGTCGTCCCGCTCGGCGTACCGCCAGCCCCAGTCTCGGAACTCGATCCGGGCCGCCTGCGCGCCCGGCACCGTCACGCCGCCGTGGTCGGGCGGGAGCGCCGCTTCGTGTGCTCGCGGCCGGCGGCGAAGGACGACAGCACGCCGGTGCGGGCGAGCGCGCGGACGATCAGCCACGAACCGGCGCCCGCGATCACCGCGCCGGAGATCGTCCCGCACACGATGTAGACGGCCTTGAACGCGGCGTCGAGACCCGGGTACCAGAGGATCGTGTCGTTGATCCCCATCGCCAGTCCGGCAGCGGCGCCGGCGAGGACGACCACCGGCAGCCGGTAGACGCGGTACAGGAACAGCGCGAGCACGAGTTCCGCGCCGAGGCCCTGCACGAGCCCTGCTTCGAGCGTGCTCCACCCCCACTGCGTGCCGAAGAGCGCCTCGACGCTGGCGGCGACGATCTCGGCGAAGAGCGCGGCACCGGGCTTCCGCACGATGATCGCGACGATCGGACCGGCGAGCAGCCACACGCCGCCGAAGAGCGCCTGCGTGCCAGGCAGCAGGAGCGCCACCGCGGCGGAGAGCGGCTCGTAGCCGAACTCCCAGAGCTTGAACACAACGCCGACCGCCACCGCGAGGACGCTCGCGACGACGATGTCGACGACCCGCCAGCGCAGCGAGCGCCTCGGGGTCGGCGTCGACGGAGCCGCTGCGGTGGCAGCGGTACGGACGGTGGACGGCGTGCGCGAAGGCATCAGCTGGTACTCCTCCCTGCGCCGGCATGACCCGGATCAGGTTCGACGGTCGGAGCGCCACTCGCTCCCTCTCAGCCCGGCGATCCCGGACTCCCGTGTGTGTCCCAGCAGTGTACCGCTGCGCGACGCGCGTTACTTCTTGAGGACGCGGATCAGCTTGCGGAGCACGGTGCCCGTCACCCATACCAGCGGGATGCTCACGGCGACGAGCGCGATGAGGTTCGGCTCGAACTCCAGGTCCTTGCCCGGTCGACGGACGTACGCGCCGATCGGCACGGCCACGCCGCCACCGCCGCCGCCGCCGTTGTCGTCGCCGTCCCCGCCGCCCCCGAACCCGAACCACCCGAGCGACACCGGGATGAGGGTCTGGTCGCCGACCTCCACCGGGTCTCCGTAGTTCGTGGAGACGCCGATCGGGCGCACCTTGTCTGC
The DNA here is from genome assembly GCA_029959665.1 of Microbacteriaceae bacterium PS02333. GTDB lineage: Bacteria > Actinomycetota > Actinomycetes > Actinomycetales > Microbacteriaceae > Curtobacterium > Curtobacterium guangdongense. The sequence continues at coordinate 12,272 of JASCOI010000076.1, forward strand.
GATCTGCGTGACGATGTTGGCCATGTCCGCGAGGCTACTCCGCTGTGGACGGGCGCCGTTCGTCCACAGGAGTGCTCGTGCAGCGGACAGCACAGGGAGGCGTGGATACGTTTGGCGAGACCCACCACTGGAGGACCCTTGCACACCTGGCCCGGCAACCCCTACCCGCTCGGCGCGACCTACGACGGGAGCGGCACGAACTTCGCCCTCTTCAGCGAGGTCGCCGAGCGCGTGGAGCTCTGTCTGTTCGACGAGGACGGCACCGAGACCTGCGTCCCCCTCGTCGAGGTGGACGCCTACGTCTGGCACGCGTACCTGCCCAATGTCGGCCCCGGGCAGCTGTACGGCTTCCGGGTGCACGGACCGTACGACCCCGAGAACGGCGCGCGGTGCAACCCGGCGAAGCTGCTGCTCGACCCGTACGCCAAGGCCACGAGCGGGGACATCGACTGGGACCAGTCGCTGTTCTCGTACACGTTCGGCGACCCGGACTCCACGAACGACGAGGACTCCGCCGCGCACATGGTCAAGGGCGTGGTGATCAACCCGTTCTTCGACTGGCAGGGCGATCGCGCTCCGCGGACCCCGTACGGCGAGACGGTCATCTACGAAGCGCATGTGAAGGGCCTCACCGAGACCCACCCGGACGTCCCGGAAGAGCAGCGGGGCACGTACGCCGGTGTCTCGCACCCGGCGGTCATCGAGCACCTCAAGCGCCTCGGCATCACGACGCTCGAACTCATGCCCGTGCACCAGTTCGTCAACGACTCGACGCTGCAGGACAAGGGGCTGTCGAACTACTGGGGCTACAACACCATCGGGTTCTTCGCCCCGCACTCGCACTACTCGTCCTCCGGCGACGAGGGCCAGCAGGTGCAGGAGTTCAAGACCATGGTGCGCGAGCTGCACCGCGCAGGCATCGAGGTCGTCCTCGACGTCGTCTACAACCACACCGCCGAGGGGAACCACCTCGGCCCGACGCTGTCGTTCCGCGGAATCGACAACGCCGCGTACTACCGCTTGATGGACGACGACAAGCGCTACTACATGGACTACACGGGCACCGGGAACTCGCTCAACGTCGGGCACCCGCACTCGCTGCAGCTCATCATGGACTCGCTCCGCTACTGGGTCACCGAGATGCACGTCGACGGCTTCCGCTTCGACCTCGCCTCGGCACTGGCCCGTGAGTTCTACGAGGTCGACCGGCTGTCGGCCTTCTTCGAACTCGTCCAGCAGGACCCGATCGTGTCGCAGGTCAAGCTCATCGCCGAGCCGTGGGACGTCGGCCCCGGCGGCTACCAGGTGGGCAACTTCCCGCCGCAGTGGTCGGAGTGGAACGGCAAGTACCGCGACACCGTGCGGGACTTCTGGCGCGGTGAGTCGTCCACCCTGGGCGAATTCGCGTCGCGCATCTCGGGTTCCGCGGACCTCTACGAGCACGACGGTCGCACGCCGAAGGCCAGCATCAACTTCATCACCGCGCACGACGGCTTCACGCTGTACGACCTCGTCGCCTACAACGAGAAGCACAACGACGCGAACGGGGAGGACAACAACGACGGCGAGAGCCACAACCGCTCCTGGAACTCCGGCGTCGAGGGCCCGACGGACGACGAGGCCGTGAACGACCTGCGGCTGCAGCGTCGACGGAACTTCCTCGCGACGCTGCTCCTCAGCCAGGGCGTGCCGATGATCGCGCACGGCGACGAACTCGGCCGCTCGCAGTCCGGCAACAACAACGTGTACGCGCAGGACTCCGAGCTGAGCTGGATCGACTGGGACACGGCCGACGACGAACTCATCCAGTTCACCGCCGACGTGACGAAGCTCCGGCACGACCACCCCACGTTCCGACGGACGCGCTACTTCAACGGCCGGCCCGTGCGTCGTGGCGAGGGTGAGCCCCTGCCCGACGTCGTCTGGCTCACCCCGGAAGGCGACGCGATGGCGCCGGAGGACTGGGATTCCGGCTTCGGCAAGAGCGTCGGCATGTACCTGAACGGCGAGGGCATCCGCGGTCGCGACGCCCGCGGCGAGCGCGTCACGGACGTGGCCTTCATCACGTACTTCAACGCGCACGACGACACCGTGACGTTCACGCTCCCGCCCGAGGAGTACGCGCCGGGCTGGACGGTCCGCATCGACACCGCCGAACCAGGTGCCCGTGACGAGGTCATCGACGCCGCCACACCGCTCGACGTGCCGGCACGGTCGATGATCGTGCTCCGCGCCGAGCCCGACCACGAGGTGACGACCACCCCCGTCGACGCCGAGGCACACCCGGCCATGCCGGAACCGCAGGACGCGGTGACCCCCGCGAACCCCGCAGGATCCCCCGCGCCGAGCGGCACCCAGGGCGGTGCCAAGTGACGGGGCAGCGCGCGCGCCGCGTCCCCGTCTCGACCTACCGTCTGCAGGTCTCGCCCGACTTCGACCTCGCGTCGGCCACGGACCTCGTCGACTACGTCCACGACCTCGGTGCGGACTGGCTGTACCTGTCCCCCGTGCTGCAGTCCGAGCCGGGTTCCGCGCACGGGTACGACGTGGTCGACCACACCCACGTCGACGAGCAGCGTGGCGGAGACGCTGCGTTCCGGGCGCTCGCCGAGGCGGCACACGCCGCGGGCCTCGGCGTCCTGGTGGACATCGTCCCGAACCACGTCGGCGTCGCGACTCCCGCGGTGAACCCGTGGTGGTGGTCGCTGCTCGAGCAGGGGCCGGACTCCCCCGTCGCCACGGCGTTCGACGTGGACTGGGCCGCCGGAGACGGACGGATCCGCATCCCGGTCCTCGACGACAGCCTGCTCGACGCGGTGAAGCTGGACACGAGCGGCAGCACCAGCGGTTCCGCCGGCCCCGTGCTCCTGGTCGGCACCACCGCCTACCCGACCGCTCCGGGCACCGTGCAGGACGGCGACGACGTCGCGACCGTCCACGCTCGACAGCACTACGAGTTCGTGCACTGGAAGCGTGCCGACCACGACTTGAACTACCGCCGGTTCTTCGCGGTGAACACCCTCGCGGCGATCCGCGTCGAGGAACCCGAGGTGTTCGCCGCGTCCCACACCGTCGTCGGTGCGTGGTTCCGGGACGGCATGGTCGACGGGCTCCGGATCGACCACCCGGACGGGCTGTACGACCCGGCCGGGTACCTGCAGGACCTCCACGACCTCACCGGTGGCGCGTACACCCTCGTGGAGAAGATCCTCGAGCCCGGCGAAGAGCTCCCCGCGAGCTGGCCGGTCGACGGCACCACCGGGTACGACGCACTCGGTGTCCTCGACCGACTGTTCGTCGATCCCCGCGGCGAGGACCCGCTCTGGGCGACCGTCGCCGACGAGCCGGCCGACCGGCAGGCGCTGACGCACGACACCCGCCGCGGGATCGCCGACGGCATCCTGAACAGCGAGGTCCGTCGGCTCGCCCGCCTGCTCCACGACGACGGACCAGCAGAAGCGGACGCAGACACCGAACAGGTCGTCGACGCCCTCGCCGAGGTCATCGCGTCCTTCGACGTGTACCGGACCTACCTCCCCGAGGGCTCCCACCACCTCATCGACGCCCTCGAACTCGCGGCGGAGACCCGCCCGGACCTCGCCGACGTCATCGACCGCATCGCCCCCGCGCTCGTCGACCCCACCCACCCCGCCGCGATCCGCCTGCAGCAGACCAGCGGCATGGTCATGGCGAAGGGCGTCGAGGACACCGCGTTCTACCGGACCGCGAAGCTCAGCTCCCTGAGCGAGGTCGGCGGCGATCCGAGCGTCTTCGCCGTCAGCACCGAGGAGTTCCACGCCGCACAGCGGGAACGTCTGGCCAGCTGGCCGCACACGATGACGACCCTCACGACGCACGACACGAAGCGGAGCGAGGACACCCGTGCCCGCATCGCCGTGCTCGCGGAACTCGGCGACGAGTGGACCGACACGTTCCGGAAGCTGCACGCCCTGGCACCGCTCGAGGACGAGGTGTTCGCGAACCTGCTCTGGCAGGCGATCGTGGGCGCCCGCCCGGCCAGCAGGGAGCGACTCCACGCCTACGCCGAGAAGGCCTCTCGCGAAGCCGGCAACAGCACGACGTGGACCGAGCCGGACGAGGCGTTCGAGGGACGGATGCACGCCCTCGTCGACGCCGCCTTCGACGACCCGTCCGTCGTCGCGCTGCTCGACACACTCGACGAGCGCATCGACGCGGCCGGCTGGTCGAACGGCCTCGGCACGAAGCTCGTCCAGCTCACGGCGCCCGGCGTCCCGGACGTCTACCAGGGCACCGAGTTCTGGGACCGTTCGCTGGTCGACCCGGACAACCGGCGCGCGGTCGACTACACCGAACGCCGGCACGTCCTCGCGGAGCTCGACGGCCCCGACGACGACGGGCCCGAGACACTGCCCGCCATCGGCATCGACGGTGCCGCGAAGCTGCTCATCACGACCCGCGCGCTGCGCCTCCGCCGTGACCGACCGGAGCTCTTCACGCGCTACCTGCCGATCGAGGCCACCGGCAGCGCGGCGGACCACGTGGTCGCCTTCGACCGCGGCGGCGCCGTCACCGTCGCCACCCGCCTACCGATCGGCCTGGAACGGGTCGGCGGGTGGGGTGACACCCTGATCCACCCGGCTCCCGTCGACCGCGTGGACCTGCTGACCGGGAGGCTCGTCCCGGCATCCAGGGGCATCGCACTGTCCGAGCTGCTCACCACCTACCCCGTGGCCCTGCTCGTCCCGGCGGCCGACGTCGACGAGACGGGCCGGGTCGCTGACGCGACCGACGAGGCGGACGCGAGCCGGGCCTCCAGTCCGGTCGTGACGCGCACCGCGCCGGACGAGACCGACGCGCAGGCCGACATCGACATCCTGGAGGGCCACGCATGACCGCACCCGACCGTTACGCCGTCTGGGCGCCCACCCCGGAGCGGGTGCGGCTCGTCGTCGACGGCACCGAGTACCCGCTGACCCGCGGTGCCGACGACTGGTGGAGCACCGACCAGGTGCTCCCCCACGTCGGCGCGCGGTACGGCTTCCGGATCGGCGACGACGACGCGGTCCGCCCCGATCCGCGCAGCCGGTACCAGCCGGAGGGTGTGCACGGCCCGTCGGAGGTCGTCGATCCCGCACGGTTCTCGTGGACGGACGACGCGTGGACCGGGCGCCCGGCCCGCGGCGCCGTGATCTACGAGCTGCACGTCGGGACCTACACGCCGGAGGGCACGCTCGACGCCGCCGCCGCGAAGCTCGACCACCTCGTCGAGCTCGGCGTGGAGTTCGTCGAGCTCCTGCCCGTCAACGGGGTCAACGGCGAGTGGAACTGGGGCTACGACGGGGTCGCCTGGTACGCGGTGCACGCACCGTACGGCGGGCCGGACGCCTACGACCGGTTCGTCGACCGGGCACACGCGCTGGGGCTCGGCGTGATCCAGGACGTCGTGTACAACCACCTCGGACCGAGCGGCAACTACTTGCCGCTCTACGGGCCGTACCTGGTCGAGGGACTCGCGAACACCTGGGGCGACTCGGTCAACGTCGAGCACCCGGAGGTCCGTCGGTACGTCCTCGACAACGTGCGGATGTGGTTCCGGGACCACCACGTCGACGGACTCCGGCTCGACGCGGTGCACGCGATCCGGGACACCACCCGGCCGCACGTGCTGCAGGCCATGGCGTCGGAGACCTCGGCGTTCGGTGCCTTCGTCGGGAAGCCGCTGTCGCTCATCGCCGAGTCGGACCTCAACGATCCGATCATGTTCCGGGCGCAGGAGGCCGGCGGCTACGGGCTCGCCGGGCAGTGGTCCGACGACTTCCACCACGCCGTGCACGTCGCCCTCACCGGGGAGACGAACGGGTACTACGCGGACTTCGCTCCGCTGTCGGCGCTGGCGAAGGTCCTCGACCACGGGTTCTTCCACGACGGCACGTGGTCGTCCTTCCGTGGCAAGCGGCACGGCCGCCCGATCGACCGCGGGACCTCCCCCGCGACGGCGCTCGTCGTGGCGAACCAGAACCACGACCAGATCGGCAACCGGGCAGCGGGCGACCGGCTCGCGGCGACGCTCACCGACGAGGGGTTGGTGATCGCGGCGGCGCTGACCCTGCTCGGGCCGTTCACGCCGATGCTCTTCATGGGCGAGGAGTTCGCCGCGACGACGCCGTGGCAGTTCTTCACGTCGCACCCGGAGCCGGCGCTCGGCAAGGCCACCGCCGAGGGGCGGATCAAGGAGTTCGCGGAGCACGGATGGGACGAGTCCGCCGTGCCGGATCCGCAGGACCCGACGACGTTCCAGAACTCGAAGCTGTCGTGGGACGACGTGTCGTCGCCGCGGGGTGCGGCGATCCTCCGGGCGTACCGGGTGCTCGTCGCGCTGCGGCGGACGGACGAGGCGTTCGTCGACGACCGCTACGAAGCGAACGCCGTCCGCTTCAGCGAGGACCGTCGGTGGCTCGTGCTCACCCGCGGGCTGCTCGGGCCCACCGCGGCGCCGGCGCACGTCGTGGTGAACTTCCTCGACGACGCGGCCGAGGTGCCCGTGCCCGGCGCGACGGGCGAGGTGCTGTACCAATTCGGTGCGGCCTCGGTCGCGACGGACTGCGTCCGGTTCACCGGCCGCGGGGTCGTCGTCCTGCGCTGACGCAGCGCGCTCGTGCTGCGCGCTTGTCCCGCGAAAGCGACAGTCTCCCCCCGGAGGCCGGCGGGCGCCGGTCGACTGGGTGATATAAACAACTCCCAGCCCC
>JASCOI010000077.1 GCA_029959665.1 Microbacteriaceae bacterium PS02333
GCTCGGTGCCAGCTGGCACCGAGCCTCCCGTCCGTCTGTGTGGGTCGCGACTAGTACAGCGCGCTCGCGAGGCGCCGACGCGCCGCGATGACGCGCGGGTCCTCCGCGCCGATGAGCTCGAAGTACTCGACGAGCCGGACACGCACGGACTCACGGTCGCTGCCGAACACCGTCGGAAGCAGGTCGAGCAGGCGCCCGAAGGCGTCCTCGACGTGACCGCCGCTGATGTCGAGGTCGGCGACGGCGAGCTGCGCGCCCACGTCGGACGGCCCGTCGCCCGCCGCCGAGCGGATCTCGTCCGCCGTCCGGCCGTTCAACCGGTCGAGGAGCGACACCTGCGCGAGCCCGGCGACGGCCATCTGGTCGTGCGGGTCTTGCGCGATCGCGGTCTTGTACTCCTGGATCGCCGTGGCGTAGTCGCCCTGCTCGATCGCGTCGTACGCCGCCTGGTGGTGCGGCGGCAGCGGCTCCGGCTCGGGCTCGCCCTGTTCGACCGGCTCGGTGTCGGTTCCGGCGCCGTCGACGGTCACGCGACCGGACACGCCGTTCTGCTCGGCCGCTTGGAGCACCTGCTCGTAGACGTCGCGGACCTGGGCCTCCGGGAGCGCGCCGACGAAGAGCCCGAGCGGGCGCCCGCCGATCACCGCGGCCACGGTCGGGATCGACTGCGCCTGGAACGCCTGCACGAGCTGCGGGTTCGTGTCGGCGTCCACCTTTGCCAGGACGACGCGTCCGGCGTACTCCTCGGTGAGCTGCTCGAGGATCGGTGAGAGCTGCTTGCACGGCCCGCACCACTCGGCCCAGATGTCGACGATCACCGGGACGATCGTGGACAGCTGCAGGACGTCCTGGAAGGTCTCGTCGGTGACGTCGATGACGAGCGACGGGACGGTCAGGTCCGCACCGGTCTCGGAACCGGCCCCCGGTGCGGCCGGGCTCGCCTCTTGCGCTGCCGGACGTTGGGCACGCTCGACCAGGGATGACAGGTCGACGGCTCCGCGGAGTCCGGACGGGGTCGGGGGGACGTTCGTCATTGCACCTCACTCGCTGCGGTCAGGCCCTGCGTGAACCCGAGCAGGACTATCTTGTCGTCCGACCCGACGGCCGGCACGGAGAAGAGCAGCTGGACGCCGTACGTGGCGGTGATGCCCTTCTTGCTGGAGTCGACCCCGGACAGGGCCTTCACCGCGCCCTCGGTGTTCACCTCGGCGCCGTCGGCGGTCGGGGTGACCTTCTCGATCTCGTTGAGGTTCACGGACACGAGCGCACCGGCGCCGTTGGTCGCCAGCGCGATGGCGGAACCGTCCGGGGACTCCGACGAGTACTCGATCTTCGCGGTGTCGGGCAGGGACGCGGACTTCTTGTCCTTGTAGTCCTTGCCGATCTTGCCGCGCAGGTCGTCCCCGTCCGCCTGGAAGAGGTCGGCGTACTCGCTGTCCGCGTCCTTCGAGAGGATGTCACCGTAGGCGGGCCCCACCGCGTCCGGGGCGAGCGCGAGGAGCTTCGAGTCGGACGCGAGCTGCGCGGTACCGATCGACACCGGTGCGACCGACGGGAGCTTTGCGTCGGCTTCGAGCGAGACGTCGTACGCGACCTTGTAGTCGTCGCGCGCGGACTCCTGCACGAGGGTCAGGGCCTGCGGCGCCGTCTTCTGGTCGCTCGGGTCGGAGGCGACCACGAACACCGTGCGCGGCCACGAGTCGGTCTGCTGCGGGAGCGACACCGAGATGTCCGCGGCCGAGATCGCGGGCGGGGCCTGCACGTCCTGGTCCTTGTCGCGGATCTGGTAGTTGGCCTTGCGGAGCTCGAGCGCCGGTCCGGTGAACCGCGTCGCGGCGAGGTCGGCGTCCTTGTCGGTGTCCGCCTTCGTCGCGACCTCGGCGATCCGCCCGACGATGCGGTTGATCTGCTGCCGTGTCGCCGCGGTCGGTTCGGCCTGTTCGGCGGCACCGGTGGCCGAGGCCGACGGCGTGGCGGTCGCCGAGGCGTCACCGCCGCCCTGGGGCCAGTAGTCCGAGGAGCACCCGGCGAGCGAGAGCGCACCGACGAGCACGACCGGCACCGCGATCATCGAGCGGCGGCCTCGGCGCGACCGGACCGGGACCTGCGCCCCCGCTGCCGCTGCACGACGCGAGGCGCGCACGCGCGGCGGGCGGGTCCCACCGCTGCGACGCCGCGGGCCCCTGGAACGACGCTGGTGGAGGAACGCCCAGACGAGCAGGACGATCCCGCCGAGCACGAAGACGCCACCGGCGACCATGAGCGGACCGACCGACGGGGTCGCGGTGTCACGCGGCCAGGTCACGGAGACGTCGGAGGGAGCGGCGGACTTGCCGTCGCCGACGAGGACCACGGAGACGTCCTGCGGCAGGCGCACGGTGAACTGCCCGGCGCCGTCGTACTCCTGGTACCAGAGGTCGCTGCCCTTCGGGTCGGGCACGGAGGCGTCGCTGCCGGTCGTCTTCGCGACGAGGCGCTCGCCCTCCGCGTCGTAGCGGAGCGTGTTGTGCTTGGCATCGCCCACCCACGCGTCGACGTCGGAGGTCTTGCCGTACGCGGCGAAGACGGTCCCCGAGCCGGCGACGTTGATGCGCTGGTAGCCCGGGTTCGCGTTGAGCGTGGAGCCGGGGATGACGGTGACGGGCGCCCTCGTCATCGACGACGCCTGCGCCACGGTGGAGGACGGTGGCGCGAAGACGGTGCGCTGGGCGACGCCCAGACCGACGAGCAGCAGCCCGATCACGAAACTGACGATCGCCAGGACGAATCGCACGGATCTCTCTCCCTCCGCGCCGGGGTGGGGGGAATCGGCGCGCGAATCAACGGCCCAGGATACGCGAGACAGGCTGGAGAGTGCATCCCCGCTCGCTGTCCACCGGCTCAGACGGGGTCCGTGCCGCACCACTACACTCGACGCGCGGGCGGTACGGCGCCGTCCGGAGGACCAGCAGGAGCGACACGTGGCGAACGACGAGGCAGAGTTCGGGACCGAGATGCGGGGGTACCGCAAGGACGACGTCGACCGTGCTCTGAACGACCTCCGCCGGGAGCTCATCAAGTCGAACAACGACCGCGCGGAAGCCGCGAAGGAGATCCGTCTCCTGCAGTCCCGTCTGTCCGACATGCAGGCGGAGCTCGACGAGGCGGGCACCCCCACGTACAGCGGACTCGGCACCCGCCTGGAGTCCACCCTCCGCGTCGCCGAGGAGCAGTCCACCCGCTTGATCAGCCAGGCGGACATCGACGCACAGCGTCTGCGGGCATCCAGCCGTGCCGAGGCCGAGCGCACCGTCCGAGAAGCCCAGGAAGAGGCGCGCGACACCCTCGAGGACGCCAGGACCCGCGCCACGAACGAACTCGCCCGCGCCCGGGCCGAGGCAGCCGACACCGTCGAGCGGGCCCGCGCCGAGGCCGGGATGCTCACGCAGGACGCCCGCAACGAGTCCGCGGCGATCCGCGGCGCCGCGGTCACCGAGGCAGCGGAGACCCGTTCGATCGCGATCCGGGAGACCAACGCCCTGCGCGCAGGCGTCGAGCACGAGGTCGCCGAACTCCGCGAACTCGCCCAGCGCGAGTCCGCCGACGCCCGGAGCGCAGCGGCCGAGCTGGACCGCGAGACCGAACACCGCCGGAGCGTCTTCGAGGCCGACCACAGCCGACGGACCGAGGACCTCGACCGCGACGAGCGCACCCGCCGCGACGCCCTCGAGCGGGAGATCGCCGACGGCCGGGCCGCGTGGGAGCACGAGCACGGCGAACGCTCCCGTGCGCTCGAGCTCGAGATCGCAACCGGTCGGGCTGACCTCGCCGCCGAGGTCGACGGCCGCCGCGACGAGCTCGAGTCGGAGCTCGCCGACCGCCGCCGACTCCTCGACGAGGAGCTCGCCGCCGGCCGCGCAGAGTGGGATCGCGAGCTCGCGTCCGCCCGGGCGGCACTCGAGCAGGAGCTCGAAGCGGCTCGTGCACAGCTGCGCGTCGACCAGGAGCACACCGCAGCCGAGAACGACCGGCTCGTGCGGGAGACCGCTGACCGCATCGCCCGCGAGACCGAGGAGCACCGCGGCCGCATCGAGCGCGAGCGCGCCGAGGCCACCGCGTCCGCCGAACGACTCGCCCAGGAGCACGCCGCCGAACTCGCCGCGCGTCGTGAGCGCGAGCACGCCGAGGTCGACACCGAGATCGCCGAGCGCCGCAGCGCCGAGCTCGACGCCCTCGAAGCCGAGCGCACCGCGCTCCGGCAGGAGATCGACACCGCACGCGCCGGCCTCGCCAAGGAGCGCGACGAGGTCCGGGCCGAGATCGCCCGCGACCGCGACGAGGCTCGGACGACCCTCGAGTCCGAGCTCGCCGCCCGCCGCGACGACGCCGAGCAGGACTACCTCCAGAAGCACCACGAGACGGTCACCGAGACGCAGAAGTACCTCGACGAGGCGAACCTCCAGCTCGCGGAGGCCACCCGCCGCGCGACCGAGGCACGCGAGCGTGCGGAGCGGCTCCAGCAAGAGGCGAACGACCTGGAGCGCACCAGCACGTCCGACGCCGAGGAGCGCGCCCGCACCGTCCTCGCCGAGGCACAGGAACGCGCGCACCGCCTCGTCGCCGAGGCCGAGGAGCGCTCGGCCGCGCAGATCGCCGAGGCGGAGGACCGCCTCGCCGCGATCCGCACCGAGCGCGAAGCCGTCGCCGGGTACCTCGAGAACCTCCGTGGCGTGCTGTCGCACGCTGCCGGCGTCGTCGAGTCCCCGGCCGACGCGAACGCCACCGACTCCTGAACCGGCCCGGACTGGAGGCCCTGCACCGGGCCTCCTGTCCGGTCACCGCCGACAGGCGGTCCGTCTCAGCGCGTGACGTGCGTCGGCAGCGGCGCGCTGCCGGGCACCACCAGGTCCGTGATCGCGTCCAGCACGATCCGGACGTACCGCTCCCCCACCCACAGGTGCTTCGCGCCCGCCACCGGGACGACACGGACGTTCGGCGCGACGGCGAAGCGCCGCTCGGCCGCTTCCGGCTGCAGGAAGTCGTCGTGCTCCGGGACCAGGGCGACGACCGGCACGGCGACGTCGGCCCATCGTGCGAGCTCGTCGTCGGTCGTGCGGTGGAGCGGCGGCGAGAGCAGGACCACGCCGGCGACGGTCCCGGCGTCGACGTGCTCGAGCGCGTGCTTGAGGATCACCTCGGTGCCGAAGGACCAGCCGACCAGCCACGGGGTGGGCAGGCCGCGTGCCGTGACGTCGGCGACCGCAGCGCGGAGGTCGAACCCCTCGGAGACACCGTCGCCGAACGTGCCCTCTGACGTCCCACGGGGAGAGGTCACCGAGCGGAAGTTGAACCGCAGCACCGCGATGTCCGCGAGCTCCGGCAACCGGGCAGCCGCCTTCTTCAGCACGTGCGAGTCCATGAACCCGTGCGCGGTCGGTAGCGGGTGGAGCGTGACGATCGTGCCGCGCGCCGGACGGCCCAGCGGCGCCGCGAGCTCCCCGACGAGGGTGAGGTGGTCGTCGGTGACGAGCTCGATGTCCGTGCGCAAGGCGGGGAGCACCGTGCCGGACCGGATCTCGGTGTCCTCGGTTCCGGGTGCGTCCGCGGCGTCGCTCATGCGGTCCTCCAGCAGTGGTTGTGCCAGTGCCGACGCGATGCGAGGTCCGCTGCGTCACCGAGGACACCGTCGGCGCGCCACACCACCACGTGCGCGACGCCGGGCTCGATGGTCAGGCCGCACCCCGGGCAGAGGTACTCCTTCTGCGCGGACGCTGCCGAGATCGGCTGGACGGCGTACTCACGCCCGCGACGGACCTCGGTCCGCTTCCACCCGCTCATCAGGCGATCGAGGCCGACCGGCTCCTCGACCTCGTCCGGGCGACGGTCACCCCGAGGGCGCCGCGGCCGGTTGCTGCGCGGCACCTGCGGAACCGCCGATCAGTACCAGTTGAAGGACTGGCTGTGACCCCATGCACCGCACGGCGTCCCGTAGACGCCGGAGATGTAGTTGAGGCCCCACGTGATCTGCGTCGCGGGGTTGGTCTGCCAGTCGGCGCCGGCCGAAGCCATCTTGCTGCCGGGGAGCGCCTGCGGGATTCCGTAGGCACCGCTCGGGTTGTACGCGTTGACGCGCCAGCCCGACTCCTTGTTCCAGAGGGAGACGAGGCAGTTGTACTGGTCCGTGCCCCACCCGCGGGCGGACACGAGCTCGAGCGCGATGGCCTGCGCGCTGCCCGGGTCGGGGGTCGCGGCGACGGCGGCGATGCTGTTCGACGGGGTGACGGCCTTCTTCGCCGTCGACGTGGCAGCCGTGTCGTCGGTCGTGGTCACCGGCGGGGTGACGACCTTCGGCGCGGGCTTCGTGACTTCGTAGCCGTCACGGGAGACCTCGAACGAGCCGTACGTGCCGTGGGCCGTGTAGACCTGCGGGGCCGGGGCCTTCGTCAGCACGGGCGTGGACACCGCGGCCTGGGCGACGTCGGCCTGCAGCGGGTTGAAGAGCGAGCCGCCGGCGAGGAACGCCACGGCGAAGAAGGACAGCGCGGGGATCGTCGCGCGACGGCGCATGAAGCCGTTGAGCGTCGTGTCGGCGGTCGTGGCGGTCGTGGCCGTCGACGACGACAGCGCGAGTCCTGGGCGGCGCTGCGCGGTCGTCGCACGGCGCTGCTTGACGATGCGTGGGTCCGAGGGCGTCGACGGGACGGCCTCGGCGCGGGCGACGGCCTCTCCGTGCGCGACGGCCTGTGCGGCGTCGCTGACGCGGTTGTCCGCCACGGACTTGGGAGCGATGACCGGCTCGGGCTGCACCGCGGCCTGGGCCATCGGGTTCGCCGCAGCCGGCTTCGCTGCTGCCGGGTTCGCCAGTGGAACCGGAGTCTCCGCGGTGCGGATTCGGTTCAGTGCCGCGCGGCGTTCGCTGACCACGGGGTGGTCCTGCTGCTGCCGGGTTGCGCGGTCGGATCGAATGTCTGCCGTGTGCCTGCCCATGAGTTCGACCAGGATAACGGAACGATCACGGAAAGCGAAGCACCTGCGCCCCGCGCGTCGGTCTCCGGCTAGCGGACGGCCAGCATGACCTCGACGACCGCGTCGAGGAGCGCGTCGACCTGGGCCTCGCGGTAGCCGCCGTGCTTCGGGCGGAACACGATTGACCGCACCTCGGTGAGGCTGAGCGGCTTGCCCTCTCGGAAGTACCCGCCGAGACGCTTCGCGAAGGCGTCGACGTCCTTCGGGTGGTAGCCGGTCGACAGGACGTTCACGCGGTGGAAGCGCTGCCCGTCCGGGCGGTCCAGCCGCTCCACCACGTCGGATGCCTTCGACCGCGCCTCGGCGTACCAGGTCTTCTGCCCGACGTCGGCGATCTCACGCTCTCGCTCGCGGGTGGCGAACGCGTCCTCGAGCCGTTCGAGTGCGGCGTCCACGTGCTGCGTCGAGTACCCACCCTTCTTCATCGAGAAGGCCGTCGCGCGGATCTTCGCCGCCTCGATGCCGGGTGCGCTGTCGTTCGCCGTGTAGGCGCGACGCGCGTCCTCGAGGAAACGCTCGACTTCGTCGATGTCGTAGCCGAGGACCGAGCGGGGGGCTGTCGGGAACGTCGTGGGCACGGGCGACATTCTGCCAGCCCGCTCCCCTGGTGGAAGCTGGACGCGCGGACCGGGTTCGTTCAGTGGTTGACGATCAGGTACAGGACGTACGCGACGGCAGCGGACGGCAGGATGCTGTCGATGCGGTCGAGGAGCCCACCGTGACCGGGCAGGAACGACGAGATGTCCTTGATGCCGAGGTCGCGCTTGATCATCGACTCGGTCAGGTCGCCGAGCGTGGCAGACCCCGAGATCAGCACGCCGAGGACGATGCCCGCCCACCACGGGAGCCCGAGCATGAGCCACGACACGATGATGCCGACGAGAATGCTCGCGGCGACGGAGCCAGCGAAGCCCTCCCACGTCTTCTTCGGGCTGATCCGCGGCGCCATCGGGTGTTTGCCGAGGTTCAGACCCGTCGCGTAGGCGCCCGTGTCGACCGCGACGACGACCAGGATGAACCCGACGACCCACAGCGGCCCACCGTCCTGCGCTGACAACAGCACCACGCAGGCGCCGAGCAGGGTGACGTACGCCTGGACGAACAACCCGTTCGTCAGGTCGCGGAACACGTTCACCGCCGACGGGCGATCGCGACTGACCGCGACCTCCACCAAGCGCCAGACGGTGATCAGGACGATGCCGCCGAGGATCGTGAAGAGCGCCTCGACCTGACCGCCGAGGAACGCGGCCGGCACCATCGCGATGCCGGTGGCGACGCTCGGGATCCGCGGGACGTCGCGCCCCGCGAACCGCATCGCACTCGCGAGCTCCCACGCGGCGAACCCGATCAGGAACGCGGCGACGACCATGAACGCCGGGGTCCAGATCAGGAGCGAGCCGAGCATCACCACGGCGAAGGCCAGGGCGATCGCGATGGCTGCGGGGAGGTTCCTGCCGGTCCGAGCGGTCAGTGCCTCGTTCCGGGCGTCGAAGGACGCGCGTCGCTGGCGGATCTGCGCCTCGAAGTCCGACCGCGCGGCGCGGGCCCTGGCATCGAAGTCGTGCCTGAGCCCCTTCGCCGGCGGCCGTGGGTCATCTGCTGTCGGGCGGTCGACGCCCTCGTCTCGACGCGGCATCAGACCTCGAGGAGTTCGGCTTCCTTCTTCTTCAGCGCGTCGTCGATCTGGTCGACGTGCTTCTTCGTGAGGACCTCGAGGTCCTTGTCACCGCGGGAGATCTCGTCGTCCGAGATCTCGCCCTTCAGCGCGTCGAGGTCGTCCTTCGCCTTGCGGCGGATGTTCCGGATGACGACCTTGTGGTCCTCGCCCTTCCCACGGACGAGCTTCACGAACTCCTTGCGGCGGTCCTGCGTGAGCTCGGGGATCGTCACGCGGACGATCTCGCCGTCGTTCGTCGGGCTGGCGCCGAGGTTCGGGAACGTCGCGATCGCGCGCTCGATCTCCTTGAGCGCCGACTTGTCGTACGGCGTCACGATGAGCGTGCGGGCTTCCGGCGTCTGCAGGGACGCCAGCTGCGCGAGCGGCGTCGGCGACCCGTAGTAGTCCACCGGGATCTTCTGGAAGAGCGCGGCGTTGATGCGGCCGGTGCGGACGGTTGCGAAGTCGTCCTTGGCGACGTCGACCGCCTTCGCCATCTTCTCGGTGGCTTCGGTCATGACATCACTGATCACGGTGGTTCTCCTTCGGTACGTCGTCGAGTCTAGTCAGCCGTGCAGGTCAGTTGCTGACCACCGTGCCGATGCGTTCACCCCGGATCGCGGCCTGGACGTTGCCACCCGGCTCCATCCCGAACACGTGCATCGGCATGCCGTTGTCCATGCAGAGGGAGAACGCCGTGGCGTCGACGACCTTCAGTCCCTTCAGCAGTGCGTCCTGGTAGGTGACGTGGTGGAGCTTCTCGGCGGTCGGGTCCTTCTTCGGGTCGGCCGAGTAGACGCCGTCGACGCCGTTCTTGGCGACCAGGACCTCTTCGGCACCGATCTCGAGCGCGCGCTGGGCGGCCACGGTGTCGGTGGAGAAGTAGGGCAGGCCGGCACCGGCGCCGAAGATGACGACGCGGCCCTTCTCGAGGTGCCGTTCGGCGCGCCGCGGGATGTACGGCTCGGCGACCTGGGTCATGCTGATCGCGGACTGCACCCGCGTCGCCGCACCGGCCTGCTCGAGGAAGTCCTGGAGCGCGAGCGCGTTCATCACGGTCCCGAGCATGCCCATGTAGTCCGCACGGCCGCGGTCCATCCCGCGCTGCGAGAGTTCTGCGCCGCGGAAGAAGTTGCCACCGCCGACCACGATCGCCACCTCGACCTCTTGGGCCGCGATCGCGATCTCCTTCGCGATGCTGCTGATCACGTCCGGGTTGACCCCCAGGGAGCCGGCGCCGAACGCCTCTCCGGAGAGCTTCAGCAGGACCCGTCGTCGTCCGGTCTTCTCGTCGGTCATGTGCTCGCACCCTTCGTTGAGGAGTCTCGTGGGAATCTACTAGCGCCCGTGCGGTCGTGCTGCGGCGGGCGCGAAAACGGGGCCAGGAACCGAATGGTTCCTGACCCCGTCACGGGTTCGTTACGCGCCGACCTTGACGCGGGCGAAGCCCTGGATCGTGATGCCGGCGTTCTCGGCGGCCTTCGCGACGGAGATCTTGTTGTCCTTCGCGTAGTCCTGGTCGAGCAGCGCGATGCCCTTGATGAAGGCGTTGACGCGGCCCTCGACGATCTTCGGGAGCGCAGCCTCGGGCTTGCCCTCCTCGCGGGTGATCGCCTCGACGGTCGCGCGCTCCTTCTCGATCGCCTCGGCCGGGACCTCGTCGCGCGTGAGGTACGACGGGTTGGCGAACGCGACGTGCTGCGCGATGGAGCGGGCCTCGGCGGCGTTGTCACCGTCGTAGGCGACGACGACGGCGATCTGCGGCGGCAGGTCCTGGCTCGTCTTGTGCAGGTAGATCTCGAAGTTCGAGCCCTCGACACGGCGGACCGTGCGGACCTCGAGCTTCTCGCCGAGCGCGGCGGCGCTCTCGTTGACGACCTCGAGCACCGTCTTGCCGTCGAGGGGGGCCTCGTTGGCGGTGGCGACGTCGGCGGCACCCGCAGCGGCGACCGCGGCGAGGACCTTGTCGGCGAGGGTGGTGAACTTCTCGTTCTTGGCGACGAAGTCGGTCTCGGAGGCGAGCTCGACGACGGTGGCCGCACCGTTCTCGGCGGTCGCGACGACGACGCCCTCGGAGGTCGCACGGTCATCGCGCTTGGCGACGGCCTTCGCACCCTTGATGCGGAGCAGCTCGACGGCCTTGTCGTAGTCGCCGTCGGCCTCGACGAGCGCGTTCTTCGCGTCCATCATGCCGGCCCCGAGGTCCTCGCGGAGCTTCTTCACGTCCTGAGCGGTGAAGTTTGCCATTCGAATGGCGTCCTTTCTGGACTATGCGTGTGTGGAGAGCGGAGCCGAGGGCGCCGAGCCGTGTGGCCCGGCGCCCTCTGACACTCACTCGGCGGGGGTGGTCTCCGCAGCGGCCTCGGCCTCGGCGGTCGGCTCGGCGTTCTTCGCCTCGTCGGCGATCGGCTCGCCGATCTCCTTCGCGGCGACCTGCGCGTCAGCGTCGTTCTCTTCGACCGGCGTCTCGGCAGCGGCGGCGGCCGGGGCGGCGGTCTCGCCACCGAGGAGCTCCTGCTCCCACTCGGCGAGCGGCTCTGCGGCCTCGTCGTCGGAGCCACCGTTGTGGCGGGTCTTGAGACCCTCAGCGGCGGCGTCCGCGATGATGCGCGTCAGCAGGCCGACGGAGCGGATCGCGTCGTCGTTACCCGGGATCGGGTAGGCGATCTCGTCGGGGTCGCAGTTGGTGTCGAGGATGCCGATGACCGGGATCCCGAGCTTCTGCGCCTCGTCGACGGCGAGGTGCTCCTTCTTGGTGTCGACGATCCAGAGCGCGCTCGGGGTCCGCGTGAGGTTGCGGATACCACCGAGGGTCTTGTGGAGCTTGTCCAGCTCGCGCTTCTTGATGAGGAGCTCCTTCTTGGTGAAGCCCTTCGTCGTGTCGTCGAAGTCGATCTCCTCGAGCTCCTTCATGCGCGCGAGGCGCTTGGAGACCGTCTGGAAGTTCGTGAGCAGACCGCCGAGCCAACGCTGGTTGACGTACGGCTGGCCGACGCGGGTCGCCTGCTCGGCGATGGACCCCTGCGCCTGCTTCTTGGTGCCCACGAAGAGGATCGTGCCACCGTGCGAGACCGTCTCCTTGACGAAGTCGTACGCGCGGTCGATGTAGGCCAGCGACTGCTGCAGGTCGATGATGTGGATGCCCGAGCGCTCGGCGAGGATGAAGCGCTTCACCTTCGGGTTCCACCGACGGGTCTGGTGTCCGAAGTGGACGCCGCTGTCGAGCAGCTGGCGGATGGTGACGACGGCCATGTGCCGTCCTCCTTCTGTGTTCTCGGCGCGCGGCATGGCCGTGCGCCCGTTGCGGTTGTGTCGATCCCGACCGGAGGTCGTGATCCCTGGTGCCCTGACATGCGGCCGCCAGCGCTTGCGAGCTGGACCGTTGGCCGGATGGTTTGCGTGGACACGCGAAGTCAGCGCGCTCAGCGCGCTGCTGGACAGATACTAGCAGAGCACAGACGGGAGGCGCGGTGCGGGTCGGACCCGCACCGCGCCTCCCGTCCGGGGTCGCGACTACGCCTTGGCGTCGACCGTGTCGCCTTCCGCGGTGATGCCCATCTCCTCGAGGGAGCGGCCCTTGGTCTCCGGGATCTTGGCGATCACGAAGAACAGGGAGAGCAACGCGAAGAGCGCGTAGATGCCGTAGGTGACCGTCAGGTTGAAGCCGGACAGCACCGGGAACGAGATCGTCACCACGAAGTTCGCGATCCAGTTCGCCGCCGAGCCGACGCCGAGCGCCGTGGCACGGATGCGGTTCGGGAACATCTCGCCGAGCAGCACCCACATGAGCGGACCCCACGTGGCACCGAAGGACACGACGAACAGGTTCGCGAAGATCAGCGCGATGAGGCCCCACGCGCCGGGGAGCTGCGGCGCGCCGTCCACGATCGTGGCCTGCGAGAACGCGATCGCGACCATGAGCAACGAGACGAACATGCCGGACGACCCCGCCACGAGCAGCGGCTTCCGGCCGAGCTTGTCGACCGTGAAGATCGCGATGAACGTCACCGCGACGTTGACCACGGAGGTGATCGTCGAGATCAGGAAGGACTGGTCCTCCTTGAACCCGACTGCCTGCCACAGCGTCGTCGAGTAGTAGAAGATCACGTTGATGCCGACGAACTGCTGCAGCACGGCGAGGATGATGCCGACCCACACGATCGGCTGGAGCCCGAAGCGGTTGCCCTTGATGGACCCCTTCTTCTCGTTGGCTTCCTTCTTGATGCCGTCCTGGATCTCCTCCAGGCTCGTGTTCACCGTGTCACGCGGGACGATCTTCGTCATGACCTCGCGCGCGTCGTCCGTCCTGCCCTTCGCGAGCAGGTACCGCGGCGACTCCGGCAGGGTGATCGCCAGGATCCCGTAGACGACCGAGGGGATCACGCCGACGAGGAACATCCAGCGCCACGCCGCGAGCCCGAGGACGGTCTCGGAGGCGCCGCCCGCGGTGACCGCGAAGAGCTGGTCGGACAGCAGCGCGGCGAAGATACCGAGCGTGATCGCCAGCTGCTGGAACGAGGCGAGCCGGCCACGGATGGCCTTCGGCGACACCTCGGAGATGTACGCCGGCGCGATGACCGACGCGGTCCCGATGCCGAGACCACCGACGAGACGCCAAATGACGAGGTCCCAGGTGGCGAACGCGAACGCGCTGCCGATCGAGGAGATGAGGAACAGCACCGCTGCCCAGAACATGATCCGGGTGCGACCCCAGCGGTCCGCGAGGCGGCCGGCGAAGAACGCGCCGAACGCGCAGCCGATCAGGGCGGAGGCGACGGCGAACCCGCTGGCGGCCTCGGACAGGCCGAACTCGCCCTTGATCGCGTCGACCGCGCCGTTGATGACGGACGAGTCGAAACCGAAGAGGAAACCGCCCACCGCTGCTGCGATGGCGAACGCGGTGACCTTCCCCTTGAACGCACGGTCTGTGCCGTGCCCGGTGGACGTGTTTGCCACGATGCTCCTGGGTTCTGCCGCCGTGCGGGATGCTGCACGGTGCCCCGGCGGTCGGCTCGTTCGCCGTCCGAGCGGCGTTGCGTGGTCCGGAGCGGCCCCGACGTTACTCCTTCGGCGGCGGGTGGTCATAACCGGGGTGCGGGGTCGGGCGGCCCGCCCGACTCGCGCCGCCCCGACCCGCCCGCTCTGCCCCGCCCGCTCTGCCCCGCCCGACTCGGAACGACAGATGCGCTGTCGTGCGACACCGGTCGTGTCGCTGATTGCGCCCGCACGGACACTCCACAGCCTGGAGGCGCGACTCACCTTCCACAGATCGGCGCCGGCGGACCTGCGCTCGCCTCCTCCGCTCCAGGCTGGTCACGTGATCCGCCCCGCCTTGGCAACCGCTCTCATCGCCGGAGCACTCGTCGCGCTGGGCGGGTGCGACGTCGGGAACGCCCGGTCCCCCGACCCGCCGGCAGCGGCCCACCCGGCGACGACGATCATCGTCGGGGACGCCGCGGCGCCCTGGGTGTGGCCCACCGGGGTGCGGGTGGTCGAGCGCGGGTGGGAAGCCCCCGCCGACGACTACGCCGCCGGGCACCGCGGGATCGACGTCCCGGCGGCCATCGGCACAGCTGCGGTCGCGGTCGATGACGGCATCGTCGCCTTCGCCGGGTCGGTCGCCGGGCGGCCGGTGGTGACGATCGACCACGGCGAGGGGCTCGTGAGCACGCTGGACTCGGTCACCCCGGTCGTCTCGGCCGGCGATTCCGTGCGGCAGGGATCGGTCGTCGGACACGTCGCGGTCGGGCACTGTCCGGCGAGTTCACCGTGCGTGCACCTCGGCGCTCGCGTCGACGATCGGTACGTCGACCCGACGCCGTACCTGCCCGCACCGGAGTGGCCCGTGCTGCTCCCCGAGTCGACGTGGCCGGGATGACCTCGTTCGCACCCCGCCGTGATCATCGCGCCCGGTCATGACGGGGCGCGATGTCCGCACCGGGGTGCAGTGCGGAACAGGACAGCACCGGACAGGGTGACCCCCGGCGGGGCGGACGGCGGCTCGCCCGGCGGCCGGACGGTCGCGTCAGGCGCGCGGATGCGCCGTGCGGTAGACCTCGCGGAGTCGCGCCGAGGAGACGTGCGTGTAGATCTGCGTCGTGCCGAGACTCGCGTGACCGAGCATCTCCTGTACGGCACGGAGGTCGGCTCCCCCGTCGAGCAGGTGCGTCGCCGCTGTGTGCCGGAAGGTGTGCGGCCCGCTCGGCCCCTCCCCGGGGAGCCCCTGCAGCAGCCGCGCGACGATGCGGTAGGCGCTCCGGACGCCGAGCCGTCCACCGCGGTCCCCGAGGAAGAGCGCGTCGTGAGCCGCCGTCCCGGAACCGTCGGTCTGAGCCGAGGCCGCAGCCGCCAGGAGCACCGGACGCCCCCGTTCGAGCCAGGCCTCGAGCGCGTCCCTGGCGGGGACCCCGAACGGCACCACACGCTCCTTGCCGCCCTTGCCGAGCACCCGGACGGTCAACCGCCCTCGATCGACGTCGACGAGGTCGATCCCCACGAGCTCGCTGACGCGGATCGCCGCCGCGTACAACAGCTCGACGAGCGCCACGTCACGCAGCGCTCCGGGATCGTCCCCCGCTGCGCGGTCGGCCAGCCCGTCGAGGAGCCCTCGGACCTGGTCCTCGGTCACGACCCGCGGGAGATGCGCGGCGCCCTTCGGCGCACGGAGTCGCACACCGGGGTCCACCCTCAGCACACCCCCCTCGGTCGCCCAGCGGGTGAACGCTCGAACCGACGACGAGCGTCGCGCGATGCTCGACCGCGCGAGCCCCCGCTCGTTCGCGTCCCACAGCCAGTCGCGGAGCACGTCGAGGGTCACCGCGCCGACGGAGTCGATCCCCCGAGCATCGGCGAAGCGGAGGAGGTCCTCGAGGTCGCCCCGGTACGCCCGGACCGTTTGTTCGCTGAGCCCGCGGACGTCTCGAGCCTCCCGCAGGAAGGACGTGACCGCGCCGCCCAGGCTCCCGCGGTCGCTGTCCATGGCGACCAGCGTAGGCGCGTCCGGAGGCGGCGGCGGGCTGGCGTCGGCGGCGCGTCATGCGACGGTCCAGCCCTCACGCCCTCGTCGCACGAGTCCCTGGAGCTCGGCGAGCGCGAGCGCATCGGACGCCGCTGCCACCGACAAGCCCGATCGACGAGCCGCCTCCAGGTCACCGATCGGCCGTCGCCCGAGCGCGTCGAGCACCCGGACGACGTCGGGGTCCTCGACGGGCGAGCGCAACGGAACAGGCTCTTGCGGGTCCGTCCCGGCGTGGAACCCGAGTGCGGCGCGTGCTGGGTCGGAGGGCATGACGGCGAGCTCTGCGCGACGATCTGCAACGAGGCGGTGGCACCCCACCGACGCAGGCGATGAGAACGCCCCCGGGACGGCGAACACGGGGCGTCCGAGCTGTGCGGCATGGTTCGCCGTGTTGAGCGCACCGGACCGTGCCGCGGCCTCGACGACCACGACTGCGTCGCTCAGGGCGGCGATCATCCGGTTGCGGGCGAGGAAACGCCAGCGGGTCGGACGCGTACCAGGGGGCGACTCGGCCAGGAGCATCCCCTGACGACTGACGTTCCGGAGCAGTTCGACGTGCCCGACGGGGTAGAGCTGGTCGATCCCACCGGCGAGCACCGCCACGGTGGGGGCTCCGGCAGCGATCGCCACGCGGTGTGCGACCGCATCGATCCCGTACGCGCCCCCGCTGACGATGGCGCACCCGTCATCGGCCGCCGACGACGTGATCTCGGCAGCGGCCTCTGCACCGGCGAGGGTGTTCGCCCTGGCGCCGACGACGGCGAGCGTCGGCCGATCGACGACGGAGGCCGCCCGACCGCGACACCAGAGCACGAGTGGCGCATGGTCGCCGAGGTCCGCGGCGTGCTCGGGCCAGGCCGGATCACCGGGCACCAGCAGCGTCGCGCCCACCGCCTCGGCACGCTCCACCGCGCGTGCGACATCGGTGCGGTCGAGTCGCGGCCCCCACCGCCGCAGTCCTGCGTCGACCGTCGCCTGCAGGCGGAGGAGTTCGTCGGCAGCGACGGCGACGGCGCCGGCGCACGCACGGACCACCGCACCGCCCCGTCCAGACGCCTCCGCGGACACGAGTTCGAGCGCACGCGCTGCACCGAGCACCGCCACGAGTGCACCGGCACCGGAATCGCCGGGTTCTGCCAGGGCACTCCACGCGACCCGCGCGACCACCTCGGCGTCCTCCGTCGCCGACGCCACCGGCCGGACGCCGCTGAGGTCCACACCACCGAGCGCGGACGTGCCCGTCACAGCGCGCTCCGGAGTGCCGCCGCTGCGTCGACCTGGCCCCGCGCCGGCCGGTCGACGCCGTCGAGGTCGGCGATCGTCCACGCCAGGCGCATCACCCGGTCCCAACCGCGCATCGTCAGCGTCCCCAGGTCGAGCGCCCGGTCGAGCACCGTGGTGGAACCCGGCTCGGGCCGACCGTCGCCGCGCAACCAGGAGCCGGGGACCTCGGCGTTCCTGGACCACCCGGTGCCCGCGAGCCGGTCGGCCATCCGCGTCCGGGCCGCGGACACGACCGCCCGGGCCTCCTCGCTGGTCGGCGTCGTGCCGTCGGTCCTCCGCATCTCGGCCGTGGTCATCCGGTGGACGTGCACCCGGATGTCGATCCGGTCGAGCAGCGGCCCGGACATCCGTCCGAGGTACCGACGAACCGTCATCGGGGAGCAGTCGCACGGCGGCCCGCCGAGGTCCGCCCGGGTGCCGGCGTTCCCGCACGGACACGGGTTCGCCGCGAGGACGACCTGGCACCTGGCGGGGAACTCCGCCGCCCCAGCTGCCCGGTGCACCGTGATCTTTCCGGACTCCAACGGTTGCCGCAGGGCGTCGAGCACCGCACGCGGGAACTCCGGCGCCTCGTCGAGGAAGAGCACACCCCTGGTCGCCCGGGAGACCGCTCCGGGACGGATCGTCCCGGACCCGCCACCGATCAGCGCGATCGCCGAGGCCGAGTGGTGCGGCGCCTCCCACGGAGGACGCGTCGTCCAGGAGCGAGCGCCGAGGCCCGCGATCGAGCGGATGGAAGCGACCTCCAGCGCGGCCGGCGGATCGAGGTCGGGTAAGAGCCCCGGCAACCGCTCGGCGAGCATCGTCTTCCCCGCGCCGGGTGGACCGAGCAACAGGACGTGGTGGCCACCGGCTGCGGCGACGAGCATCGCACGGACCCCGACCTCGTTGCCCACGACGTCAGCGAGTTCGGCGGCCGGAGGTGGCAGTGCGGGTGTCGTGTCCGTCATCACCGGCTCGACCTCGACCGGGGGCAGCAGCGCACCGGCGTCGATCGCGGCGCCACGGAGCGAGTCGACGCCCGTCACCGCGACGTCGGGGACCGCCCGCGCCTCGGCGAGGTTGCCGACGGGCACCACGACCCGATCCGCACCGGCGTCTCGCGCCGCGACGGTCATCGGGATCACGCCGGGGACCGGACGGACCCGCCCGTCGAGGCCGAGCTCCCCGATGTAGACCACGCGGTGCGACACACCCGGCGCCGTGCCGGTGGCGGCGAGGACCGCCATCGCGATCGCGAGGTCGAACCCGGAGCCGCGCTTCG
Organism: Microbacteriaceae bacterium PS02333; assembly: GCA_029959665.1. Lineage (GTDB taxonomy): Bacteria > Actinomycetota > Actinomycetes > Actinomycetales > Microbacteriaceae > Curtobacterium > Curtobacterium guangdongense. The sequence goes on from JASCOI010000077.1 coordinate 18,229, forward strand.
GGATCGCCGCCGGAGTCAGGTTGACCGTGATGCGTCGTGCCGGCAGTGGGCACCCGGCGTTCGCCGCCGCCGACCGGACGCGTTCGCGTGCCTCGCCGAGCGACGTGTCCGGGAGCCCGATGATGCTGAACCCGGGGAGCTGACTGGTCAGGTGGGCTTCGACCTCCACCAGCCGCCCGCTGACCCCGAGCAACGCGACCGCTGCGGACCGGCCGATGTCGGTCACGCGATCGCCTCGACGTGCTCGACGACCGCGCGGTCCCCCATCACGTGCACCGCGATCGCGTCGAGCCGGATGCGGTGCGCGTGCTCGGTCGGGTGCGCCGAGAACCAGAGCGGCACGAGCAGTCGGAGCCGTGCGAGCTTCTGGGCGGTGAGGGCTTCGAGCGGGTGACCGGTCGAAGCGGTCGCGCGGGTCTTCACCTCGACGAAGACCAGGTCGGTGCCCTTCCGCGCGACGATGTCGAGTTCGCCACGGGCACAGCGCCAATTGCGATCCACGACGACGTAGCCCCGCTGTTCCAGCCAGTCCGCGGCGATCGATTCACCACGCGCTCCCAATGTCCCTGATGTCATGGGGCAAGCGTCGCCACCGCATGCGACCGTCCGACCACGAATCGGAACTCTGTGCAGAGAATGCCGCAGCAATCGACTTGTGGAGGAACGACGAAGCCCGGTCGCCCGCGCTGGTGGCCCGGGCGTCGCGGGCAGGGGCGAGTGCGCCGCTGCGG
>JASCOI010000078.1 GCA_029959665.1 Microbacteriaceae bacterium PS02333
CGCGGCGACCGCACACGAACGCCGATGGCCCCGGCTCCCACGAGGGGAGACGGGGCCGTCGGTCGGGCCGGAGCCGCGGGTCAGTACCCGAGGTTCGGACCGAAGTTGCCCTCTTCGAGGCGGTTCTTCACCGCGACGAGGTACCGCGAGGCGTCCGCACCGTCGATGATCCGGTGGTCGTACGACAGCGCCAGGTACACGAACGAACGGATCGCGATCGCTTCCTGCCCGTCGACCTTCACGACCGCCGGGCGCTTCGTGACGATGCCGGTGCCGAGGATGGCCGACTGCGGGAGAAACACCACCGGGGTGTCGAACAGCGCGCCGCGCGAACCGGTGTTGGTCAGCGTGAACGTGCCGCCGGCGAGCTCGTCGGGCTTGAGCTGGTTGTTCCGGGTGCGCTCGGCGAGGTCGGCGATCGACTGCGAGAACTGCGCCAGGTTCAGCGACGCGGCGTCCTTGATCACGGGGGTGAGCAGACCGCGCTCGGTGTCGACCGCGATCGAGACGTTCTCGGTCTCCGGGTAGACGATCTCCTCGCCCTCCACCGTCGAGTTGATCTTCGGGTGGGCCTTCAGCGCCTCGGATGCCGCCAGGGCGAAGAACGGCATGAAGGAGAGCTTCGAACCGGTCTTCTCGAGGAACTCCGCCTTGTTGGCGTCCCGGAACTGCGCGACCTTCGTGACGTCCACCTCGACGACGCTGGTGAGCTGCGCGGTCGACGTCATCGACTGCACGGCACGCTCGGCGACGACCTTGCGGAGGCGGGTCATCTTCTCGCGGGTGCCGCGCAGCGGCGACACCTCCGCGACGAACGGGCCGGACGCGGCGGCGGGTGCTGCCGAGCCACCGGCTGCCGGAGCGGACGAGACGGCGGCGAGCACGTCCTCCTTGCGGATGCGACCGCCGACACCGGTGCCGGTGACGGTGGACAGGTCGACGCCCTGCTCGTTCGCGAGCTTGCGGACGAGCGGCGTGACGTAGCCGGAGGCGGCACCCGTCTGCGTGGGGTTCGGGACCTCGGCGGACGCGGTGGGCGCGCTGGCGACCGCGGCGGCCGGAGCCGGGACGGCGGCCGGCGGGGCCGGGGCTGCTGCGGGCGGCGGGACCGGAGCGGCCTGGGGGACCGGGGCTGCTGCGGGCGGCGCTGCCGGGGCCGCGGGGGCGGCGGGCTGCGTCTGACCGGCGGGGGCCGGCTCCGGCTCGGTCGGCTGCGGAGCGGGGGTCTCGGACTCCTGCTCGGTGCTCGGGGCGGCCTCGGGCTCGGCTTCCTCGGCAGCTGCCTCGTTCGACTCGGACGACTCGGCGTCGGACGAGCCGCCGTCGGACGAACCGCCATCGGACGCGCCGTCGCCGATCTTCACCAGCGCGGTGCCGACCTCGACGGTCTCGTCTTCCTGGACGAGGATCTCCTCGACGACGCCGGCGATCGGCGACGGGATCTCGGTGTCGACCTTGTCGGTCGAGACCTCGAGCAGCGGCTCGTCGACCTCGACCCGGTCACCGACGTTCTTCAGCCATCGGGTCACCGTGCCCTCGGTGACGCTCTCGCCGAGCGCCGGGAGGTTGACGGATTCGCTCATCGGTGGGACTCCTCTTCGCAGGGGTGGTTCGTGGTGGTTGGTGTCGTTGTCACGGTGCTCGCGCTCACAGTGCGTGGAGCGGCTTGCCCGCGAGGTGCAGGAACGCCTCGCCGAGCGCTTCGTTCTGCGTCGGGTGCGCGTGGATGAGCGGGGCGACGTCCTCGGGGTGCGCCTCCCAGTTCACGGCGAGCTGTGCCTCACCGATGAGTTCGCCGACACGGGCGCCGATCATGCTGACGCCGACGACGGGGCCGTCGACGACGCGGACGACCTTGATCGAGCCGGAGGTGCCGATGATGTGGCTCTTCCCGTTGCCCGCGAGGTTGTACTCGTACGAGTCCACCTTGTCGGCGCCGTACTCGGCCTCGGCCTTGGCCTGCGAGAGTCCGACGGACGCGACCTCGGGGTCGGAGTACGTGATCTTCGGGATGTTCTTGTCCTCGATGATCACCGGGTTGAGCCCGGCGATCTCCTCGGCGACGAAGATGCCCTGCTGGAACCCGCGGTGGGCGAGCTGCAGGCCGGGGACGATGTCGCCCACGGCGTAGACGTTCGGCAGGTTGGTCGCGAGGCGCTCGTTCGTGGTGACGAAGCCGCGGTCCATCGTGACGCCGACCTCGTCGAAGCCGACGTTCTGCGTGACGGGGCCACGGCCGACGGCGACCAGGAGCACGTCGCCGTCGAAGGTCTTGCCGTCCTCGAGGGTGACGACGACGCCGTTCTCGTGCTGCTCGACGCCCTGGAAGCGGACACCGAGCGAGAACTCGATGCCGCGCTTGCGGAAGGCCCGCTCGAGCTGCTTCGACATCGACTCGTCCTCGGCCGGGATGAGGTGGGGGAGCGCCTCGACGATCGTGACCTCGGCGCCGAAGGACTTCCAGACGCTCGCGAACTCGACGCCGATCACGCCGCCACCGAGGATGACGACCTTGTTCGGGACGTAGTCCATGCGGAGCGCGGTCTCGGAGGTGATCACGCGGCCGCCGATCTCGAGCCCGGGGAGGGACTTCGAGTAGGAGCCGGTCGCGAGCACGACGTTCTTGCCCGTGATGGTCTGGTCGCCGACCTGCACGGTGTTCTGCGAGGTGAGCTTGCCCCAGCCCTCGACCACGGTGATGCCGCGGGCCTTGATGAGGCCCTGCAGACCCTTGTACTTCGAGTTGATGACGCCCTGCTGGTACTCGATGACCTTCGGGACCTCGACGCCGGCGAACTCGGCGATGACGCCGTACTTCTCGGCCTCACGGGTGCCGTCGGCGATCTCGGCCGCGTGCAGGAGCGCCTTCGTCGGGATGCAGCCGCGGTGCAGGCACGTCCCTCCGAGCTTGTCCCCCTCGATGAGCGCGACGCTCATGCCGAGCTCGGCCGACCGCAGCGCTGCGGCGTACCCGCCGCTGCCGCCACCGAGGACCACGACGTCGTAAGTCTGTTCCGTCACCTGGTGCAACTCCCTCGTGCGTGTGAGCCCGGGCCCGGTTCTGGTGGGTCCGGACCCGTGCATGGACACCGCGGCGGCGGTGCCCGACGGTCGGACCGCATGGTTCCGGTCCCGTCCCGTCCGTTCCGACGGGGGACGCGCAGAACACGCCCGCCCCGCCGGAACCAAACCTACTACTTGGACTGGAGCTCTTCTGCGAGTGCGATGAGTGTCCGGACCATCACGCCGGTAGCGCCCTTGCCGAGCCACCCGTAGCCGGCGCCCTTGTTCTCGGACGGACCGGCGATGTCGAGGTGCGCCCACGGCACGTCGCCCTCGACGAACCGCTCGAGGAACTTGCCGGCGAGCAGCATGCCGCCCGCCGGGTTGCCGACGGTTGCGTTCACCATGTCGGCGACCTCGCTGGCGAGTCGCGCGTCGAGTTCCTCGGGGAGCGGCATCGGCCAGATCGGCTCCGCGACGGACGCCGCGACCGCCTGCAGCTGCGCGACGAGCGCGTCGGTGCCCATCAGGCCGGTGGTCCGGTCGCCCAGTGCGACGACCTGCGCGCCGGTGAGCGTGGCGACGTCGACGACGGCGTCCGGCTGCTCGAGCGTCGCGGCGACGAGGCCGTCACCGAGGACCAGACGACCCTCGGCGTCGGTGTTGGTCACCTCGACCGTCTTGCCGTTCTTGAGGGTGAGGACGTCGCCGGGGCGGGTGGCCGAGCCGGACGGCATGTTCTCGGCGAGGCAGAGCCAGGCCGTCACCTTGACGTCGAGGCCCAGGCGCGCGGCCGCGACGGTGGTGGCGAGCACGGTGGCGGCACCGGTCATGTCGGTCTTCATGCCGAGCATCGAGGCGGCGGGCTTCAGGGAGAGGCCGCCGGAGTCGAACGTGATGCCCTTGCCGACGAGGGCGAGGTGCTTCGTCGCGGTCGACGGCGCGTACCGGACGACGACGAGCCGCGGCGGACGGACCGACCCGGCGCCGACGCCGAGGATGCCGCCGAAGCCCTGCTCGGCCAGTGCGGCCTCGTCGAGGACCTCGACGGTGAGCGGCAGATCGGACGCGAGGTCGGTCGCGACGTCGGCCACCTCGGACGGCCCGAGGTCACCCGCCGTGGTGTTGACGAGGTCGCGGACGAGCGCGGCCGCGTCGGCGACGATCGCCGGGCGGACGGCGGCATCGGCCGACGCCGACGTGGTCAGCACGGTGATCGACTGGTCGCCCCGCTGCGGGCCGGTGGTCCCCGTGCCCTTGTGCCGCGTGAAGGAGTACGCGCCGAGCGCAGCGCCTTCCAACGCGGCGGCGACGAGCTCGTCGGTGTCGGTGGGCAGCGCGAGCACGATCGACGATGCCTGGGGGAGCTGGCGGACGGCGCTGCCCGCTGCGGCGCGGACGGCTGCGGCGTCGGTGCCGGAACCGAGTCCGACGAGCGCGATGCTCGACGCGTCGACGCCGATCGCGGGGATGCGGACGAGCTGGTCCTTGGAACCCGTCGCGCCGATCGCGGCGAGGTCGAGGCCGTCGAGCGCGGCGACCGCACCCGTGGCGGGCGACACGACGGTGGCCGGAGCACCGTCGGTACCTGGCCGGACGCCGACGACGAGCACGTCGGCGGCGATCGAGGAGGGGGATGAACTGTCGGTGGAGAGCGTCGGTCGGACCATGCTCCAACCCTATCCACGCGGTGTTCGCTGTCGGCGTGGGCTGCACGGCAGGTGTGGACGAACCGCCCGCCTAGCATGGGGACGGTGAACCACCCCGAGGACCTCTACACGTTCGACGAGTCCGCCCCGACGGTGCCGGCAGGCCTGCACCTCGTCGCCGGGCTCACCGGGTTCGCGGACGCCGGTTCGGCCGTCGCGCAGGTGACGACGTCGATCCTCGAGCGGCTGGACACCCGCCTGGTCGCGGAGTTCGACCCCGACGTCCTGCTCGACTGGCGTGCGCGTCGCCCGGTCATCACCTTCGAGCACGACCACATCAGCGACGTGGAACCGCCGCGCCTCGCGCTGCACCTCGTCCGCGACGAGCTCGGCCAGCCCTTCCTCTTCCTCTCGGGGTACGAGCCGGACTTCCAGTGGAACCGGTTCGTGCGCGCGGTCACCGAGCTCGCCGCCGAGCTCCAGGTCGTCGACACCACGTGGGTGCAGTCGATCCCGATGCCGGTGCCGCACACCCGGCCGATCAGCCTGACGGTGTCCGGCACGCGAGCCGACCTCATCGAGTCGATGAGCGTCTGGAAGCCGCAGACGCAGGCGCCGGCGAACGTGCTGCACCTCGTCGAGCACCGGCTGACCGAGCTCGACCAGCAGGTCACCGGCCTCGTGCTCCTCGTTCCGCACTACCTGTCCGACACCGAGTTCCCGGACGCGGCCGTCGCGGCGCTGTCCGGCATCTCCGCGTCGACGGGGCTGATCTTCCCGACGGACGCCCTCCGCGAGGAAGGGCGCGAGTTCATCGCGCGGGTCGACGAGCAGGTGGCCGGCAACGCCGAGCTGCAGCGCCTGGTCGGCGCGCTCGAGGAGCGGCACGACACCTACATGGAGGGCAACTCCGTCTCGTCGCCGCTGACCAACGTCGACGGCGAGGTCCCGACGGCGGACTCGATCGCCGCCGAGCTGGAACGCTTCCTGGCGGACCGTCGCGTCGACGGCGACGCGAGCGAGGACTGAGACCGGACCACCCGCGGTCCGCGACGGACGTCGCGATCGCGCACCGGTCCTCCCGGCCGGCCTGGAGGCTCTCCACACGTCGGGCGCGCATCGCGTTCTCCACAGCCCGTCTCGACGGCGGGGCCGCGCCGATAGCCTGGTCGGGTGAACTCCCGCCGTGCCTTCGTCGTCTGGGGCGTCGCGGTGCTCGCGTACGTCCTGGCGGTGGTCCAGCGGTCCTCGCTGGGCGTCTCCGGCGTTGACGCGCAGGACCGCTTCGCGGTCTCCGCTGCGGTCCTCTCCACGCTCGCGGTCGTCCAGATCGCCGTCTACGCGGGGCTGCAGATCCCGGTCGGTATCGCGCTCGACCGCATCGGCCCGCGCCGACTCGTCCTGCTCGGGGCACTGCTCCTCGTGGTGGGGCAGGCGATCGTGGCGGTGTCGCCGACGATCGGGCCGGCGATCGTCGGCAGGGTGTTCGTCGGCGCGGGGGACGCGATGACCTTCATCTCGGTGATCCGTCTGCTCCCGATGTGGTTCAGCGGGCGCATCCTGCCGCAGATCTCGCAGTGGACGGGCAACCTCGGGCAGGTCGGGCAGATCGCCTCCGCGTTCCCGTTCGCCCTGCTCCTGCACACCGCCGGGTGGTCGGTCGCGTTCGGTGTCGCCGCCGCCGCGAGCGCCGTCGGGCTGGTCCTGGCGTTCGTGTTCGTCCGGAACGGCCCCGTGCCCGTGCGCACCGACACGATCCCGCTGCCGCACTCGTGGGGCGGTGCGTTCCGGACGTTCGGGCACGCGCTCCGTCGACCGGGGACCCAACTCGGCTTCTGGTCGCACTACGTCACGCAGTCGTCCGGCACCGTCTTCAGCCTGCTCTGGGGCGTCCCGATGCTCCGCGGGCTCGGCTACTCCGCGACGGAGGCCGCTGCGTTCCTGACCGTCATCGTCGTCGTGGGCTTCGTCGTCGGTCCGATCCTCGGCGTGCTGTGCGCCCGGTTCCCGTTCCGTCGATCGAACCTGGTGCTCGGCGTGGTCGTCGTGCTCGGCGTCGTGTGGACCGCCGTGCTGCTCTGGCCTGGTCACCCGCCGACGTGGCTGCTCGTCCTGCTCGTCGTCGCGATGGGCATCGGCGGGCCGGGGTCCCTGATCGGGTTCGACTTCGCGCGGTCGTTCAACCCGATGGGCTCGCTCGGTTCGGCGAACGGTGTCGTGAACGTCGGCGGGTTCCTGGCGGCCTTCGTGATGATGTTCCTGATCGGCACGCTGCTCGACGCCGTGTCGCGGGTCACGGGCGACACGGTGTTCGCGTGGTCGAACTTCCGGATCGCCCTCACCGTGCAGTACGTCGTGGTCGGGATCGGCGTGGGGATGCTGTTGCACGCCCGACGAAGGACCCGCGCGGTGATGCACGCCGAGGACGGAATACGGGTGGCCCCGCTGTGGGTTGCACTGGTTGCACGCCTGCGGAAGCGGACCGTGCAATAATGAACCCGGACCCGTTCGGGTCCCCCGTGTACAGGTGCTCTTCCGGAGCGCCGGATTCGCTGGGGGACTTGACATGGGTCCTAGTGCTGCCCGGAGAGGCAGTGCCGCCAGGAACGACTGAGCCGGCGACGCGGGGGACTGCGGCGCAAGCCCTGAGCGGCGAGGGGCGCCACGACCCCAGGAACGTGGCACGAGGAGAGAGGTGATCGCATGGCTGCCCGGAGCACGACGATCGATCCCACGAAGGACAACGCCGACACGGTGGACCAGGCTGCGGCCGAGGACACCGACGGAACCGCTGCGCCCAAGAAGGCTGCGGCGAAGAAGGCCCCCGCGAAGAAGGCTCCCGCCAAGAAGGCGGCGACCAAGAAGCCGGCGACCAAGAAGGCCGCTGACGACGAGGTCGACGACGAGGAGACCGTCGAGCCGGTCGACGCGGACGAGACCGAGGACGACGCCGAGGAGAAGCCGGCGACCGCCGCAGCCGAAGCCGCCAACGCGGTCGCAGCCGGAGCGCTCGTCATCTCGCAGTCCGACGACGACGAAGCGCCGGTCTACTCGACCACGATCACGGGTGCGACCGCCGACCCGGTCAAGGACTACCTGAAGCAGATCGGCAAGGTCGCGCTCCTCAACGCGGAGCAGGAGGTCGAGCTCGCGATGCGCATCGAGGCCGGCCTGTTCGCCGAGGACAAGCTGCAGCACACGACGGGCCTGTCGAAGCCGGAAGAGCGCGAGCTCCGTTGGGTGGCTCGTGACGGTCAGCGCGCGAAGTCGCACCTGCTCGGCGCGAACCTGCGCCTCGTCGTGTCGCTCGCCAAGCGCTACACCGGTCGTGGCATGCAATTCCTCGACCTGATCCAGGAAGGCAACCTGGGCCTGATCCGTGCGGTCGAGAAGTTCGACTACACCAAGGGCTTCAAGTTCTCGACCTACGCGACGTGGTGGATCCGCCAGGCGATCACACGTGCCATGGCCGACCAGGCCCGCACCATCCGCATCCCGGTGCACATGGTCGAGGTCATCAACAAGCTCGCGCGTGTCCAGCGGCAGATGCTGCAGGACCTTGGTCGCGAACCCACTCCGGAAGAGCTCGCCCGCGAGCTCGACATGACCCCGGAGAAGGTCGTCGAGGTCCAGAAGTACGGCCGCGAGCCGATCTCGCTGCACACCCCGCTGGGTGAAGACGGCGACTCGGAGTTCGGTGACCTCATCGAGGACACCGAGGCGGTCGTGCCGGCCGACGCGGTGGGCTTCACGATGCTGCAGAAGCAGCTCGAGAGCCTCCTCGACTCCCTGTCGGAGCGCGAAGCCGGTGTCATCCGGATGCGCTTCGGTCTCGGAGACGGCCAGCCGAAGACGCTCGACCAGATCGGTGACACGTTCGGCGTGACGCGTGAGCGCATCCGCCAGATCGAGTCCAAGACGATGGCGAAGCTCCGCCACCCGTCGCGGTCGCAGTCGCTGCGCGACTACCTCGAGTAGGCCGACCGGTGCGTTTCTTCATCCCGATCCTCATCGGGCGGATCCTCCGTGCCCTCGCTCGCGCGCGGGGCGGGGGATCCGCGTACCCCGGGTTCATCGTCCTGAAGCTCGTCCCGGACTTCCTGCAGCACGTCACGAAGCAGTTCCCGAACGGGGTCGTCTTCGTGCTCGGCTCGAACGGCAAGTCCACGACGACGCACATGATCTCCGAGATCGTGCGCGCCCACGGCCTGCGCGTCTTCACGAACCCCTCCGGCGCGAACCTGCCGCAGGGGATCGCGTCGGCGCTCCTGTCCGAGGTGTCGCTGACCGGCCGGCTCAAGGCGGACATCGGCATCCTCGAGGTCGACGAGGCCTTCGCCGTCGAGCTCGCCGGCATCCTGTCGCCCTCGACCGTCACGATGCTCAACGTCCAGGTGGACCAGCTCTACCGGTTCTTCGAGACCGAGCGCGTCGCGACGATGATGCTCGACACCGCGGCGCTGTCCTCCGCGAACGTCATCACGAACCACGACGACCAGTTCCTCGACGCCTACGCCGGCGTCGACGGGCAGCGTGTGCTCCGCTTCGGCGCGAGCGCCGAGGTCGTCGCAGCTGCGCCGAACGGCCTGCAGAACGCCGACGACTTCGCGTCGGCCGACCGTGCGGCGACCTCGGCCGACGCCGAGGTGGTCGAGAACCGCGGGGACGCGGCGACCATCGCGTTCGACGGGGCGACGATCCCCGTCCGGCTCCCGGCGCGCGGCCTGCACTACGCGGTCGACGCCGCTGCCGCCACCGCGACGGCGAGTGCCGCGCTCGGGACGCAGTTCCGCGCGGAGGCCGTCACGAACGCGTTCACGACGATGAAGCCCGCGTACGGCCGGGGCGAACGACTCCCCATCGCCGGCGAGTCGGCCGAGTTCACCATGTTCAAGAACGCGGCCAGTCTGCAGCTGAACCTCGACGCGTTGCCCGACCACCCCGAGCAGGTGCTCATGGCGATCGACGAGGGCACGCCGGACATCTCGTGGATCTACGACATCGACTTCTCGAAGCTCGACCACGTGGACGTCGTCTCCGGTGACAAGGCGTGGCAGATCGCCATCGCGCTCGAGCACGCCGGGGTCCGCATCGGCACCGTCGAGCCGGACGTCGAAGCGGCGATCGCGCTCATGCAGGGCCTCGGTGCGACGACCAGCGGCACGAAGAACTTCATCGTCAACTACGAGATCATGATGATCGCCCGGAAGGCCCTCGGCCACCCGGACATGGAGAAGACCGCATGACGGCCGATCGCCTGACCATCCTGCACGTCTACCCGCGTCAGATGGGGGTGTCGGGGGACCGCGGCAACGTCGTGGCCTTGACCCGCCGTGCCGACGCCGCGGACATCGCCACCGAGGTGCTCGAGTACGCACCCGGTGACGCCCTGCCGACCGCGGCCGACGTCGTGGTGATCGGCAACGGCCCGCTCAGCGCGATGCGGTCCCTCGGCGACGACGTGGCGCGCATCGGTGCCCCGCTCCGCGAGTTCGCAGCTGCCGGTGTGCCGGTCGTGGCCGTTGGTGGCGGGTTCGACCTGGCGACGAACGAGATCGTCCCGACCGACGGCTCGCCGCTCGCGGGCTTCGGCGTGTTCGACGCGCGGGCCGTCCGCGGTGCCGAGCGTCGGGTCAACTACTTCGTGCTCGAGACGCGCTACCCGCTGCTGCCCGGTGCCCCGAAGCGGCTCGCCGGGTTCGAGGACCACGCCACCCGGATCGAGCTCGGCGCCGGTGTCACACCGTTCGCCGACGTCGTCTCGGGCGGTGGCAACCAGGCGGGTTCCGCGGTGGAGGGCGCGATCGCCGGAACGTCGTTCGGGACGCACACGCAGGGACCGCTCCTGCCGCTCAACCCGGACCTGACCGACGCCGTCCTCGCAGCGGCGATCGCACGTGTCGGGCGTGAGTACGCACCTGATGCCGAGCGCACCGCGACGATCGACCGCTACGCGCGCGAAGCGCGCGCGACCGTCGACCGCTACGTCGACAAGGCGTTCAAGCGCATCGCCTGAACGCCGGCCACACGCATGACAGGAGGCCCCGGTACCACCGGGAACCGGGCCTCCCGTTCGCTGTGCGGTCGCGTCGGACGCGACCTACTTCGACTCGTAGAGTCGGCTGCTCTCGTCGTGCCACTCGATCGCGGTCGCGGCGAGCTTGTCCTTGAACTCGGCGCCGTGGTGGGCGCAGAAGAACAGTTCACCGCTGGCCATGGTGGCTCGGATGTAGGCCTGCGCCCCGCAGCTGTCGCAGCGGTCGGCAGCCGTGAGCTGGTGGCTGCTGAGTTCGTCGATGGAGGGGTCCTGCACGGTCTGGGTCATTGCTGTGCTCCTCACGGATCGCAGGTGGTGCCTTGATGGTCCACCCATTTCAACACGTGCTGCCTGGATACGTCGCATTGCGGACCCCCCATTTCGCTCAGCGCGGATCGACTGTCCCCAGTCCGAGTGTCCCGACGGTGTTGTCCGGGGTGCTCGGTAGGCTCAGGAGGTGAGCTCCGACTACTCCGCACGCCATCTCTCCGTCCTCGAAGGGCTCGAGGCAGTACGGAAGCGTCCCGGCATGTACATCGGGTCGACCGACTCCCGCGGGCTGATGCACTGCCTGTGGGAGATCATCGACAACTCGGTCGACGAAGCCCTCGCCGGGCACGGTGACGAGATCGGGGTCCGGCTGTTCCCGGACGGCTCCGTGCAGGTCTCGGACACCGCTCGTGGCATCCCGGTCGACGTCGAACCCAAGACCGGCCTCACCGGTGTCGAGGTCGTCTTCACCAAGCTGCACGCCGGCGGCAAGTTCGGTTCGGGGTCGTACGCGGCCTCGGGCGGGCTGCACGGCGTCGGTGCGTCGGTGGTGAACGCGCTGTCGGAGCGCCTCGACGTCGAGGTCGACCGGGACGGCAAGACCTACGCGATGTCGTTCCACCGTGGCGAGCCCGGCGTGTTCGACGACGCTGCCGGCATCGGACCGGACGCGCCGTTCACGCCGTTCACCTCCGGCAGCGAGCTGAAGGTCGTCGGCAAGGTCAAGAAGAACGTGACCGGGTCGCGCATCCGCTACTGGGCCGACCGGCAGATCTTCACGAAGGACGCAGCGTTCAGCATGTCCGACCTCGTGAACCGGGCGCGCCAGACGGCGTTCCTGGTGCCGGGGCTCGGGCTGACGATCACCGACGAGCGTCCGGCAGCGATCCAGGCAGCGGCGGAGCGTGCGGCGGCGACCGGTGTCTCGCTCGAGAGTGGTCCCGTGGTCGAGCGATTCCGCTACGAGGGCGGCATCAGCGAGTTCGTCGAGCACCTCGCGCCGGACTCCGCGATCACCGACGTCTGGCGTGTCCAAGGCACCGGGACCTTCACCGAGACCGTCCCGATGTTGGACGACAAGGGCCACATGGTCTCCACGGACGTCGAGCGCTCCTGCGAGGTCGACCTCGCACTCCGCTGGGGCGGCGGCTACGAGACGGTGTTCCGCAGCTTCGTCAACATCATCGCGACCCCGAAGGGCGGCACCCACCAAGTCGGGTTCGAGAGCGGTGTGATGAAGGCCGTCCGGGCCCAGGTCGAGGCGAACGCCCGCAAGCTCAAGGTCGGCCAGGACAAGCTCGACAAGGACGACGTGCTCGCCGGCATGACCGCCGTGCTCACCGTCCGGCTGCCGGAGCCGCAGTTCGAAGGACAGACGAAAGAGGTCCTCGGTACCCCGGCGGTCCGCAAGATCGTCGACCAGGTCGTGTCGAAGCGCATGACGGAGATCCTCACGTCGACGCAGCGCACCGAGAAGGCCCAGGCGGCGACACTGCTCGAGAAGGTCGTCTCGGAGATGAAGTCCCGTATCTCCGCGCGCGCCCACAAGGAGACCCAGCGCCGGAAGAACGCGCTCGAGAACTCGTCGCTGCCGACGAAGCTCGCCGACTGCCGCTCCAACGACGTCGCCGGCACCGAGCTCTTCATCGTGGAGGGCGACTCCGCGCTCGGCACCGCCAAGCTCGCGCGTAACAGTGAGTACCAGGCGCTGCTGCCGATCCGCGGCAAGATCCTCAACGTCCAGAAGGCGTCCGTGTCCGACATGCTCTCGAACGCCGAGTGCGCATCGATCATCCAGGTGATCGGCGCGGGCTCCGGTCGGACGTTCGAGCTCGACCAGGCCCGGTACGGCAAGGTCATCATCATGTCGGACGCCGACGTCGACGGCGCGCACATCCGCACGCTGCTGCTCACCCTCTTCTTCCGCTACATGCGGCCCATGATCGAGCAGGGGCGCGTGTTCGCAGCCGTGCCGCCGCTGCACCGGGTCGTGGTGGTGAACCGCGGCAAGCCGAACGACACGCTGTACACCTACTCCGAGCAGGAACTCCAGTCAGTGCTGAAGAAGCTGGAGAAGTCGGGCAAGAAGTACCAGGAGCCGATCCAGCGCTACAAGGGGCTCGGCGAGATGGACGCGGACCAGCTGGCGGAGACGACCATGGACCGCGCGCACCGGACGCTCCGCCGTGTGAACGTGTCCGATGCCGAGGGCGCCGCGAAGGTCTTCGAGCTGCTGATGGGCAACGACGTGGCCCCGCGCAAGGAGTTCATCCTGGCGGGCGAGGGCCTCGACCACGACCGCATCGACGTGTAGCAGGGGCGCTGTTTCGCGCTGAGCGACACTTCGCGGGCTCCGGGGCCCGAGGAACGTCGCTCAACGCGAAACCTCGGCGGCCGGTGGCGCGCCGCGCGGCAGCACGGTGGCGCGCGGGCGCGGTGCGCGCCTACGCCTCGCCGCGCGTGCCGTCGAGCGTCGCCGCGCTGCCGCCGATGGACGCGATGACGGCCTCGAGCGGACTCCCGGACCCGTCACGCTTCGACAGCCAGTCCGGCAGGGTCCGCGCAGCGCCGTCCGAACCCACGGCGTGCGGCGGAGCGATGCCCGCCCACGCGACGCTGAGCCCGTCCTCGCCCTTCAGGAACGCATGTGCCCGCACGCCCTGCGTCGCACGGCCCTTGCCGGGGAACTCCGACAGCGACGAGACCTTGGCGCGCCCGGTGTCGGTGCCGGGCAGCGCCGACGACGACATGGAGACCGTGGCGACGACGGCGTCCTCGGACGGGGCGACGGCGCCGAACCAGATGACCCGGGCGTCAGCGGCGAGGGAGACCCCCGCCACCCCGCCGGCCGGGAGCCCCTGCGCCCGGACGACGGACGCACCGAAGCGCAGCAGCTGGGCGTTCGAGGTGATGAAGACCAGGTCGTCGGACTCCGGCGACTGGGCGGCACCGACCACGGCGTCGCCTGGCTTCAGGCCGATGGCGACGAACTCGGGCTTGTCCGGCCACGCTCCCGGGACGACACGCTTCACGACGCCCTGGGCCGTGCCGATCGCGAGCGAGTGCTCGGTGGCGCCGGACAGGTCGACGATCGCGACCACGGTCTCGTTCCGTGGGATGCCGAGGTAGTCGTTCACCCGGACGCCCGCGTCGAGCCGTACGGCTGCCGGTGGGACGGCCGGGACGTCGACGGGGGAGAACCGCACGATGCGTCCGGTCGAGGTCAGCGCGCCGACCTGCCCGCGCACGGAGCTGACCACGGTGGCGAGGACGGCGTCGTGCTTGGACCGCTTCGGCACCCGCACGATGCCGAGCTCCGACGTCGGGATGTCGACGCGGATGAGTCGACCCGTGGTGGACAGGAGCACGCGGCACGGGGAGTCCGCGACCTGCAGGTCCTCGGGGTTCACCACGGCCTTCTTGCCACCGCGGACGGGTGCGTCGGCTTCGGTCAGGAGCGTCCGCCGTGGCGTCGCGAACTTGTCCGACACCTCGGTGAGCTCGAGCGCGACCTGGGCGCGGAGTCGTTCGTCCGACGCCAGCAGTTCCTCGAGCGCGGCGATCTCGCTGAGGAGCTGGTCGCGCTCGCCCTCGAGCTCGAGGCGCGAGAACTTCGTCAGGCGACGGAGGCGCAGCTCGAGGATGTACTCCGCCTGCACCTCGGACAGGTCGAAGACGTCCTGCAGGCGGGAGCGCGCGGCTTCCGAGTCGTCCGAGGACCGGATGACCTCGATGACCTCGTCGATGTCGAGGATCGCGACGAGGAGGCCCTCGACGAGGTGCAGTCGCTCTCGTCGCCGCGCGAGGCGGTACTCCGAGCGCCGCGTGACGACCGCCAGCCGGTGCTGCACGTACACGTCGAGGAGCTCGCGCAGTCCGAGCGTGCGCGGTGACCCGCCGACGAGCGCGACGTTGTTGATGCCGAAGCCCTCTTCGAGCGGGGTGTGCTTGTACAGCTGCTCGAGCACGGCGGAGGCGTTGAACCCGGACTTGATGCCGATGACGAGCCGGAGCCCGTGGTTGCGGTCGGTGAGGTCGTTGACGTCGGAGATGCCGACGAGCTTCTTCGACTGGACACCGTCCTTGATCTTCTCGATCACGCGTTCCGGACCGACGAGGTACGGCAGCTCGGTGACGACGAGGCCGGTCTTCCGTGGAGTGAGGTTCTCGACGGCGACCTTGGCGCGCGTCCGGAACGTCCCGCGGCCGGAGGCGTAGGCGTCGCGCACGCCGGAGAGCCCCACGATCGTGCCGCCGGAGGGGAGGTCAGGGCCCGGCACGAACTCCATCAGCTCTTCGAGCGAGGCCTGCGGGTTCATCAGCAGGTGCTTCGCGGCCTCGACCACCTCGCCGAGGTTGTGCGGTGCCATGTTGGTGGCCATGCCGACCGCGATGCCCGACGCGCCGTTGACGAGCAGGTTCGGGAACGCGGCCGGGAGCACGCCCGGCTGCATGATCTGGTTGTCGTAGTTCGGGACGAAGTCGACGACGTCTTCGCCGAGGCCCTCGGTCATCGCCATCGACGGCTCAGCCAGGCGCGCTTCGGTGTACCGGGCAGCGGCCGGACCGTCGTCGAGCGACCCGAAGTTGCCGTGTCCATCCACCAGCGGCACACGCATCGTGAACGGCTGTGCCATCCGCACCAGGGCGTCGTAGATCGCGCCGTCGCCGTGCGGGTGCAGCTTGCCCATCACCTCGCCGGTGACGCGGGCGCTCTTCACGTGGCCGCGGTCCGGTCGGAGGCCCATCTCGGCCATCTGGTACAGGATCCGGCGTTGCACCGGCTTCAGTCCGTCGCGGGCGTCCGGGAGCGCGCGTGAGTAGATGACGGAGTACGCGTACTCGAGGAAGGAGCCCTGCATCTCCTCGGAGACGTCGACGTCCTCGATGCGCTCACCGTCGGGCAGACCGACTGCGTCCGTGCGTGCCATGGGACCTTTCTGGGAGGATCGGGGGGTGCCCCAAAGCCTACCGACGGCCCCCGACGACACCGCGAACCTCGCCGACGTGCTCCCGAGTTGCCTGGTGGCGCTCGGTGCCGTCGACGACGCATGGGTGCGTGAGCACGGCCTGGAGGCCCGGATCACCCTCCGCCCCGCCCGTTCCGCGGTCGTCGTCCTGGTGGACGGCCTGGGGGCCGGTGCGCTCGGCGCGCGTGCCGGGCACGCCCGGTTCCTGGCGGCCTCCCGGAAGCGCCTGCGGAGCGGGTTCCCCACGACGACCGCTGCCGCGCTGTCGACCCTGACGACCGGTCGGTCTCCCGGCACGCACGGCGTCGTCGGGTACAGCGGGTGGAACCCGGACACCGAGTTGGTCATGAACATGCTCGGCGGGTGGGACGACGAGGTCCCGGCCGGTTGGCTCCGCTCGTCGACCCTGTTCACCGCGGCGTCCGAGGTCGGCGTGGACCCAGTCGTGGTCGGCCCAGCCCGCTACCGGTCGTCCGGGATGACGGCGAACGTCCTCGGCGGCGCACGCTACGTCCCCGCCGACACGATCGCCCAGCGGGTCGACGCCGCGATCGCGGAGACCCTCGTCGGCAGGTCGCTCGTGTACCTCTACGTCCCGGAGCTCGACTCGATCGCCCACAAGCACGGGTGGCAGTCCGATCGGTGGACCGCGTCGCTCGAGGTGCTCGACGCGGAACTCGCGCGCCTGGTCGCACGCGTCGCGGCGGACGTCGGCATCGTCGTCACCGCGGACCACGGCATCCTCGACGTGCCGGAGGAGTCGAACATCGCGATCGACCCCGACCTGCTCGTGGACGTCGTCGGCGTCGCGGGGGATCCGCGCTGCCGGCAGCTCACCGTGGCGCCCGGCACCGACGTACCGGCCCTCGTCGAGGCCTGGCGCACGAAGTACGGCAAGCGGGCGTACGTGGCGAGCAAGGACGAGGCGATCGCCGCGAACTGGTTCGGCGCCGTCGCCGACGAGGTCCGTCCGCGGATCGGCGACGTGGTCGTCGTCGCGCGCGGTTCGTGGGCGTTCAACGACGACCGCGACCTCGACCCGCGGAAGGACCCGAAGCGGATGATCGGCCAACACGGCGCGCTCACCGACGACGAGGTCGGCGTGCCCCTGCGCCTCGCAGGGGCCTTCGCCGGCTAGTCCTCTGCCAGGAGGGCTAGTCCTCTTCCGGACGGGTGCCGAAGACGATCTCGTCCCAGCTGGGCATCGATCGGCGATTGCGCTTCTTGCGCTCCTGCCGTCCTTCCGACTCCGGCGCCGACGACGGACGTTGGTCCGCCTGCGGTGCGGTGTCCGACTGGTCCTCGAAGCCCTGCAGTGGGATGTCGACGACGCTGATGGACCCTCGCGACTCGTCCTGTTGCTGGTCGGCGAACGACACGGACTCGCGTTCCCCGCGGCGACGGCGGAGCGCCTCGAGCAGATCGGCGGTCTCGTTGCCCGGTGCGCGTTCCTCGATCTGAGCCGCACCGATGCGGGGGAGCGGCGCCCGGAGCGGGGCACGCTCGGCGACCTCGGGGTTCGTGACGTCCTCGTCCGGCTCGTCGACACGGAACGCACCGGAGTCGAACCGGGTGCCGTCGGTGTCCTGCTGGTCGAACTCGACGGCGCGGAGCCGCGGTGCGAGCCCCTCGTCCTCGGTGTGCGACAGCCGGTGCGCGTCGCCGTTGTCCGGCGTCAGCGTGGAGGTCTTCGGGTCGAAGTGCCACTGGGCGTCGTGCTCGACCTCGGCGGCGGTGTAACGGACCTGCACCTGCCAGCCGTTCTCCGCGTGCTTCCAGCTCGACCACGCGACACCGGTGGCGTCGCCGGACTCGAGCCGGGCGGTGATCGCCTCGCCGAAGGTGTCCGGTGTGGCGTCGTCGACGGGCGTGACCGGGACGCGGTGCGCGGCGTCGAGGATGAACGCGCGCTCCGCGAGGACGGGGCCCTCGAAGCGACGGACGTACTCGACGTCGACGTCGAGCGCTGCTGCGACCTCGGCCGCGTCGGCACCACCGCGGATGCGGGCCTGGACGTCCTTCGGGGACACGCGCTTCTGCGGCGTGCCGTCCGGGTTCGCCTGTCGGACCTGCCCCGCCAGCGACGAGGTGACGGGCAACCGGAACTCGCTGCCGCCGTCGGTCGCGAGCAGGAGTGCCCCGGATTCCACCCCGATGACTCTCACGTCTTGCATGGTTCCGCCTTCCCAGCGTCGCGTACGGTCGTGCCTCGTACCCGGGAAGTATGCAGCGCGTCGGACCGGATTCCGGGGAGGCGCGCGCCGCGCGCCGTCATCGGATCGTGGATGTCGTCGAGCGTTTCCCGGCCGACGGGAATGGATCGGGCCAACGCCTGGTTGCACGGGCACGACGAGCCACCCGACGTTCAGTTTGCATCAGGGCGGCGCGTGTTGGATACTGTCGCCGCCGATCTCCGGCGACGACCTCTCGATACGAGAAATGGATGGGCATGGCCACCGATTACGACGCCCCCCGGAAGACCGACGACAACTCCGACTCGGAGTCGATCGAGGCCCTCAAGGAGCGCGTGCCCGACAAGATGTCGGGGGTCGTCGATGATGATTCCGACAACCCGGGCAGCTTCGAGCTGGCCGGTCAGGACCTCAGCGACGTCGACCTCGACGTCGTCGTGCTCCCCCCGCAGGTCGACGAGTTCACGTGCGTGGAGTGCTTCCTCGTGAAGCACCGCTCGCAGCTCGACCACGAGTCGAAGCTCGGCCCGGTCTGTGCGGAGTGCGCGGCGCTCTAGGCACACGCAGATGAGGACGGGCCCCCCACCCCGCGGGGGGGCGGGCGGGGGCTCGCCGGGCGGCCGCGGGGCCGCG
>JASCOI010000079.1 GCA_029959665.1 Microbacteriaceae bacterium PS02333
CCCCGGGGGGGCGGGGGGGCCCCCCCCCCCCCCCCCCCCCCCCCCCCCCGACCCTCCTCACCTCCCCAAGGAACTCACCCCGTGCGATTCGGATACTGGACCCCGCTCTTCGGCGGCTGGCTGCGCAACGTCGACGACGAGCACATGCCGGTCACCTTCGACTACGTGAAGCGGTTGGCGCAGCGCGCCGAGCGCATCGGCTTCGACCTGACCCTGGTGCCGGAGCTGAACCTCAACGACATCAAGGGCACGGCCGCGCCGAGCCTGGAGGCATGGGCGCTCGCCGCGGCCATCGCGGCGACGACCGAGCGCCTGGAGATCATGGCGGCGATGCGGCCCGGGTACCACCTGCCGGCCGTCACGGCGAAGCAGGCGGCGACGATCGACGACATCTCCGGAGGCCGCTTCACGTTCAACGTGGTGAGCGCCTGGTGGGCCGAGGAGGCGCGCCAGTACGGCGGCATCTTCTCGGAGCACGACGACCGCTACAAGCGCACGGCGGAGTTCGTCGAGATCATGAAGGGCCTGTGGCGGGAGACCCCGTACTCGTTCCACGGTGAGTACTACGACATCGAGAACGCTCACCTGGAGCCGAAGCCTCGGGTCACCCCGCGCATCTACGCCGGCGGCGAGAGCGAAGCGGGCAAGGCGAGCATCACGCACTACGCGGACGCCTACGTGACCCACGGCGGCACGGTCGAGGAGCTCCGGACGAAGATCGCGGAGATGCGTCGTCGTCGTGCGGACGCCGGCCTGCCGCCGTTCGAGGCGTTCGGCATGGCCGCGTACGCGATCGTGCGCGAGACCGAGGAAGAGGCGCAGGCAGAGCTCGCGCGGATCACCGACGTGCAGCACGGCAAGGCGTACGAGTCGTACCAGGACTTCATCTCGAAGTCGCAGCTCGAGCACGTGCCGTCGCTCGAGGACTACTCGGTGTCGAACCGCGGGCTGCGGCCGCAGTTCGTCGGGACGCCTGCGCAGGTGGCGGCACGCATCCGTGAGTACGAGGACGTCGGCGTCGACACGCTCCTGCTGCAGTTCTCGCCGCAGCTCGAGGAGATGGAGCGCTTCGGCGAGCAGGTCATCCCACTGGTCAGGTCCTCGGTGGTTCCTGCCTGATGGGGACGACGGAAGAGGGCTGGGCGTTCGAGACCCGGCAGATCCGCGCCGGCTTCAAGGCCGATCCCGGGTTCGGCGGGAACGTGCCGCCGATCGCGCAGAGCGCCGCCTTCGTGTACCCGTCGTCGGAGGAGGCAGCGGGGCGCTTCATGCTCGACGTCCCCGGCCACACCTACTCGCGCGTCAACAACCCGTCGGCGGCAGCGCTCGAACGACGGATCGCGGACCTCGAGGGCGGTGTCGGTGCCCTGGCAACGGCCTCGGGTCAGGCGGCGACCACCCTGGCGATCCTCGGAGTCGCCCGGGCCGGCGCGCACGTGGTCTCGAGTGCGTCGCTGTACGGCGCCACGTACACGCTGTTCGCCTCGACGCTCCGGGACCTCGGCATCGAGTTCACCTTCGTGCAGGACCCGACCGACCTCGACGAGTGGGCAGCGGCCGTCCGCCCGGAGACCCGCGCGTTCTTCGGCGAGTCGATCCCGAACCCGCGCGGCGACGTCCTCGACTTCGCGGGCGTGGCGGGGGTCGCGCACGACGCCGGTGTGCCGCTCATCGTCGACAACACGATCGCGACGCCCTACCTGGTCCGTCCGTTCGAGCACGGCGCGGACATTGTCGTGCACTCGGCGACGAAGTACCTCGCTGGACACGGCAGCGCGATCGCCGGGCTGCTGGTCGACGGCGGCACGTTCGACTGGGCGGCGCACGCCGAGAAGTACCCGCAGCTGACGACGCTCGACTCTGGCTTCGCGGGGACCAACTTCGCCGAGCGGTTCGGGAACCGGGCGTTCATCATGCGCACCAGGACGAAGGTCGCCGCCGACCTCGGTCCCGCGATCGCCCCGTTCAACGCGTTCCTCGTGCTGCAGGGCATCCAGACCCTGTCGCTCCGGATGGACCGGCACGTGTCGAACGCGGCGACGGTGGCCACGTGGCTGGACGCACACGACCAGGTGGACCGCGTGCACTACGCCGGGCTGCCGGACTCGCCGTGGCACCACCTCCAGCAGCGTTACGTCCCCGCAGGGCCGTCCGCGGTGATGGCGTTCGACCTCGCCGGGGGAGTCGAGGCCGGTCGGCGCTTCGTCGGCGCCCTCGAGCTGTTCGACCACGTGTCGAACATCGGCGACGTCCGGTCGCTCGTCGTGCACCCCGCGTCGACGACCCACGTGCAGATGACGACCGAGCAGCGGGCTGCGGCGGGCGTCGGTGACGGGCTCATCCGGCTGTCGATCGGCCTGGAGCACCCGGACGACATCCTGGCCGACCTGGAGCGGGGTTTCACCGCAGCGCGCGCGGGATAGGTTGGTCGTATGACCTCGCTGGCCGCACCGACCCGCGTGCGGACGCGCGCTCCCGGCAAGATCAACGTGTTCCTCTCCGTCGGCGCTCTGCAGGAGGACGGCTACCACGACGTCGCCACGGCCTACCAGGCGGTGTCGCTGTTCGAGGACGTCGTCGCCGAACCCGCCGATGACTTCTCGGTGCGGTTCACCGGCCCGATCGACACGTCGGCGGTGCCCGTGGACGACACGAACCTCGCGATCCGTGCTGCCCGGCTCGTGGCCGAGTCGGCGGGGTACCAGGGCGGTGTCCGGCTGACGATCGACAAGCAGGTCCCGGTGGCGGGCGGCATGGGCGGCGGGTCAGCGGACGCGGCCGCGACGCTCCTCGCCGTCGACACGCTCTGGGGCACCGCGCTCGGGCGGGACGAACTCCTGCGGCTCGCCGCCGAGCTGGGGGCCGATGTGCCGTTCGCCTTCGTCGGCGGGACCGCCGTGGGGACCGGCCGCGGCGACGAGCTCAGCCCGGCGCTGGCGAAGGGTGAGTTCCACTGGGTCCTCGGGTTGAGCGGCGACGGGCTCTCCACGCCGGCCGTGTACCGCGCGCTCGACGAGCACCGCGAACGCTACCGCGCCGACATCGCCCCGGCCCCGTCGAACCCGGTGGTCGAGGCGAACGTGCTGCAGGCACTGCGCGCGGGGGACCCCGACCTGCTCGCGGACTGCCTGCACAACGACCTGCAGGCACCGGCGATGCGACTGCAGCCCGCGCTCGCGAAGACCCTGGAGCTCGGCGAGAAGTCCGGAGCGCTCGCCGGGATCGTCTCCGGCAGCGGACCGACGGTGGCGTTCCTCGTCGCCGACACGGACACCGCGCTCGAGGTCCAGGTCGCGCTGAGCGCCATCGGCATGGTCGCGGTCCGCGCCACCGGCCCGGTGCACGGCGCACGCGTCGTGCACTGAGCCCGGGACCGGCGTCGGCACGCGTCGTGCACTGAGCCCAGGAACAGGATCGACGGTCGGGCCGTCAGTCGGACAGTCGCTGGAACAAGACGTGGTCCTGCCACTCGCCGGCGATCCTGAGGTACCGCCGCGCGTAGCCGTACCGCTCGAAGCCGTTCTTCTCGAGGACCCGCTGCGACCGTGCGTTGTGCGGCAGCGTCCCCGCCTCGACCCGGTGCAGCCCGAGCTGGTCGAAGGCACGTCGCACCGCGAGCCCCACGGCGGCGGTGGCGGCCCCGTGTCCGGCGGACTCCTCGGCGACCCAGTACCCGAGCGTCCCCGACATGAACGCGCCGAGGACGATCGAGTTGATGTTCAGGCGCCCCACGACGACGTCGTCGGTGGTGATCACGAGCGGCAGCATCTGTCCCCGCTCGCGACGTCGGACGCACGCGAGGATCTCGGCGCGCTGCCCGTCGGCGGTGAAGAAGGTGTCCTGGCGCACCGGGTCCCACGGTGCGAGGTACGCGCGGTTCTCGACGAGGAGGTCGGCGAGCCGGTCGGCGTCGGACAGAGCGATCGGTCGGACGTCGTGGCGCATCCCGGCAGCATCCCACACCGGGCTGCCAACGGGGCTCGTGTCAGGAGGCGCGGACGTACTCGGTCATGATCACGGTGCCGGTCTTCCAGTGCTCGCGGGCGCTGAACCCGTGCTCGGCGAGGACGGACGCGGCCTCCGGTTCGATGTTCCGCGAGGTCCCGCCGACGAACCACACGGTGTCGATGTCGTCGAGCCGAGCGGGGACCGTCGTGGCGAGGTCGCCGGTCTGGTTCCACAGGACGCCGGACTCCGCGCCGTTCTTCCGGACGCCGAGGTCGGTCATGCCGGTGAACGCCCACGGGTAGGACACACGGATGATGTCCGACGTGGCCCCCGGGTGCTTGTACACGCTGCCGAAGATCACGCCCTCGTCGGCGTCCGGTCGGGCGTCCCGAACCGACGCGATGATCGACGCGGCCTTCGCCCACGTCGAGTCCTGCTTGGACGTCGGTGTCTTGACGTCGTAGGCGGACGGGAGCGACAGGACGAGGAGTGCTGCGACGGACGCGGACAGCCACACCCGCGGGCGGATCGCGGTCAGCGCCAGGGCGATCAGGATGGCGACGAACGGCAGGCTCAGGCTGGCGTACTTCGGCGAGTACAGGTGCTCGCCGAGGGCGGTCGCGCCGACCAGCACGATGGTCGGGACGAGTGCCAGGGGGAGCGCGACGCGGACGGTCTGTGCGCGGAACAGGTCACGGACGGACGGAGATGCCCGATGTGCGGACACCAGCGCGGTGACGACGCCGACGGCCAGCAGCGCCCATGCGACCGCTGCGTAGGCGTCTTCGCCACCGAACCAGGCGGTGGCGAAGACCTGGGCGACGGTTCGAGAGGTGATGCCGGCGATCCAGGCGACCTGCTTCGACTGCGACGCGACCTCGATCACCAAGGGCGACACCACGACGGCCGCGGCCACCCCGGCGATCGCCCAGCGGACGAGTGCGCGCCGTGTGACCAGCGGTGCGGGCATCGAGCCGCCCCGTTCCGAGAGCGCGGATCGACGAACGGCGGACCTGCGGGCCGCGAGCGTCCAGAGCAGGACGACCGCGTGCGCGACGACCGCCAGCGCGAGGTAGACGTTGAGCGTCACGGCGACGGCGGCGAGCGCGCCGTACGCGATCCACCACTGGACGGGATGCCGTCCGTTCGCGCGGGTCCGACGCACCGCCGTGAGCCCGACGAGGGTCAGACAGACCGAGAGCGCGGTGACGGTGGCGTACGGTCGGCCCTCGCTGCCGGCCCACTGCACGCGGGGGAGCGCGATGAACACCAGACCGGCGACGATCCCGAGTCGTCGGCCGCCCAGCCGTCGGCCGAGGGCGACGACGAGACCGGCGGCGACGCCGATGGCGAGCGCGCTCGGGAAGCGGAGGGTGAACGGGGTGTACCCGACGAGCCAGAACCACACGTGCATGAGCGCGTAGTAGAGCCCGTGCACGGCGTCCACCGAGTGCAGTTCGGCCCAGAGCTGCGGCCAGGAGCGCTGGGCGCTGGTGACGGTCGCGGCTTCGTCGTACCAGAGCGACGGCACCCAGGCGAAGGCCGCTGAGACCAGCGCACCGATCGCGCCTACGGAGAGCTCCGGCGTCCGGACGACCGACAGGCCGAGCACCCCGGCGGCACCACGCAGCCGCGAACGGACCTCGGGTGCGTCGATCGGACGGGGCACCCGGATGCTGCCGGTGCGGGGGGAACTCACGTGCTCGACGGTAGCGACAGCCCCTGGGTGGGGCCCTGGCGAATCGGCGTGCCTGGCTGTGAATGTCACATTCGGATTCGGAGCCCTCACAGGAACCGACGGGTCGCGGTCACGGGTTAGGGTCTGGGCATGAGCCGCTTGCGCATCAAGGACGCCGCCCGCTACCTCGGTGTGAGCGACGACACCGTCCGGCGGCTCGTCGACAACGGGACCTTCTCACGACTCGTCGACGACGCCGGTCGCGCGGTGGTCGACGGGCGCGAGCTCGCCACGCACGCCAAGACCCACGGGGCGTCGCTGCCCGATCCGGCGGCGTCGGTGCGGAGTTCGGCGCGCAACCGCTTCGTCGGCATCGTGACGGACCTCGTCGTCGACACCGTCATGGCCCAGGTCGAACTGCAGTGCGGTCCGCACCGGGTCGTCTCGCTGATGAGCGCAGAGGCGGTCCGCGACCTCGGGCTCGAGGTCGGGTCGGTCGCCGTCGCATCCGTGAAGGCGACGATGGTCACCGTGGAGACGCCGGATGCCGACGACTGACCGGCGCGGAGAACTGACCCCTGCACGCCGTCGCCTCGGGTCCCGCACCGCCGCGCTCGACGCCGGTGGTGATCCCGTCCTCGAACGGCTGGCCGCCGCACGTGTGCTCGTCGTCGGTGCCGGTGGCCTCGGCGCCCCGGTCGTGGCGTACCTGGCCGGGAGCGGCATCGCCCGGCTGACGATCGTCGATCCCGACGTCGTCGACGCGTCGAACCTCGCCAGGCAGACGCTCTTCGGCACCGCGGACATCGGGGTGCCGAAGGCTGAGGTCGCCGCTGCTCGTGTCCGTGCGGTCGACCCCGAGTGCCGGGTCGACGCCGTCATCGGCTCCTTCCACGCGGACCTCGTCGCCGGGCACGACGTCGTGGTCGACGCCGCGGACTCGGTCGTCGTCACGCGAGCGGTCTCGGACGCGTGCGCACAGCACGGCGTCCCGTTCGTGTGGGGGACGGTGCTCGGCTACGACGGGCAGGTCTCCGTGTTCGACGACCGCGTGGTGGACTTCCACGACCTGCACCCGGAGGTGCGACCGGACGAGGGCTCGTGCGCGCTCGACGGGGTCCTGCCGGCGCTCTGCGGTGCGGTGGGCTCGGTGATGGCCGCACAGGTGACCGCACTCGTCGCCGGACTCGGGGAGCCGCTGCTCGGTCGGGTGCTCAGCGTGGATGCCCGTCGGTGGCGGTGGACCGAGAGCCCGCTCCGACGAGGTCCGGGGTCGCGACGACCGGATGCTCCCGAGCTCGCACCCGGGGATCGCATCTCGCCGGCGTCCCTCGCGGCACGCATCGCGGACGGCGCCGATCCCGTGGTGGTCGTCGACGTCCGGACCCCGGCCGAGCGCGCCGGTGGCGTCATCACCGGGGCGGTCCCACCGGAGGAGCTCCCGGACGACGGCAGCCCGGTGGTCGTCGTGTGCGCACGGGGTCCGCGCGCCGTCGCCTGGGCGGCGTCCGCCGATCGTCCGACGACGATCCTCGACGGTGGGATGCAGGCGTG
This sequence comes from Microbacteriaceae bacterium PS02333, assembly GCA_029959665.1. Lineage (GTDB taxonomy): Bacteria > Actinomycetota > Actinomycetes > Actinomycetales > Microbacteriaceae > Curtobacterium > Curtobacterium guangdongense. The sequence continues at coordinate 7,181 of JASCOI010000079.1, forward strand.
GGTCCGCGAGGGACTCCCCACTGTGTGAACGCATCTGCGGATAGGCTGGCTCAGTCGATCCGCGGATGCGGTCAATGAGGTGGGAGACCGAATGCGTACGAAGACCATCGCCGCTGCCGTCACGGCCGCTGTCGTCGCCGTCGTCCTGGCCGGATGCAGCACGGGCGGTACCGGAGCCGGCACCGCGACGGACAGCAGCAGCGCGAGCGCCAGCGCGGGCCCCACCGGCACGATCACCGTGTTCGCTGCCGCTTCGCTGCAGAAGACGTTCACCGAGCTGGGATCGGACTACGAGGACGCGCACCCCGGGACGACGGTGACGTTCTCGTTCGCCGGCTCGAGCGACCTCGTCACGCAGATCCAGAACGGTGCGCCGGCCGACGTGTTCGCGAGCGCCGACGAAGCGAACATGACGAAGCTCACCAAGGCCGACCTGATCAGCGGCAGCACCCCGGCGTTCGCCACCAACGTGCTGCAGATCGCCGTCGCCCCGGGGAACCCGAAGAAGATCACGAGCCTCGACGACCTCACCGCATCCGGTCTGCAGGTCGTCACGTGCGCGGCCCCGGTGCCGTGCGGTGCCGCGACCGAGAAGGTCGAGCAGGCGGCCGGCGTCACCCTGCACCCGGTCAGCGAGGAACAGTCCGTCACGGACGTCCTCGGCAAGGTCGAGTCGGGACAGGCCGACGCCGGGCTCGTCTACGTCACGGACGTCAAGGGCGCGGGTGACAAGGTGGACGGAGTGTCCTTCGACGCCTCGAAGAGCGCGGTGAACACGTACCCGATCGGCGTCGTGCGGGGCTCGTCGAACGCCGCGCTCGCGAAGTCGTTCAGCGCGTACGTCCGCTCGGCCGAGGGCGAGAAGGTGCTCACGACGGCGGGCTTCGGCGCACCGTGACGAGCAGGTCGGGCACGGCGGCACCGTGGTGGTTGCCGGTCCCGGCCGTGCTCGGGGGACTGTTCGTCGTCGTCCCGGTGCTCGCGATGGTCGGCCGGGTGGACTGGACGTCCTTCGTCGCGCTCGTCACCGCACCCTCGTCCCTCACCGCTCTGGGGTTGAGTCTCGGCACCGCCGCGGCCGCGACCGGCATCGCGTTCGTCCTCGGCCTCCCGCTCGCCGTCGTCTTCTCCCGTGTCCGCTCCCGCTGGGTCGGTGTCGCGCGCGCCGTCGTGCTCCTGCCCCTCGTCCTGCCACCCGTCGTCGGCGGCCTCGCGCTCCTCGCGGCGTTCGGCCGGATCGGGTCCGTCGGGGGCTTCCTCGCCGACCACGGCGTCCGCATCGCGTTCACCACGGCGGCGGTCGTGATGGCGCAGACGTTCGTCGCGATGCCGTTCCTCGTCTCGGCGATCGAGGGTTCGCTCCGGATCGGGGGCGACCGGCTGGAGCGCATCGCGTCCACGCTCGGTGCCGAGCCGACACGGGTGCTGTTCACCGTGACGATCCCGCGCGCCCTGCCCGGCATCGCGTCCGGCCTGGTGCTCTGCTTCGCGAGGGCGCTCGGCGAGTTCGGTGCGACGCTGACCTTCGCCGGCAGCCTGGAGGGCGTCACCCGCACCCTGCCGCTGGAGATCTACCTGCAGCGGGAGGTCGACCCGGACACGGCCGTCGCGCTGGCGCTCGTGCTCGTCGTGGTCGCCGTCGTCGTGATCGGCGTGACCTCGATCCGCACCGGAGCCCGGGCGGCCTGGTCGTGAGCGGGCTCCACGCGCACGTGGTCCTGCGGGACCGCGACGTCGACGTCACGCTCGAGGTGGGACCGGACGAGTGCGTCGCGGTCATCGGGCCGAACGGCGCCGGCAAGTCGTCGATCGTCGAGGCCGTCGCCGGCCTGCTCGCACTCGACGCCGGATCGATCGACATCGCCGGCAGCACGGTCGACGGCGGCCGTCGCCCCGTGCCACCGCACCGACGGCGGGTCGGTCTGGTCGCGCAGCGCTCCGACCTGTTCCCGAACCTGTCGGTGGCCGGCAACGTCGGCTACGGTCCGCGGTCCACCGGTCGGCGCGGACGGGAGGCACGGGTCGCCGCCGACAGGGCCCTGGCACTCGTCGACGCGGTCGCGTTGGCCGACCGCGATCCCGCGACCCTGTCCGGCGGGCAGGCGCAGCGCGTCGCGATCGCCCGGGCACTCGCCGCCGATCCCGCCGTGCTGCTGCTCGACGAGCCCACCTCCGCGCTCGACGTCGAGGCCCGTGGCAGCGTGCGGGCGGCCCTGGCGACCGCGATCGCCGGGCGCCCCAGCCTGCTCGTCACGCACGACCCGATCGAGGTCGTCACGCTCGCGACCCGGGTGCTCGTCGTCGACCGTGGCCGGGTCGTCGAGTCCGGCACGACCGCCGAGGTCCTCGGGCGTCCGACGAGTGACTTCGGCGCCGCGTTCTCCGGACTGGTGCTGCTCGCCGGGACCGCCACCGCTGGTGGGATCGCGCTGGACGGCGGCGGCGAGCTGATGGGGCGGACGCGGGTCGAGCCTCCCGGCCGTCCGTGTCTGGCGGCCTACCACCCGACGGCCGCGGTCGTCGGCCGGGACGGCACCGGGCTGCTGCGGTCCGTGACGGCGCTGGAGCCGCGGGACGGACTCGTGCGCATCCGTGCGCAGGAGCTCGTCGCGGACCTGACCGTGGCGGTCGCCAGCCGGCTCGGGCTCGCGGTCGGTGACGACGTCCGGATCGCGGTGCCGGTCGGTGAAGTGGACGTGTACGAACCGCGACGGTGACAGGATTGCCCGGTGACGAGGATCCTCCGGGCGTGGCCCATCGCAGTGCCCGTGATCGCCGCGATCGTGCTCGTGGTCTCGTTCGGGCGGCACGACCTCGGGACGGCGGTCGTCGTCCTCGTCGCGGTCGTCCTCGCCGGCACGGTGCTCGCGGCCGTGCACCACGCGGAGGTCGTGGCACACCGCGTCGGCGAACCCTTCGGGTCGCTCGTGCTCGCCGTCGCCGTGACGATCATCGAGGTCGCCCTCATCATCGCGCTCTCCAGCTCCGGTGGCGCCAAGGCCGAGACGCTGGCGCGGGACACGGTCTTCTCCGCGGTGATGATCACGATGAACGGGCTCGTCGGGCTCGCGATCCTGATCGGCACCCTGCGGCACAACACCGTGCGGTTCAACCAGGAGGGCGCCTCCGCCGCGACCATGACCGTCGCCGCGCTGGCGGTGCTGACGCTGGTGCTGCCGACGTTCACCACCGGCACCTCCGACTCGTCGTTCACCGCGGTCCAACTGGTGTTCGTGGCGCTGGCGTCCCTCGCGCTCTACGGGTTGTTCGTCGTCACCCAGACCGTGGCGCACCGCGACTTCTTCCTGCCCGTGAACCGGTCCGGCGGGGTCCTCGAGGAGTCCGAGGACGCGCACGCCGACCGTCCCGCCGGACGCGCGACGCTGATCTCGCTCGGGCTGCTGCTCCTGGCGCTCGTGACCGTGGTCGGCCTGGCGAAGGTGGAGTCGCCCGCGATCGAGGCCGGTGTCGCCGCAGTCGGGTTCCCGCCGTCGTTCGTCGGGGTCGTGATCGCGCTGCTCATCCTGCTTCCGGAGGGCATCGCGGCGTCGAAGGCCGCTGCACGCAACCGGATCCAGACGAGCCTGAACCTGGCGATGGGATCGGCGATGGCGTCGATCGGGCTGACGATCCCGGCCATCGCGATCGCCTCGTTCTTCACCGACGGGGTACTGCTGCTCGGTCTCGGGTCGGCGCAGATCGTGCTGCTCGCGCTGACCATCGTCGCCGCGGTGCTCACGGTGTTGCCCGGACGAGCGACGCGGTTGCAGGGCGGGGTCCACCTGGTGATCTTCGCCGCGTTCATCGTCCTGTCGGTCAGCCCCTAGGGGGTCGCCCTGCGCGGCCCACGGGAGTCGTAGGTCGATCCGAGCGTGGGAAGTCGAATCGCGCGTAGGCGGTCGGAAGTTCCGACCCACCACGCGCGATTCGGCCTACCACTGCGGGCGTGATGGGTCGGAACGTGCGGGTCAGCCGCCGGCGAAGGGCGGCATCACGTCGACGAGTGCGACACCGGTGAGCGGGGTCGATCGGTCGCGGGTGCTCACGCCGTCGACCAGGTACGAGCACCGCTCCTGCAGGGCCGTCCAGCGCTCGGGATCGTCGGGCTGCACGGAGCGCAGGGCGTCGTCGAGCGTGCCGGCGTCCGTCGTCGTCTCGTCGAGGCCGACGGCAGCGCGTGCCGCGGCGAAGAAGCGGATCGTCGTCACCTCAGCCGCCGATCGCGCTCATGCCACGGGACGGGTGCACCATGCCGTCGGCGTCGTCCCCGTGGTCCCGCGGCTTCGCCCACATCGCCCGCCGCCACAGGTCGAGCACGTCGGCGTCGGACGCACCCGTCCGCATCGGGCCGAGCAGGTCGGACTCGTCGTCGGAGAACAGGCAGCTGCGGACGTGGCCCTCGGCGGTCAGGCGGGTGCGGGTGCAGTCGGCGCAGAACGACTCGGTGACGCTCGCGATGACGCCGACGGTGCCGAGTTCGTCGCCGGTGGACCGTGCGGCGACCCGGAAGCGTTCGGCGGGAGCGCCGTCCCGCGGGGCGTCGTGCGGCGTCAGCACGAAGCGGTCGCCGAGCAGCGTACGGGTCTCGGCAGCGGTGACCATGTCGTCGCCGTCCCAGGCGTGTCCGGGGTCGAGCGGCATCTGCTCGATGAAGCGGAGCTCGTGGCCGCGTTCCAGACACCAGGCGAGCAGGTCGGGGGCGAGGTGGTCGTTGACGCCGCGGAGCAGGACGGCGTTGATCTTCACGCCGAGTCCGGCGTCGTCGGCGGCGGCGATGCCGTCGAGGACACGGTCGAGGAACGGCCGCCGGGTGACCTCGGCGAACACGTCCGGGTCGACGGTGTCGAGCGAGACGTTGATCCGGTCGAGGCCGGCGGCGCGCAGATCGGCGGCGCGTGCGGCGAGCCCGATCGCGTTCGTCGTCAGCGAGACCTCCACCCCGAGTGCGGCGGTCCGTGCGATGACGTCGGAGAGGTCACGGCGGAGCAGCGGTTCGCCGCCCGTGAAGCGGACCTTGCGGATGCCGAGGTGCGCTGCGCCCAGACGGACCAGCCGTTCGATCTCCTCGGCGGTCATCAGCGAATCGTTCGGGATGACCGGCAGCCCCTGCTCCGGCATGCAGTACGTGCACCGGAGGTTGCACCGCTCGGTGAGCGACACGCGCAGGTCGACCGCCCGTCGGCCGAACCGGTCGAGCAGGCCGTCGTCCTCCGGCCGGCCCGGGAGTGGCGCGGAGGGCTGCCGGACCCGACGGAGCAGTCCCGTCGACGGGAGCATGCGAGCCGTCATGGCAGCGATGATACGGCGGGTCGCCGGTCGCGCACCGGGAGCAGTCGCCGGTCGCGCCCCGGGAGCAGTCGGTCGCGCCAGCGGATCCAGTCCGAGCGGTCCGTCCGGATGACCGTCACCACCACGATGACCAGGATCGCCGCGCCGAGCCACCACCGGTACGCGTCCACCGACGGCCACACCCCACGCAGGGCGATCGCGAGCGCGATCGCCGACCATTCCCAGCGGCCGGACAGCACCACGAACGGGACGAGCAGCAGCGCGTACCAGGGGTAGCGCGGGGTGACCGCGAGGAAGGTCACGCCGATCATGAGCACCTCGCCGGACCAGGGCCGGGAGGGGTCGGACAGGCGCCACGCGAGCACGGCGCCGACGAGCACGACCAGCCCGACGACCACGGTTCCTGCGTCACCCGGGACCACGAGTGACACGAGGGCGAACCGGGAGCCGTCCTCGTACCCCTCCTCGGTCAGGTACCCGGGCAGGTAGCCGAGCACCTTCGCGCCGGTGGTGATGACGTACGGCACGTAGAGGAGCCCGAACACGGCGATGCCGACCGGGATCGCCCACCAGTTCCGCCACCGACCGAGCAGCGGCGGGTAGACGATCGCCGGGATGAGCTTCGCTGCGGTCGCGGCTCCGAGGGCGATGCCGCCGAAGACCGGACGGCCGAACGCGATGAGCACCGCGCCGGCCGTGGCGAGTGCCGCCCCCAGCACGTCGACGTGCGAGTTCGTCACCGCCTCGGAAGCGACCAGGGGCGACCACGCCCAGAGCGCCGCCCACCAGGCCGGACGACCCAGGCGCCGCAGGACCACCAGGAGCCCCGCGGTGACCCCGAGCGACACGAGCAGCCCGGCGACCTGGAACGGCATGTACTGCGCGGTCGCCGGCACGACCGACCGCACGAGCGCGAACCACATCTCGGCGAGCGGCGGGTAGATCGTGGGCACGTCGACGCGGTTGATCGCGACGCAGTGGCCGTTCGCCCCGTCGCCGAGCCCGTGCAGCCGCGGCTTCAGGTTCTCGCACGTGCCGTTCACCTTGTCCGGGAACAGCCAGTCGGGTCGGAGGTGTGCGAGCGCCTCGGACTGCGGGGTGTGCAGGTACGGCGAGATGCCGGCGTGCTGCACGATGCCGTCCCAGGCGTAGCGCGCAGAGTCGGTGCTGGTGTTCGGCGGACCGGCCAGTGCGGCGAGTCCCACGACGACGGCGCCCGCGAGGACGATGATGGTCACCAGACGCGCCGGGACGGATCGGAGCGCGAGGACCGCGAGGACGAAGACCGCCCAAGCGATCAGGGTCCACGCAACGAATGACGTTCGATGACCGGACCGGAGGAACCCCAGATGCGTGACCCCGAAGGCGATGACGCCCGCGAGGGCCAGCACGCCGACGACGGCGAGCACGGTCGGGAGCAGGGAGCCGGGACGCAGACGCATGGTGGGTCGAGGCTACCGACGTTCGTCCGGCAGAGCCTCCACGATGCCCGGTCGGCGATGGCCTCGCCGAACCGGAACGCGCGATCGGCGGTCGTCATCGGACGGCTGCTCGGCATCGCGTTCTTGATCTGCTTCGGGACCGGCGTCTACAGCCACCTGCTGCAGGACCCGCTGCCCGGGATGCACTTCCCGACCCGGCCCGTGCAGCTCTACCAGTTCACGCAGGGGCTCCACATCACGGCGGGGATCGCGATCATCCCGCTGCTCCTCGCGAAGCTCAACACCGTGATGCCCGCGTTGGCACAGGACCCGCCGGTGCGGAACGTCCTGCACTTCCTCGAGCGCGCGTCGATCGCGGTGTTCGTCGCGGCGTCGATCGTGCAGGTCGCGACCGGGCTCGTGAACACGTTCCAGTGGTACCCGTGGCCGTTCCCGTTCCGGCAGGTGCACTACGCGCTGGCGTACGTCATCATCGGCTCGCTCGTGATCCACATCGGCGCGAAGCTCCGGGTGATCAGCCGCTACTGGCGGAAGCGGGACTCCTACGACGCGGACGGCCGCTTCGTCCACGACGACACCGTCGGCAGCGAACTGCCGGCGTACGACGCCACCGCGGCGTATCCGCGGGGGATCACCGGCCGCGTGATGCGGTGGGCCGACGGGGCGGGGGCGAGCCGAGCCTCCCGTCCGGACCAGACGGAACCGTCGGACCAGCCGGGACAGACGGAACAGACGGAACAGCCGGAACGGACCGCCGGCCGACGCGAGCGGATCGCCCGTCGTGGCTTCTTCACGGGCATCGCCGCCGCGACCGCCGGCGTCGTGGTGCTCACCGCCGGCCAGTCCTCGAAGCTCGCCGAACCGTTCAACGTCTTCGCGCCCCGAAAGCGCCACATCGGTCCGAACGGTCTCCCGGTGAACCGGACCGCGCGGGCAGCCGGGGTCCTGGCGACCGCGACGGCAGCTGACTGGACGCTCACGGTGGCCGGTCACGCGGTGACGAGGACGTTCTCCCGCGCCGAGCTCGTCGCGCTGGGGACCGCCGAGGCGGCGCTGCCGATCTCGTGCGTCGAGGGATGGAGTCAGATGGCGACCTGGAAGGGGGTCCGGATGCGCGACCTGCTCCGAGCGGTGCAGGCCGATCCGTCCTCGCACGTGCGGGTGACCAGCCTGGAGCGCCACGGCGGCTACCGGATCATGGACATGGGGCCGGAGTACGCGTCCGATCCGACGACCCTCGTGGCGCTCGAGCTGAACGGCGCGACGCTCGACCTGGACCACGGCTTCCCCGCGCGGATCATCGCGCCCGGGCGACCAGGGGTGCTCCAGACGAAGTGGATCGCGAAGATCGAGGTGCTCTCGTGAGGGCCGCACGGATCGTGCTCGTCGTCGTCGGGGTCCTCGTGATCGCGTTCGGCGCGTACGTCATGGTCACCGCGGTCCGTCCGAACCGCATCGGAGGGCTGGCGACCTGGCTCCTCGGCGCGGTGATCCTGCACGACGCGATCCTGTCGCCGTTCGTGGTCCTCGTCGGCCTCGGACTCCGCCGGGCCGGTCGTGCGCTCCGCGTGTGGGTGCTCGTCGTGGTGCAGGCGGCTGTCGTGCTCGGGAGTGTGCTGGCGCTCGTCGTCCTGCCGGAGATCGCCGCGAAGCACCACGGTGCGAAGAACCCCACGGTGGTGCCGTTCGACTACACCACGCGGTTGCTCGTCGTCGAGGGGGCGCTGCTGCTCGTGGTCGTCGCGGTCCTCGTCGTGGGGTGGCTGACGGCTCGGCGGAACTCCAGGGTGGTTGAAACGACAACCATTTCGTAGGATGGGAGCATGACCGACGAGACCCCCTGGCTGACGCGCGAGCAGCTGCGTGCCTGGATGAAGCTCGTCGCCGTGATGGAGCTCCTGCCGGCAGCGCTCGACCAGCAGCTCCAGCGGGATGCCGACCTGACCCACTTCGACTACATGGTCATCGCGATGCTGTCCGAGACCGAGGGGCGCACCTTGCGGATGTCGGCGCTGGCATCGGCGACGAACGCGTCCCTGCCCCGGCTGTCGCACGTGGTGTCCCGGCTCGAGAAGCGCGGGCTCGTGGCGCGCTGCCCGTCCACCGACGACCGCCGAGCGACCGACGTGCGGCTCACGGATGCCGGGTACGCCACGATCGTCGAGGCAGCGCCCGACCACGTCCGCACCGCTCGTCGCTTCGTGATCGACGCGCTGACCGACGAGCAGGTCGCCCAGCTCGACGGCATCGCGAAGTCGCTGCTCACCACGCTCGACCCCGAGGGGCGCTTCGCGGCGCTGACGTACCCCCGGGACGAGGACGACGCGGCGATCTGCGAGGCGCGCCTGACCGGTACCGCGGCCGACTGACCCGGCTGGGCGGGGCGGGTGTGCCCGGCATCGAGTGCGCGGAAGTGGTGGCGGGACACCGCGTCACGGGGCCGTGGCGGCGCGGACGGGTGCAATAGGCTCGGCGGCATGAGCCAGCCCGACGCAGCGTCCGACACGTACAGCTACCTCGGACCCGCCGGCACCTTCACCGAGGCGGCCCTCAAGCTCGTCGACGCCGCTGCCGGCAAGCCCTGGCGGAGCGTCAACAACGTCGGGGAAGCACTCGACGACGTGATGTCCGGCCGCTCCGTCGGTGCCGTCATCGCGATCGAGAACAGCGTCGACGGCGGGGTCAGCGCCACGCAGGACGCCCTCGCCCGGATCCCCGGCGTGCGGATCGTGGGGGAGTACCTCGTCCCCGTCGACTTCGTGCTCGTCGCCCGGCACGGCACCGCGCTCGCCGACGTCCGCACCGTGAACGCGCACCCCGTCGCCTACGCCCAGACCCACCGCTGGCTCGAGACGAACGTTCCCGGGCACGGCCACATCCCGGCATCGTCGAACGTCGCCGCCGCCGTCGCCCTGCTCGACGAGCATCCCACGGCCGACGCCGCCGTCGCTCCGCCGGGGATCACCGACCACCACGACCTCGCCGTGCTCGCGAGCTCGATCGGCGACAACGCCAGCGCCGTCACCCGCTTCGTGCTCGTCTCGAAGACGCTGAGCATCCCGGAGCGCACCGGCTCGGACAAGACCAGCGTCATCGTCGAACTGCCCGCGGACCACCCGGGTGCGCTCGTCGACATGCTCGAGCAGTTCGCCACGAGGGGCATCAACATGGGGTTGCTGTCCTCGCGGCCGATCGGGGACGAGCTCGGCCGCTACCGGTTCGTCATCGACCTCGACGGGCACGTCGAGGACGAGCGGGTCGCCGACGCCCTGCTCGGCCTGCGTCGATTCAGCCCGCGCGTGACGTTCCTCGGGTCCTACCCGCGAGCGGATCGGCTGGAGTCCGAGGTGCCGCTGCGCTACTCGGACGAGGCCTTCGTCGAGGCGCGGGACTGGCTCCGAGCGATCGTCTCCGGCGAACCAGACACCCACTGACGCAAGCGCGCAAGCGACCGCGCCTGAAAGCGGTCACCCCCGCTTGCGTCCGGCCCGTCCCGCGGTCTCGGCCGGCTCCGGCACGCGCACGCGCAGTGCCCCCGGGTCGATCCGCGCCCGGAACGCCGAGATCTCGCCGACGGGGTCGCCGTCGATCTCGAACTCGTCCGGCTTCTCGAGCCGCAGCACGAACTCCTCACCACGCAGGTAGCGCAGCGGTCGTTCCTGCTTGGCGCGGGTGATGATCCGGCGCCCGACGAAGGTGTTGCCGAGCGTCGAACGGCGGAACCACCGGAGGATCGCGTTCTCCCAGAAGATCCGCGCGCCGATCCGCACCCAGCCGAAGAACCCCCGAGGACGCATCACCACGATGTCGAAGACCCCGTCGTCGATCTCCGCCTCCGGCAGGAGCATCGCGTTCGCCTGGAGCATGCCGCAGTTGCCGACGATGACCGAGTGTCCGCGGACGGACTTCGTCGTGGACTCGTCGAGCCGGTACCGGAAGTCGAACCCGTCGATGTCGCGCACGGACCGGAACAGCGAGTCGACGTAGGCGAGCCACCCGACGCGCTTCTTGAGCCCGGGGCGGGTGTTCGCGAGCATCCGGGCATCGAGCCCGAGCCCCGCCATCACCAGGAAGCCGAACTGCTCGCGGCTGCCGTCGGGACGCTCGAGTCCGAGCATCCCGAAGTCGATCGACCGGTCGGTCCCGTGGAAGATCGCGTGGGTGCTGGCGTCCAGGTCGTCGAGGGGGAGCTTCATGTTGCGGGCGAGCAGGTTGCCCGTGCCGCTCGGCAGCAGCGCGAGGGAGGCGTCGGAGCCGTGCACGACCTCGCCCACGGCACGAACGGTCCCGTCCCCGCCGGCGGCGGCGATCACGTCGGCGCCGGCTTCGAGGGCCTCGCGGGCCATCCCGCCGCCCGGGTCCTCCTCCGTGGTCTCGAACCACAGCGTCGCGTTCCAGCCGGCTTCCTGCTCGTACTTGGCCACCGTCCGCTTCAGCGTGGGGAGGTGCACCTTGACCGGGTTGTAGACCACGGCAGCGGTGCGGTGCTCGGTGGCGAGGGCGTCCGACTGCGCGGGCGCGGTCTCCGAGGGCGATGACATGACTCAACGGTACCGGCGGGGCCTGCGTGTCGCGCTGGGCGCTCTGGCCGCGACCAAGGGGCGGTCTGGGCCCCGCCGCCGGTTCCGGATCGACGCGCCAGCGGCGAGCCGGCCGTGCCGGTGGGAGAGGCGCGGGGGGGGGCCCCCCCCCCCCGCCCCGCCCCCCCGGGGGGCCCCGGGGGGGGGGGGGGCGCAGGGGGGGGTGGGCCCC
>JASCOI010000007.1 GCA_029959665.1 Microbacteriaceae bacterium PS02333
GGCCCGGATCACGTCCGCCGTGTGGCGGACGTGACCCGGGCCTCCCGTCCGGTGCGTCAGTCGGTTCCGCGGATCCGGCGGCGGACGATCAGCAGGACACCTGCCAGCAGCAGCGCGAGCGCTGCGAGCGACAGCCCGACCAGGCCGGTGGTGCCGGTGAAGGCGAGCTCGGCCGCGTGGACCTTCGCCGCGAGTCCGACCGGGTAGACCACGGTGATCGTCGCGAGGACCTGCTGGCCGTCGCTGTCGACGATGCTGTAGCCGACCTGCACGGTGCCGGTGAAGCCCTCCACCGGGGTGAAGACGACCTTGCCGTCCCGGATCGTCCAGGTGCCCTTGCCGTCGACCGTGATGCTGTCGACGAGTGCGCCCTTCGGGTCGACCAGGTGGAGCGTGCCGCGGTCGAACGTCGCTCCGCTGGTCGGCTCGTCGTTCGTGAGCGGGTCGATCGTCACCGGCGTGTTCGCGGTGCCGGTGGCCTTGTCGTCCGTGGCGACGGCGTGGGCGAGGACCGTGATGGTCGTCGTCACGGTGGTCGTCTGCCCGCTCTCGTCCGTCACGATGGCCGTGAAGGAGTCGACCCCGGTGAAGCCGGCCGCCGGGGTGTAGACCCAGGAGCCGTCCTGCTGCAGGGTGACGGTGCCGTGCGTGGGCTTCCGGTCGATCTTCGTCCAGAGGGCCACACCGTCCGAGCCGGCGAGCACACCGTGCGCGGCGTCACGGCCGACCGACGTCCCGGCGATGGTGGTCGCCTTGCCGTCCTTGGCCATGATGCCCACCGTGATGGTGACCGTCGCGCTGGTGCGCTGCCCCGATGCGTCCTGCACCGTGTAGGTGACGTGGTCGGTGCCGGAGAAACCGGCGGCCGGGGTGTAGACGAACGTGCCGTCGGCGGCGATCGTCACGGTGCCGTGCTCGGGGGTGCCGGAGCCGACGACCGTGAGCTTCGTGCCGTGGTCGTTGCCGAGGACGCCGGGGCCCTTGACGGTGACGGTCTTGCCGGCCGGGGTGCTGGTCTTGTCGTCACCCGCGGTCGGGGTGACCGTGATCGTCACGACTCCCGTGGCGGTGTTGCCGTCGGTGTCCGTCGCCGTGTAGGTGAAGGTGTCCGTGCCCGACCAGTCCTTCGTCGGCGTGTAGGTGTAGCCACCCTTCGCGTCGAGCTCGACGTCGCCGTGCGTCGGCTTCCGGTCGAGCGTCGCCGTCAGACCGGTTCCGAGGTCGTTGCCGAGGACGCCGTTCGCCGTGGTCACAGTGAGCGCGCCGTTCGTCGTGGTCGTCCCGGAGTCCGGCGTGGCGACCGCACCGACGATGACGATGACCGTCGAAGTCGTCGTCTGGCCGCTGCTGTCGGTGGCCGTGTACGGGAACTCGTCCGTGCCGGAGAAGCCGGGCGCCGGCGTGTAGACGAGGCCGCCGTCGGTGCCGGTGGTCACGGCACCGTGCGCCGCGTCACCGTGACCGGTGACGGTGAGGCCGGAGCCGTCGTCGTTGGCCGTCAGGATGGCGCTCGCGATCGGCAGCGGGGTGCCGGCCGGGGTCGTGACGAGGTCCTGCTTCGCGGTCGGGGACACCGTCACGGTGACCGTCGTGGGCTGCGTGCTGCCGCCCGTCGGGTCCTTCGCCGTGTAGGTGAACGTGTCCGTTCCGGAGAAGCCGTCCTTCGGCGTGTACGTCACCGTGCCGGGGCCGGTGATGACGACGGTGCCGTTCGTGCCGTTCGTGACGGTCGCCACGGTGAGCGTCGTGCCCGAGTCGTTCTTCGTGACGGGGACGTCGACCGGGGTGGAGGCCGGGGTCGAGGCGACGTCGGCGATGCCCTTCGGCAGCACGGTGATCGTCACGGTACCGGTGGCCGTGTTGCCGTCCTGGTCGGTCACCGTGTAGTCGAACGAGTCGGGGCCGGAGTAGCCGGGCTTCGGCGTGTAGGTGTAGCCACCCTTCTCGTCGACGGTCGCGTCGCCGTGCTGGGGCTGCGTGTTGCCGGTGACCTGCAAGCCGGTGCCGTCGGAGTCCTTCAGGACGCCGTCCTCGTCCGAGACCGTGACGGGCTCGTCCGTGGTGGCCGAGCCGGTGCTCGCCGCGACGACGGGGTTGACCGTCACGGCGACGGTGCCGGTGGCCTCGTTGCCGTGGGCATCGACGACCGTGTACGTGAAGGTGTCCGTGCCGGAGAACCCGGTGTGCGGCGTGTAGGTGACGGTGCCGTCGTCGGCGACCGACAGGTCACCGTCGGTGGCTCCCTGGGCGCCGATGACCTTCAGGCCGTCGCCGTGGTCGTTCTTCGTCAGCTCGCCCGAGGTCACGGAGACGGGCTGGCCCGCCTTCGTCGAGATCGCGTCCTTCTCGGTACCCGGGTTCACCGTGATGGTGACCGTGCCCGTGGAGGTCCGGCCGGAGCCGTCCGTCAGCGTGTACGTGAAGGTGTCGGTCCCGGAGAAGCCGTCCTTCGGCGTGTAGGTGTACGAACCGTCGGTCGCGAGGTCGAGGTCGCCGTTCGCCGGCTTCTGGTCGACCGCGGCCTGCTTGTCCGTGCCCTTGTCGTTCGCCAGCACGCCGTCGTCCTTCGAGACGGTCAGGGTCTCGCCGGCCGTCGCGGTGGCGGTGTCCGACGTGGCGGTCGGACCGACCACGATCGTGACGACGCCGGTGCTCTTCTGGCCGGAGGCGTCCGTGACCTCGTAGGTCACGGTGTCGGTGCCGGAGAAGCCGTCCTTCGGCGCGTAGGTCACGTCGCCGGTGGTCGGGTCGACCGAGACGTCGCCGTTCTTCGTGCTCGTGGCACCGGTGACCTCGAGCGTGGAGCCGACGTCGTTGTTCGTCAGGTCCGTCCCCGGGATGGTCAGCGTGTCACCGGCCTTCGTGTTCGCCGTGTCCGGGTTCGCGACCGGGGTCACGGAGACGGTCACGGTCGCCGACTGCGAGGTCTTGCCGGAGCCGTCCGTCACCGTGTAGGTGAAGGAGTCGGTGCCGGAGAAGCCGTCCTTCGGCGTGTACTGCACGGTGCCGTCCGGCTGCGCGACGGCGCTGCCGTTCGCGGGCGTCGTCACGACGGTGGTGCCGAGGTCGGACCCGTGGTCGTTGTGCTGCACGTCGACCGTCACCGGGGTGTTCGCCGGCGTGGTCGCGGTGTCGTCCGCCACGGTCGGGGTGACCGTGATCCGCACGGTGGCGGTCGTCGGGTTCCCGGCCTTGTCCGTCGCCGTGTAGGTGAAGGAGTCCGAGCCCGAGAACCCGGCGTTCGGGGTGTACGAGTACGTCCCCGTCGCCTTGTCCACGGTCAGCGTGCCGTTCGTCGGCGCGGTGGTGCTCGTGATGGTGAGGCCGGTCCCGAGGTCGTTGCCGAGCAGCCCGGTCTCGCGGGTGGTCGTGGTCGCCGTGGAGCCAGCGCCGACCGTGATGGTGTCGTCGACGGCCTTCGGCAGCACGGTCACCGTGACCGTCACGGTGTCGGACTTCCCCGTGCCGTTGCCGTCGGTGACGGTGTAGTCGAAGGAGTCCTGGCCGGAGTACCCGGTCGTGGGCGTGTACGTGTACGAGCCGTCCGGGTTCACGGTGACGTCACCGTGCGCGGGCTTCGTGTTCCCCGTGACGACCAGGTCGGAGCCGAGGTCGTTGCCGAGCAGACCGGGGGCGGTCGCGCTCGTCGAGGAGCCGGAGGTCGCGGTGATCGTCTCGGCCTTCGCCGTCGGCAGGACCGTGATGGTCACGGTGCCCGTGATGGTCGAGCCCGCGGTGTCCTTCGCCGTGTAGGTGAACGAGTCCCCGCCCGAGAAGCCCGGCTCGGGCGTGTACGAGTAGGTGCCGTCCGCGTTCAGCGTCAGGGTGCCGTTCGTCGGGTCGGTGTGCTTCGTGACCGTCAGGCCGGTGCCGCGGTCGTTGCCGAGGACGCCGGTCTGCTTCGTCGTGGTGGTCGCGGTCGAGCCGGCGTGCACGCTGAACGCGTCGTCGACGGCCTTCGGCGCGACGGTGATCGTCACGGTGCTCGTCGAGGTCCGGCCACCGCCGTCCGTCGCGGTGTAGGTGAACTGGTCCGTGCCGGAGAAGCTGTCGTTCGGGACGTACGAGAAGCTCCCGTCCTTCGCGGTCATCGTGAGCGTGCCGTTCGCGGGGTCGGTGTGGCTCGTGACCGAGAGGCCGTCGCCGGTGTCGTTCGCGAGGACACCGGGGGCCGCGACGTCGAGCTTCGTGTCGACCGGGGTGGAGTACGTGTCCGCCGCCGTCGCGACGTGGACGCGCTGCAGCACGTTGGCGAAGGTGACGACCACGTCGGTGCCGTCCGAGGAGGCGGCGGCCGGGAAGGTGAAGGTCGCCGTGTTGCCCGTGCCCTTCGCGAACTCGGCGCCGCTGTTGACGTTCACCGCCCGCCACGTGGTGGCGTAGTTCGCGAGGTTCGTGGTGCCCGCAGCGGTCTGGGTGACGGTGTAGTCCTTGCCCGGCGTGGTGAGCACGGCGCCGGCCTGCTGGTCCTGCACGCCGTTCTTCGAACCGCTGGTGGTCGCGGTCGTGCCGCTGTTGGTCGAGGAGATGCCGCCGCCGGTGACGGCGAGGCCGAACTGGTCGCCGGAGTTCCACCGGTCGTCGACGCTCGAGGCGCCGGTCACCGTGTCGGCGTAGTTGCAGGTCGCGAGGTCGCTCGCCCGGAAGGTGGCGTTGACGGCGAAGTTCCTGACCGGCTGCCCCGTCGTCGGGTCGAGCTGGTAGAGCGTCGTCGACTGGACCGACGTGTCCGCCGGCGACGACGAGATGTACAGGTAGCCGTCGGAGGAGAACGCGATGCCGGGGCTGTTCGTGCCGCTCGGCAGCGTCGCGATCGCGGTCGTCGTGAGCGCCGTGGTCCCGGAGGCCGTCGGCAGCGTGGGGGTGTTCACGCGGTAGACGGTGTCGGCCGCGACGACGAAGAGCAGACCGCGCGAGCTGAACGCGAAGTCGCCGTTGCCCGCCTTGAGGCCGTTGATCTGACCGACCTGACCGAGGTACTGCTTGGTGTTCGGGTTGTACGCACCGAGCCAGCCGGTGTTGTCGCCGTAGTAGTAGATGCCGGTCGTCGGGTCCACCGCGCCGCGGATGACGGTGCGGGTCTTGTCCGTCGTGACGGTCGTCGAGGTCTCGGCGACGCCGTCCTTCGCCGGGACGTACTCCTTCAGCGTCGCACTGTTGCCGTTCGACGTCGCGTACATCTTCAGACCCTCGCGGGAGATGCCGAGGCCGTTGTTCGCACCTGCGCCGAGGTTCGTGACGTCGGCCGTCGTGCCTGCGGTCGACGTCCCGTCCGCCGCGGGCTTGGTCACGTCGATCGCGATGACCTTGCCGGTCGAGTCCGTTGCGTAGACCGTGTTCTGGTCGCAGATGAACGCACCGTTCGCGGTCGCCGTGACGGCCGATGCGGGAGCGGCGGTGACGACCGCGGTGGTCGCGGTGATGCCGGCGCCTGCGAGGAGCGTGGCGCCCATCATGGCGACGAGTCGGAGCCCCTGGCGGGCTCGGGGCACACGGGTGTCCAGGGAATGGCGCATCGGTCTCTTTCGGGTCGGGACGTGCTCGGCGACGGGACGCGCACCGGGCTCCGGTTGCGAGCTCGGGCGTCCTCCGCCGTCTCCGATACTGGCAGTTCGCCGCATGCCGATGGGGACATCGCGGTCCCCAATAGGGGGGACCCTCCCCGAACTGGTGTCACGCAGCGGACACGGTCCGGCACGGTAACGTCGGCCGACATGACCTCGGCATTCCGCACGGCGTCGGCGCGGACCTCGTTCGCCCGTGCGGTGCTGGCCGTCGGTACCGCGGTGCTGATCGCCTTGGCGTCCCTGCCGTGGTTCGCGACCGCGGCGGTGGAGGTGTTCCGCGCGGTGGTGGCGGTGCTCCGGGGAGCCGGGCACGGCCTCCTGTCCGTCGAGGACGGCTTCGTCACGGCGATGGCCGTGACGGCGGTGACCATCCCGCTCCCCGCGCTCGTCGCCGTCGGCGTACCGACTACCGATCGGCGCGCGACCGGGTGGGCCGCACTCGGCACCGTGCTGATCGTCACCGTCGTCGCGGTCCGGACGCCGACGCCGGGGTCGACGTGGGTGTCACTCGTGCTCGCGTCGGCGGTCGGGCTGCTGCTCGGCTGGCTGGCGCTCTCGGCCGTGCGCGGACGGGCCGTTCCAGCGACCGTGCGGAGTCGGCGGACCGCGACGTGGCTGATCGTGCTCTACGGGGTCGGGGTGCTGCTCGTCGGGTTCACAGGCTCACCGGTCGACGCCGGAGCGCACCCGTGGATCATGCGGGCGCTCGGGGACGTCCACGACCTCGGCGTGCCGGACTGGTTCGGGTACGGGGCGCTCGAGTTCACCGCGAACGTCGTCTTCTTCGTGCCGCTCGGGCTGCTCGTGGTGCTGCTCGTCGGCGGTCGGCGGTGGTGGGTCGGCGGCGTCGCGGGACTCGTCGTCAGCGCGTGCATCGAGACCGGGCAGGCGTTGTTCCTGCCGGCGCGGTTCGCGTCACTGGACGACGTGCTGTCGAACACGAGTGGGGCGGTGATCGGGGCGCTGGTGGGGGTCGTGGTGCTCGGGTGGGGTGCGCGGCGTCGCGCTCGCTGAGGGTGCCGCACTGGGTGGTGGTGCCGGCCGCGCTGGGCGGTGGTGGTGCCGGCCGACTCCGAACGACGGACTCGTTGTCGTACGACAGCGAGTCTCTCGCTGGCACACGCGTGCAACTGTTGCAGGCGCGTTCGAACGACAGAACCGCTGTCGTACGACATCGAATTTGTCGCGTGCCCGGCCGATGCCATGACGCCACAGCGGGCATCAACCACCCGCCCGCGCCCGCAGAGCGGCTCAGCGCGAGGGGACGATGCGCGCCACCCACCGTGCCAGCTTGTGGCTCGGAAGCTCGACCACCCAGAAGAACGCCGTCGCGATTGCGAGCGACACCGGGATGCCGACGAGGAAATCGATCGCCCGACTACCACCGAGGTAGTCGATCATCGCGATGATCGGGTCGTGCACGAGGTAGAGGCTGAACGACACGGTCCCGAGCAGCAGGACCACTCTGGCCTCCAAGGCGTGACGCAATCGTCGATCGAAGGTGACGACGAAGACCAGTCCGGCCGCACCGACGAGTTGCACCGTGTCGGTCATGTCGAGGAGGTGCTTGTTGCCAGTCGTGAGGAGCGCGAACCAGTAAGCGCAGAGACCGAGAAGACTGACCGTGAGGACGAGGGTCCAGACCAGGTTCGGTCGCCTGCTGCGGGCGATCTGTTCGGCCAGAGTCCGGAGGTCGTCGAGATGAGCCGCCATGAGGACCCCGACTGCGAACATCGACATGAAGAGGAGCAGGTTCCCGATCGGTGGGTGGGAACTGCGCAGGTAGGCGCCGACGGTCGTTGCGGCGAGGGATGCGGCGAGCTTCCAGCCCCAACCGATCCGGAACCGGACGATCACCAGGATGTACAGCGGAAGCAGCAGGGAGAAGAGCACCTCCCACACGATCGACCAAAGCGGTCCGTTGTAGAAGTTCGAGTCGTGGAGGAAGATCGACCGCTCGATGAGCTGTCTGATGTCGATGGTCGTGCCACGTTCGCTGGTCCATGCTGCGCCCGCGGCAGGATCGATCGACCGGGTCAACAGGAACAAGCTCAATGCCCACGCGATCGCGACCCACACGGGCAGGTAGAGCCGAATGAGCCGTGCTGGGTAGTAGGCGATCCAGCGGAACCTCGCCGACCGGAGGACGGGGAGC
This sequence comes from Microbacteriaceae bacterium PS02333, assembly GCA_029959665.1. Classification (GTDB taxonomy): domain Bacteria; phylum Actinomycetota; class Actinomycetes; order Actinomycetales; family Microbacteriaceae; genus Curtobacterium; species Curtobacterium guangdongense. The sequence goes on from JASCOI010000007.1 coordinate 7,723, forward strand.
GTCAGCACGAGGCCGCTCAACACGAAGAATACGAACACGGCCTCTCCTCCGGCCCACACGAGGTGGAGCGGCGTGTGCACCATCAGCCATGCGAGCGGATGGCCCGAAGGGACTGCTGCGGGCTCCGAGTAGGTGGACGTGTAGATCGGGAAGCGGAGCATGCAGTGATGGATCACGACGACCAGTGCGGCGATGCCTCGCAGCCCGAGCAACGAAGTGATACGTCCCGTGGTCGAGGGCATGCTCACGTCGGACAGCACGCCGTCTGGTGGCGAAGTGGTGTTGGTCATCGCCGCTCGTTTCGGTTGGGCAGGGCAGGCCACATGCGATCGTGATGACACCACAAGACCCCCGGAGCGGACGCTCCGAGGGCCTTGTGGTGTCGAGCAGAGATCAGGCAGCCGTGCGCTGACGACGCACCGAGGTGCGCACCGCGAGGAGGCCACCGCCGAGGACGACAGCGCCACCGGCGACCCAGAGGGCCAGCGCGGAGATGGTGCCACCGGTGAAGGCGAGCGTGCCGTTGCCCGAGGCAGCGGTCGCAGCAGCGCCGTCGGCCGGGACGACCGTGAGCGCCGTGGTCGCGACGTTGCCGGAGGTGGCGCCGGTCGCGGTGAGCGAGTAGGTGCCCGAGGCGCCGGCCGGGAGCGTCACGCGGACGTTCGCCGCGCCGGTCGAAGAGGCCACGTAGGTCTTCGAGACGGTCGTGGTCGGCAGCGCGCCGAGCGTGGCAGCGCCAGCACCCGTGACGGAGACCGTGACGGTCTCGTCGGCGATGAAGGAGCCAGCTGCGAAGCCGACGGTCGCGGTGCCACCGGCGACGGCGGAACCGGAGACCGAGACGTTGGAGGCCGGGACGTAACCCGCAGCGTTGGCGGCGGCCGGCGTGGCGATCAGTGCCGCGGATGCGAGCACGATGGCAGCGATGATCTTCTTCATGAGGCTCCCCTGAGAACGGTGGCTTCGCGAGGACGATGCGGGTCTGCCCGAAACTCCATGCAGTCGCTATGGCGAAGTTGTCTCAACCTACCGGGTCTTCACAGCCAATTGCCACGTGTTTCGTATCGTTCACGTTAATTCCTGGTGTGCTCGTGACGTCGACAGGGGTGCGCGCCGCATCGACCGGCCCGAGGAAGGCTACTTTCAGGGTGGTGCTTTCCCCAGGTGAGAGCATGGTTTGGAACTGTGCGACCGGGTACTTGCCGTCCTCCGCGGTCTGTGGGGACGCGACCTTTCCGTCCTGCGAGGCCTGGAGGTAGACACCCGAAGTGGGGGCGTACACGGCGACGTTTGTCCGGATCGCGCCGGGGGTGACGCCGTACTCTCCGCCTCCGGTCACGTACTCGGGCAGGCTCGTCGCCGCATCGGCGGGCGCGGTGTTCTTCAGCGTGACCTCGACGACCCACGTCGGACGGCCGTCCTTCCGGCACACCTGGCTGCCCAGTCCAACCGTCTTGTCGAGGTAGTAGTCCATCTTCGCGCCGGTCGCGTCGTTGAGGTACACCCCGAAACGCTGCGTCTCCTTATCGCTCGTCGGCAGGTCTCCCGACACCGCCGTACCGGCGAGCTGCTCCTGCTCATCGGCGTTCGCACTCCAGAGGCGCACCCGTCCCTCGTCCACACCGGTCCCCAGCGCAGCGATGAACGCCTTCGGGTCGAAACCGCCCTCGGACACCTTCGAGAACACGGCACTCGCCGCCGATGCGAAGAACGCGTCCTGCACCGTCGGGTCGGGGTACTTCGCGTACGCGTCGCTCAGCAGCAGCTGCACCGCGTTGTCCGACGTCAGGGTGTCCCCCGTCGCGAGCCGCACCGGGCCCGTCGCCTTCAGGATGTAGCCGAGCGTCACCGGGTCGACCGACAGGACTCCGTCCACCGCTTCCCCGTACTTCTGCTTCCACATCTCGCGCGCGAGTTGCGCCGACGTCTCGAAACGGGGCGTCAGGGTGACGTCCTGGATGTACTCCCCCGTGATCCCGCCGTACAGCCCCTGCGTGTCCGTCGCGAGCGGCAGCACCGGCTGGTCCGCGATCGCGAAGTCCGACGTCGACGCCTGCCGCCCGAGCGAGATCGCGCCGTCGTCGACCGTCAGCTCGGCGACGGCGCCGGGGATCCCACCGCCGGCACGCAGCTCCGCGTTGTTCTGGAACAGCACCAGGTAGTGCTTGGCGCCACCGGTGCCGAGCATGCTCGGCGCCAGGTTGACCGCGCGGTTCGCGGTGTCGGCCTGCGTCGAAACGATCGACAAGGAGGCTCGGAGCTGGTCGACCGCGTCGGTCACCGCCGACAGGGTGCCGCTCGTGTCGATGCGGTCGGCGTCGCGCGTCGCCGCGGCGAGCGTCGTGGTCGCCTTCGCCACTGCGGGCTGTGCCTTCACGAGGGGTGCGAGGTCGACCTTGCCGTTCGCCGGCTTGAAGGCGTCGACGTCGACATCTCCGACGATGCCTGCGACCGGCCGGACTGCGTCCGTCGCGACCTCGTCGACGATCACCGAGACCTGCCGCACGGCGCTGAGGTTCGTGCCGACGAACGGCACGATCTCCGCTGCCCGCCACACCGGATCGCCCGTGAGGGACCGCGCGTGCGCAGCGCTCTGCTCGAGTTCCGTTGCTGTCCGCTCTGCGCCGGCGGTGTCACCACTGCTCAGCTCGGTCTTCAACGAGTCGACCTTCGCGACGGATGTCTCGAGGGCGTTCTTCGCCATGACCCCACGCACACCGACCCACGCCACAGCGAGCAGCAGCAAGAGGATCAGGGCGAGGACGCTCCACAGGACGTAGCGAGGTCGGGACCTCCGAGGCCGGGTGGCGCGTCGGGACTCGGGCAGGTCCGACATGGAGTCAGCTTAGGAGGACGACGTCGGCGTGGTGGCGACAGACACAGGGCCACGCGATTTCCGGACGAGCAAGACGCACTGCGGGATGAACGCGATGAGCTCACCGACCGCTACCGCCACCGCAGCGCCGACGGCCCCGAACGCAAGGACCCCGACGACGACGAGCGGCACGGTCGCGATGCCGCCGACCAGGGTGTAGCGAGCTAACTGGCGGCCCGCTCCCAATGCAAGCAGACACACCAGTCCCACAACCTGTGCGCCGACCAGGAGCACGAGTACGACAGCGAACGCCGCGACGAGTACCCAGGGCAACCGGATTCTCCCGTGGCTGAGGAGGTCGGCTGCCCACGGCGCGACGACGAGGAAGGCCGCCGAGCCGACGAAGACGAGCGCGGTGCCGACAACCGCCGCCCGACGCACGCGGCTCCGCACTCGTTCAGGACCGCCTCCTGGGACCCACCCCTGCAGGAACTGGACGAAGGGGGATGCCGCCGTGGTGCCGAAGCGCAGGAGCTTGTCAGCGAGGGCATAGCCGGGCAGCGCGGCCGGAACGAGACTCGCGACGAGGATCGCGGGAAGCGCAGCATTTGCGGCGGACACGAGAGCGAGTACCAGTCCGTTGGACTGGCCCCGGAGCACGATGAGCGACCTTCGAACACGGACACCGGCGACCACGTCACGGATGCCAGTGATCGTGATGGTGGACAGTGCGACCCCGACCAGGATGCCGACCAGCTGGAGTGCGGGATACCAGAAGAGGGGTACGCCGATCGCGACTGCCGCGACGCCAGCTGCACCCCCGATCACGCGAGGCGCAGTGTCCAACGCGACGAACTTGCCAGGCTGCGCCGTCCCGGTGAAGAACCAGCCGGCGAGCAAGCCGGTGCATGCGTATGCGGCGCAGTTGAGCGCCGATTCCCACGGTGCGGACGGTACGACCAGCGCGGTGACGAGTACCGCGAGGACCGTGATCGGCACGGTGAGCAGGAGCCGTGCCCGGTACGACTCGATGTAGATCTGCGGACGCTCGGCAGGGGCCGCCCGAGCGACGTCCGTCGGTCCCGTGGTCCCCCACCCGAAACCGATGAGCACGGAGGCACCGGTTCCGATGGACTGTCCCGCTGCCAGACCTGCCCACGCCGACGGTCCGGCCACGGCGATGACGATCGGGATGCTGATGAGCGTGACGAGGGCCGAGACCGCGACCGATGCTGCGTAGGTCCCGACGACCCGGACGTGTCGGGAGCGGCCCGAGGCCATCATCGCCGATCGGACAATGTGCGCTGCAGCGACGGTGCGGCTTTCCCACGCACGCCGAGGGCACCGTGCACGATGCCGATCACCGTCGCGAGCGCCTGCTTCGTCCTGCCGGGACCGAGCGCGAGCGACAAGGCGAGCGTCTTGCTCTCAGCCAGCGTGTCTCGGAGGAGCCACGGCAGGGCCACCTGCGCGAACCGTGGGTAGACGAGCAATCGATTCCTCGTGATGTAGTAACGCCGTAAAGGCGAGTGGTGGGAGTACGAGCGCGTCCGTCCGCCGATACGGACGGGGCGGCCAACAACCGTGATCGGCATCGGGTCTCCGACCGGATGGAGCATCGAGGTACCTTCTGCGAGAACGACGAGTCCACCTCGTCGACGGGCACGGAGCACCCAGTCCGTCTCGACCGCATCGATCACGAGGGACTCGTCGAACAGTCCGATTTGGTCGAGCCCCTCGACCGAGAAGAGCATCCCGGACTGCGCGACTCGGAGGGCCGTCCGGTGTCCACTCACGCGGCCGTCCGCCGCGGCTCGTTTGTCGTTGTACCGATCTGCCGCCGTCGCGACCACGTCGAGTCCACGGGCGCGCGCAGCCGTCATCGCTCGGATCGATGCGGCGACGTACTCCGCACCGAGCTCGGAGTCCTGGTCGACGGTCAGGACGTACTCGAGATCAGGCACCTCCCTGCGCGCCCTGCGGATGCCGGCGTTCAAGGCGGCGGCGATCCCTGCATTGCCCTGGGCCTGGAGCACGACTCCGGGGATCCCGCTCAGTCGCCCCATCGGCTCGCGCGATCCGTCGTCGACGACCACAACGGCGGCCACTTGGCGCCGGAGGTCCGCGACGCGCTCGTGCAGACCCTCGCCGGGGTTGTACACGGGGATGACGGCGACGGTGGAACGAACACTCATCGTCGGACCCTGCCCGCGTCCAGGAGTCGCCTCCGGATCTCACCGAAGCCCGGCACGCGGGCCTTGAACACTGCGAACTCATCGGGGAATGAGTACTTGACCGCAAGGGAGGCATCGCCGATCGTCAGTCCGATCCGCGCTCCGATCGCGCGGCGCTTCCACGCTCGGAAACGAGCGGACTCACTGCCGATGAACGGTGAAGGCAGCGTCCGCCCCGTCGGCATGCCCAGCAGGTGCTTACGGTACGTGCGACGCGTCCGCTTGGTCAGTACGCCACCGTCCGCATCCCGTGCGAATCCGTACTCCGGAGACGCTCCAAGCATCCCGCGGGCGGAGTCGACGAGCCCGGCGTACTTCCGGCTGACCTCGCGCAGCGCAGGGAAGTCGTCACCGACCTCGCGCAGGTCGACCGACAGCCGCACGCTGATCGCTTCCGGATCCGAGGGATTGAACCCGCTGAAGTGCAGGAGCCGGAGGTCGTCACCGGATTCGAGTGCGTATCCCGATCCCCCGGCTTGGAATCGGCGTTCGTGGAGGTTCCACGGTCCGACGTTGTACCCACTGTGCCGCAGCGAGTGTGCGTCGAAGAAGTTCGCTCCGACGTCGACCCACTTCTGGTCGACGAACACCCCGAGGAGTGGGTAGATGAGGCACTCACGCTCCAGGTGCGACCACCACCAGTCGAGGAACTGCACCGCAGACCGCCCGACAGCGCAGAAGCCCAGGTTGAAGATCCCCACCGTGAGGTCGTGTCCCTCGGTGATGTGGTCCACGGATCGCTCGATCGGTTCGAGGAAGTGCGGCGTGAGGACGATGCCGTGCTCCGCCACCAGGCCCTCCAACTCCGCGAGCGGCGAGACGACCATCATGTCGGGATCGAGGTAGACGACCGTGGGCGCTTCTTCGAGGAGGGCCTTGAAGAACAGCGGCTTCACGGAGGTCGAGAACTCGACCACGTCGTAGATCGCCGCGAGCTCCAGGACCTGGCGCTCGGACAGGCCGAGCACCTCGGTGGTCACGACACGCAATCCCGGACGGCCCTGCTCGAGGTCTCGACGGTCACCGTCCACGACCAGGATGACGAGTTCCTTGTCAGGCTCGATCTCCTGGATGCTCGCGTAGAGCGCGAGCGCTTGTGGAAGGTAGTTCTGGGCGACGACGGTGCAGTAGAGCACCTTGCCGGTCGATTCAGGCACTGAGTTCACTCTCTATCGATTGCTGGACGTTCGCGGCGACCTCGTCCCAGGAGATCGGAGTGGACGCTCGGTCGAAGGTCCCGCTCCAGTCGCCACCGGCAAGCTGGTCCATGCTCTCGGCCCAAGCGCTCGGAGACTCGTCGTCGACGACTCCCACCCCGCACTCGCCGACTGTCTCCCCGACCACCGCGCAGCTCGCAGCGAAGGCAACCGGTACCCGGCCAACACGCGCTTCGAGAGCGGGGAGCCCGAACCCCTCGAGTTTCGACGGGAAAACCAGGCCCGCAGAAGTGGCGTACAGGCCGGCGAGTTCGGAATCCGTCATGCCTGTGCGGACAGACACCCGTTCCCCGAGGCCGCACTCGTCCGTCCAACTGCGCGCCTGGGTGCCGTCGCCAGTGACGACGGTGAGCCGGTAGTCCGGACGCTGGCGGAGGGCCTCCCAGAGCACTCGCGCGTTCTTGTGCGGCTTGAGGTTTCCCACGTAGAGGAACTCCTCCTGTCGTGCTCGCCGTTCGAGCACACCGAACACACTGACGTCCACGGAGTTCCCGACGTTCACGACCCGCACCGTGTCATCAGCAAGCCATGTCTCGATACGCCGCTTGGAGTACTCGGAGACGGTGTGGACGAGTCCGGTCCGACGTATCGCTGGTCTGAGCACGCCCTCGTAGTACGCAGACTTGATCCTCGATGCTTCGGCGGGCTCGTCCAGGTGGATGAGGTCGTGGACGGTGAGGATCTGCCGCCGACTCAGTGACACGTTGAAGCCCGGCGAGTACCGGGTGTTCGACACGCCCTGGAACGGCGACCATGGCGACCCTGAATCGAGCCGCGGCCATGCTGACGGAAGCCTCCGAAGTACTTCCCGGCTGAAGCGGGCTATACCGAAATGCCCTTTCCATCTGCCGTCGAGAACCGGGTTCATCGCAAGTCCTCCGATCTGGGCTCAGCGCAGAATTCGATGATCAGTGAGATCGCAACGATGGCGTTTAGTGGGAAGACCGACTGCAGCGGCAGGTTCGTGAGACCGACGAGCATCGCGACCGAGAGTGTCGCGGATGCGAAGTGCAGAGCGCGCCCGGCGCTTCCGATCACCGAAGCGCGAGCGTTGCGCATCGACCGGACGAGCAAGGCGAGGAGGATCACGACGTAGATCAGGGTGTAGACGACACCCTCGGTACCGATCATGTCCACGTAGCCGCTCTCCACCGTGACGGCCATCGGGTCGAACCCGGACAGCTGACCTGCGCCCAGATCGGAGAGGATCGAAAGTGCGTTGAGGTGACCCTGCACGCTTCCGGCCTTGCCCTGGACGAAGGACTCGACGACCGGGTTCGACACGAGTGAAGCAACCTGCACAGCAGCGCCGGCCGCGATCACGACGAGGAGCGCCGGGATCCATGTCGACGAGACCTTGAGTTGCAGCACCCAGACGATCACCACCGCCGCGAGGGTCGACACGACCCCGGTGACGGACTGGGTGAGGAGCAGCGAGCCGAGGAGCAGCAGGACGATCGGGATCCGGAATCGCTTGAAGCCCAGCGCGGCGATCGGGAGCACGAAGGCGATCGCGATCGCGAATCCGTTCGGATCGTCCCAGAGGGATCCGAACCGGATCGAGATGGTTCCTGCGTAGGCGAGGGCAGGAAGTCGGCCGATCGCCAGGTAGAGGAGGACCTGTACCCCGTTCACGACGATGGCGATCACGGTGAACCACTGCAGCACGCGGACGATGGGTGCCGGTTGAATGACCGGCGCTGCAAGGAGCACCACGACGCTGAGGGCGAAGAAGATGCCGTTCTCAACCAAGTCAGCACGCTTGAAGAGGATCGCCTGTGCGACCGGCCAGACGGCGACGCTCGCTGCGCCGAGCACGATCGCTGGCGGAACAGTGGTCCGCGCGAAGGACCGCACGGACCGAGATGTTCCGAAGTAGACGACGGCGAGACCGACCAGCACCGCGTAGAGCAAGTACTTCGCAGCTTGCAGGCTCGACGGTGTGTCGCTGTAGGACGGACTCGTCGTCGACGAGTTGATCTGCAACGGGTACCGGTACGAAAGGTAGTAGAGCACGAGCAGGAGCGCGAACGTGACGAGGCGCGTCGCGCCGCGGTCGTGCGGGTCGAGTGCCGGGTCCGCCCCGCCCCTGACCGAGGGCAGTCGGGTCCGCAAGACGTCAGCCATCGACTTCCTCCTCGACCCAGTCGCGGAGGCGATCGACGAACGGCGCGTGCCCGAACAGCCGCGCACGTTCCTCGGCAGCGCCGGTGCTGTCCTGCCGTGACAGACCGTCAAGGGCAGCCCGGATCTGGGAGTGGTCGTCGGCCTGGACGTGCGCACCCGAGATGCCGTCTTCAACGGACTCTGCCGCTCCCCCGAATGCGTTGACGATCACCCGGCCACCAGCCGCGAGAGCCTCGACGGGAACGATGCCGAAGTCCTCCACCGCGAGGAACAGCAACGCGAGCGCCCGTTGGTACAACGTGCGGATCACTGGCGTCGACGGGGCGATGAGGAAGTGGGCATCCGCTCCGAGATCCAGCGCAAGCCGACGGAGACGGGCTTCGTCTGGCCCCGAACCAGCCAGCACGACCGGGATCCCTTCCTCGGCAGCGAATTCGACGACAGCATCGAGCCGCTTGTACGGGACGAAGCGTGACACGCCGAGGACGAACTCGGCGGGGAGGGAACCGAGCTCGAAGGCCTCGTCATCCGTGAGCTCGGTCGACCAGTCATCGACCGCTTGGATCGCTTCGACAGGTACAGGCGGGTGGATCAGTCGGCTCTCGACGCCCCAGGCACGCCGCATCCGGTCCTGCACGAACAGGCTGTTCGCTGCGAACGACGCACCCCTGTCGACGGCGCCACGGTCGTAGGCGCGGAAGAGCGGGCGCACTGCCCGCACAGCGCGACTTGCCGACCGCTGGTCGAGCGCCGGGTCCCAGATATACCGGGCGGGCGAGTGCGTGTAGACGTACTTCCTGATGCCAGGTTGACCTCGCACCCGTGCTTGGTGTGCGAATGCGTTCGAACTCACCAGCATCCAGTCGAACGACCGGGGATGCCGGATGTCCCGCCACACCAGTGGCATCAAGGGCAGCGCTGCTGCTTTGTGTCGTCGGAACGGCGTTCGGGCGAGCCACGACTCGTCGACGGTCGTCCGGCTCGAGAAACGGTCGCCGGAGTCGTCCCAGAGTGCGAACATCTGTGCTCCGGGGAACGCGTCGAGCATCCCGTCCAGCACGACCTCGGCACCACCTCGCCGCTCGAGCCAGTCGTGCACGATGAGGCCAGTCATGACCGTCCCCGATCTGTTCCGAAGTCAGTACGCACCGCTGCTCCGAACCACTGCACGGAGCGTCCTCCAGAGGATCACGAGGTCACCGGTCATCGACCAGTTCTCGACGTAGAACAGGTCCAGTCGAACCGAGTCCTCCCACGACAGGTCCGATCGGCCGCTCACCTGCCACAGCCCGGTCAGACCCGGCTTGACGAGGAACCGACGGTGCACGTGCAGGTCGTAGCGTTCCACCTCCCGCTGCAGGGGCGGCCGGGGACCGACCAGGGACATGTTCCCGGCCAGGACGTCGAAGAGCTGGGTGAGCTCATCCAGGCTGTACCGACGCATGACCGCCCCGACGCGGGTGACACGGGGATCGTTCCTCATCTTGAAGAGGACGTTGTTCCCCTCGGCGCCGTCCAGAGCGCTGAGTTCCTGCAGGCGGTCCTCGGCGTCGACGACCATGGACCGGAACTTGACCATGGTGAACGTGCTCCCGTTCAGCCCGACACGCTCTTGCCTGAACAGGACCGGACCCGGGGATGTCAGCCTCACCGCGAGCGCCAGCACCAGGAGCACCGGAGATAGGACGACGATCAGCACGGTCGAGAGGACCACGTCGAAGATCCGCTTCGTGTACAGCTTGCGACCCTCGTACGTCGGCGTCTCGACGTGGATGAGGGGCAGGCCCTGCACCGGGCGCGTGTGGATACGAGGCCCGCCGATGTCGGTGAGGCTCGGAGCCACCACGAGGTGCTGCCGTCCCGGCTCGAGCGACCAGCTGAGCTCTCGGACGCGCTCGGGCGGCAGGTCGTCGGCGCTCGTGATCACGACGGTGTCTGCGCCGCTCTCGGCCAAGGCCTCGTGGATCTGGTCCAGGCCGCCGTAGCTGAGGATGTTCGTGGTGCTGAGGACCCCGACCGAGCCGCTGGTGACCGTCGCACCGACGACCTGGTACCCGGCCTCGGGCGAGCGTGCGAGCTGACCACCGATGTGGATGACGCTCGCGGTCGATCCGACGAGCAGTACCTTGGCGGAGTAGTTGCCGGACCTCCGCTGGGCCACGAGCCACTGGCGCCAGATCCACCGGGACAGCAGCAGGACGAGGATGCCTACCGGGAACGCGATGAGGACGTAACCACGCGCGAGGTCGACGTGGAAAAGGAACGCGGCGATCGCGAGCAAGCCGAACACCCGGACGCTCGAGTCGGCGATCAGGCGGTACTCGGCGCTGCCGACCCCGATGACGCGATCGCCACGGGTGTCGTACATGGCCAGGGCTGCCATCCAGACCGCGATGACGACGACCGATATGCCCGTGTAGCTCAGGCGGAGGTCGTTCTCGTTCGCGGCGAGGGCGGAGTCGATACCGAGCCAGGCGATCTGCACGCCGAAGACGACCCAGATCAGCACGAGCAGATCGGTGAAGATGACGCGGCGACCGTACGCCCGACTCCACTCGTGGGTCGAACGCCCGATGGCGGCGGACTGCTCGGCTTGCGTCGTCATGGTCGACCCCGGCTCACCACGTGACACCACCATCACTCGACACCAGCACCGAGTCCCCGGCCCACAACCACACGTCCTGCCCGGTCCTGGCGATGGTGACCGCCCCGCTGGCGTCGGCATCCGCCGCACAGCCGAGCGCGGTGGCCTCGGTGGTGGCGGTGACCTTCGCCGCCGGCATGCTCGCGATCTGCACGCCGTCGCACGACGCGATGCCGGTGCGCGCGAGCGTGTAGGTGTTGCCGGCGTCGGCGAGGGACCGGACGCCGTCGATCGGCGCAGCGACCCACACCCCGGTGCCGGATCGCCACTGGACCTCGCCGTCGCAGGTGACGGCGGTCGTGTAGGTGCCCTGGAAGACCTCGATCGGGTCGGGGCAGGGCGCGTCGACGGTGCCGCTCTTCAGGAGGAGACCGTCGGTCCCGATGGCGGCGCCGGCCGCTCCCGCCGTACCGTCCTTCCACGTGCCACCGTCGTCCGCGCTGGTGCGGACGGTGGGGGCGCAGTCGTCACCGGTGCCGGCGACGACGGCGATGCCGGTGCTGCTGGCGCGGAGCGCCAGCACGGTTTGCACGCCGTCACCGAGACCGACGGAGGTCCACGACTTCCCGCCGTCCACGGTGTGCTGCAGCACCGCCTCGTCACCGCCACAGGTCCCACTGGAGGCTCGCCATGCCTCCAGCCCGTTGGTGGCGGACAGCAGGTGGCGGCCGGGCGTGACCATCGCCGCGGTCCCGCTGGTGGCGGTGGGCTGCGGAGCAGCCGTGCCGGTCCCTGTCGGGATCGGGGTGCTGGAGAAGGTGGGGATGGGACCGGCGGTGCCGTTCGTCGAAGGCGCGGTGCGCGCGACGGCGAGACCGACCAGGACCACGTCGATCACCACGAGGGCGACGACGACGATCCCGACCCAGACGAGGGTGCGACGCGAGATCGCTCGGCCGAGGCTGCTGGATCCTCGGCGCGGGCTCACGTGGAGACCGCCCTCACCGCTCCGCCTTCCGGAGCGCTCCGACGCGACCGCGGCGAGCCTGCTTCGGCGGCTTCGGGGCGTCTTCCTCGTCGATGCCGTACCCGTAGGCGTAGCCGTACCGGCCGTAGCCGTAGGCTCCGGGTCCCCTGGTCGGCATCATCGTCATCACGAAGCCGGCGATCGGGGCCCCGACGTTCTGGAGCGACTGGACGGCGCCGGCGAGCTGGCCCTTCATGGTCCGGCCGGACGCCACCACGACGATCGCGCCGGATGCCTTCTTCGACAGGATCGCGGCGTCCGTGACGGGGAGCAGCGGCGGGGCGTCGAAGAGGACGTAGTCGAACTGCGCCTCGAGGCGCTCGATGAGCAGGCCCATCGCCTGCGAACCGAGGAGCTCGGACGGGTTCGGCGGGATCTCGCCGGCCGGCAGGACGACCATGTTGCCGCGGCCCCACGGGACGGCGACGTCCTCGAGTGCGGCACGGCCGATGAGGACATCGGTCAGACCGGCGCCGCCCTCGAGGTCCATGTACTGGGCGACGCGGGGACGACGCAGGTCGGCGTCGATGAGGATGACCTTGTAGCCGGCGCTGTCGAGGGCGATCGCGAGGTTCGCGACGGTGGTGCTCTTGCCCTCCGACTGGACGGACGAGGTCATCACGAACGTGCGGGCGTCGCTGCCGATGTCGACGAACTGCAGGTTCGTGCGGAGCGTGCGGAACGACTCGGCGCGGGGGCTGCGCGGGTCGACCTGCACGATGAGCGGCCGCTCCGACGCCTTGTTGTCGAAGGCGATGCCGCCGACGATCGGCTTGTCGCTGATCTTCTCGATGTCCGCCTCGGTGCGCACCCGGTTGTCGAGCGTCTCACGCAGGACGGCCAGGCCGACACCGAGCGCCAGGCCGACGAGCAGGCCGAGGACGACGTTGACGGGCACGTTCGGACTGATCGGGGTGCTCGGGACCTGGGCTTCCTTGACGCGGGTGAGCTTCACCGTGCTGGCGCCGTTCGCGTCGGTGGCCTCGATGTTCTGCACGACGTTCGTCAGGCTCTGCGAAGTCGCGTTCGCGATGTCGGCGGCCTGGACGGGGTCGGTCTCGTTGACGGTGATGGCGATGAGCGTGGTGTTCGTCGGGGCATCGGCGGTGACGAGCTTCGCGAGCTCGTCCGCGCTCATGTCGAGCTTCAGGCTCGAGATCACCGGCAGCAGGACGATCGGTGTCGTGACGAGGTTCGAGTACGTCAGGACCCGCTGCTGCGTGAAGGTGTTGCCCTGTGCGAGGTCGCTCGCGCTGCCGCTCGTCTGCGTGGAGACGAACACCTGGGCCGAGGCGGAGTAGACCGGCTTCTTGAGCACCGAGAAACCGGCAGCGGCGGCGACGCCGACCAGCGCCAGCACCAGGATCAGCACCCATCCCTTGCGCAGCACCGTGATGTAGTCGCGTAGCTCCACGCGCCTGCCTTTCCCCTGGAGATCGCCGGCCGTCGCGGTGTCCCGTCGCGAGTGAGCCGGGATTCTCCCAGCATTCGGCAGGGAAATACTGCCATACGCATGCGTCGCACTCGTGTCGGCTCGTGGTCGCACGGCGTTCCGTGTCCCGTACGGTGACACCATGCAGCCCGAACCGGATGTCCAGGCACCCGCGCGGGACCGCACGCTGCTCGTGGTGTTCATCGCGATCGTCGTCGCCGTGGTCCTGACGCGGATCGTCGGCGCTGTCGCACGAACTGGGGGGCTGCCGAGCCCGATCGAGCAGGTGCTGGCGAGCGATCTCGCCGTGTGGGTCCCGCTCGTGGTCGGAGCGGTCCTCGCCCTGCGGGGGACGGGTGCTGTCCGCCCGCTCTTCCGGCTGGACCTCGCCGACGTGGTCGCGGCGATCGGCATCGTGGTCGTCTGCCGGGCCGTGGACGCCGGGTTGTCGCTGTCCTTCACCGGGACGACCGGACTCACTCCGGCGCCCACGCTCGGGCCATCGTCCGTCCTCTTGCTGGTCGCGGCGATCGGGACGTGCATCGTGAGCCCGGTCGTCGAGGAGTTCGTGTTCCGCGGGGTCCTGCAGCGCCGACTCGCTGACGCGCTCACGCCGCGGACGCGGTTCCTCGCGGTGATCGTGACGGCGTTCGTGTTCGCGCTCGTGCACGTGGTGATCGGTGCCGGCGGGTCCACGCTCGGCGGCTTCGAGGTCTTCGTCACGACGTTCCTGCTGGGGCTCCTCACCGGCACGCTGGTGGCGATGACGGACCGGATCGGTGGGGCGATCCTGGCGCACGCGGTGTTCAACGCCGTGGCGGTCGTCGCCACCTGGCCGCGCTGATCGCCCCGCATTCTGGGGGTGCTGCGGCCCGGTCTCGCGACCTAGCGTGGATCGCGAGGACTCCGAACACCAGGTGTGTCCCGAACCAGGACACGGCGGGCCCGGGATCAGGGCTGTGAGCGGAGGCGGACCCATGCACACGACGACCCCGTTCCGGCAGCGCTGGTCGCTCAGCCCGCTCATGAAGCAGGCTCCACTCGCCCTGCTCGTCGCGATGGCGACCGTCCTCTCCCTGACGCTCCCCCAGCTCAGGGTGACCGACGAGGGCGGGCTGTTCGCAGCGATCGCGTTGACGATCGTCGCCACGCTCTGGTCCGCAGTGGTCGGCGTGCGCGGCGGCTCGACCTCGGCGCTGGTCAACATCGTGCCGGCGATCGACTTCCTCGCGCTCGGGATGCTGCGGTGGTCCACCGGTTCGTCGACGTCGGTGTTCACCGCGCTCGTCGTGCTCCCCGTGGTGTGGCTCGCCGCGCAGGAGGGCCGGCGCTTCATCCTGTACTCCGCGCTCGGCACGGCGGTCGTGATCCTCACGCCGTTCCTCTTCGGCGGCGGCGCCGCCGACCACACCACCGAGTTCGTCCGGCTCGGCGTGGTCCTCATCGCGTACGGGACGCTCGCGATCGTGGTCAATCAGCTCAGCCGCCTGCACGGCGCGCAGCTCCGGCGGTCACGCGACCGGGAGGCCGTGGTCCAGGCCGAGATCGAGCGGGCTGCCGAGATCCAGCGTTCACTGCTCCCCCGGTCGGTCGGGCAGGTGCCCGGTTACCGCGTGGCCGGGACGTGTCTGCCCGCCAGGAGCGTCGGCGGCGACTTCCTCGACTGGTACGAGACGGACGGCGGGCTCACGCTGACGCTCGGCGACGTGATGGGCAAGGGCGTCGGCTCCGCGCTCCTCGCGGCCGCGGTCCGCGCCGTGCTGCGCAGCGCCCGCACCGAACCGGATCCCGCTGCTGCGGTGCACCGGGCATCGCAGGGCCTCGCGGTCGATCCGGATCACGTGGAGACGACGGCCGGCTTCACGACGCTGTTCCATGCCCGGATCGACGGTGACGTGCTGCGGTGGGTCGACGCCGGCCACGGGTTGACGGTGATCGCGCGACGGGACGGTTCGACGGAGCGACTCGCGTCGTCGTCCCTGCCGATCGGCCTGGGGCTCGACGAGGTGTGGACGGCGACGGAGACCCGTCTCGGACCGGACGACGTGCTGGTGTGCATCAGCGACGGCGTCCTCGACCTGTTCGGCGGGGAACTCGACACGATCGACCACGTCGCTGCGATCGCACGCGAGGACACCAGCCCCGGAGCGATCGTCGAGCGGCTCATCGCGCTCGCCCGGTCGATGGACCACGACGACGACGTCACCGTGGTGGCGCTGCGACGAGATGCCGTCGAGGTGGCACCGGAGCGGGCCGGCGCGACGGGGCAGCTCGTCAGCGCATAGCGGTCGGCTCGAGGTCGGTGCGACTACCGGGCCGCGCGGATGACGTCCGGCAGCACCCGGCTGAGGCGGTCTGCGAGCGCGACCTTGGCCTCGTCCAGCGTGCGGTAGTCGCCGACGTACTGCCCGAAGGTGTCGGACACGAAGTAGTGCGCGCCCTGCTGGTCGACGGTGCCGCCGTAGTACCCGCCGTAGTTCGCGGCCCACAGGCCGGTGTCCGGGCGCGACCAGATGATGCGCGCCTGGGTCGGGGTCGACGGCGTGACGACCTCTGCTTCGATCGCGGTGATGACCTCGATCGTCTCGGTGTCCAGCTTCGCCTCGGTGTCGGGGCGGTGGGACTCGGCGATGCTCATGGTTCCTTCCTCAGGACGTACAGGGGGGGTGTGGTGCTGTTCGACTAGTCGACCGGGCGGATGACCGGCGGCAGCATGATGTGCAGCTGGTCGGCGAGGTGGCCCTGGGCGTCTTCGAGTGAGGTGAACTCGCCCACGACGAGGCCGAACGTGTCGGAGGCGACGTAGCGGCCGTCGCGCTTGTCGACCGAACCGCCGAAGTAGCCGCCGTAGTTGGCGATCCACTCGCCGGCGTCTTCCTGCGTCCAGGTGAGCTTGGCGCGAGCCGGCCGCGAGGCACTGACGGTCTCGGCTTCGAGGACGGCGATCGTGTCGACGGTGTCGGTGTCGAGGGTCACGTCACGCTGCGTCTTCGTGCTGCTGTCGGTCATGCTCATCGCGCTGCTCCTGTCACGTTCCGGGGTACATCCTGCGGTCCTCAAACCGTATGGCGTCGGCCCCTCCGCCCGCCAGCGACCCCCGTCGATTCACGGGTTCTGTTCATGCGGACCATCGTCTCTTCCCGGATTCGCGGGATGGTGCGACACATTTCCGGGGTACACGTCCCCCACCGGGGTACTCGCGGAGCGGACAGTCCACCGGGTCATCGGATCGGGCGTGATCCCGTCGCCGGGTCACGCATCATCGACGGACCGCCGGTACCGCTCGATCTCCGCGTCGATCACTCGCCGGGGGATGTACCGCTCCGCGAACACCGCGGTCGCCGCACCGGACGACAGGAGCACGATGCCGATCACCAGTCCGAGGAGCGCGCCATCCCGGTGCCAGGTGTCTGGCCACAGGGCCGGGAGCGTCAGCCCGAGTCCGATGAACGTGACGGTGTACGCGACCGTGACGAGCCACTGGGGAGCACGCCGCGGGAAGACCTGTCGCACCTGGCGCTCGGCGACCACCACGAACACAGAGCCCGCGGCGACCGATGACATGGTCGGCACCCACCGGCTCAACAGCGCCAAGACGCCGAACGTGACGATGATCCCGGCGGCGCACCAGCACAGCCAGGTCACGGTCCCGGCCCTGGCTCCGCGACCTCCGGTCATGCGCCGATCATCCCCACGTCTCGACGGTACGCCCCGGGGGTCATCCCGACCAGCGGGGAGAACTGCTCGATGCACTGGCTCGTCGTCGCCCATCCGCACGCCGCCGCGGTGTCCGTCACCGACCACCCCTGCGCGAGCAGCACCAGCGCCCGGTGCACGCGGAGCTGCAGCCGCCACTGCCGGTACCCCATGCCCGTCTCGTCGCGGAACAGTCGTGTCAGCGTCCGTTCCCCGACTCCCGTTTCGCGCGCCAACCCGCTGAGCGACCACGGGGCCGTCATGTCGCGCTCGACGATCGCCACGACGCGACGCAGCCGTCCGTCGTGCGGTTCCGGCAGGTGGAGCGGCTGCTCCGGGGCAGACGAGACCTCGTCGACGATGACCGCGCGCAGGTGGGACCGGGCCACCTCGGAGCGCGGCACCGCCGCGGTGGCGGCGAGCAGGGCCTCCCGTGCGAGCGGGGTGACCGCCAGGACCGCGGGCCCGGACGGCAGGGACGCGGCCGCGTCCGCGTCGAGGTACACGACGCGCATGTCTGTCACCCCGTGGGCGCGGTGCCGGTGTTCGGCGCCGGCCGGCACCCACGCGACGCGGTTGGGCGGGCCGATCCAGGCGCCGTCGTCGGTGATGAGCGACAGGACGCCGCTGGCGGCATGCACCAGATGGCCGCGGGTGTGCGTGTGCGGGGTGGTCGTCTCGGCGTGGTCGAAGTGGAACGCCGCCTCGGCCCGGTCGTCGGTCAGCCGGACGTCGATCACCCGATCGGCAGGGAGGCGGTTTTTCGACATCAAACGGCAGTGTACGTGTTCCGGGCAAGGGGCGGCGAGTGGTCGGATGATGGCATGACCTCGACCACATCCCCACGACGACGTGTCCTCGCAGCCTGGTACGTCGGCGCTGGGCTGCTGCTCATCGCGATCAACCTGCGCATGGGCGTCGCCTCGGTCGGGCCGGTGCTGACCGCCGTCGAGCGGTCGCTGCACCTCACCCCGTCGGCGGCGAGCCTGCTCACCACGATCCCGGTGTTCGCGTTCGGGGCGTTCGCGTTCCTGACGCCCGTGCTCACCAGGCGCGTCGGGCTGCACCGACTGCTCGGGCTCACGATGGCCGTGCTCGCGCTCGGCATCGCACTGCGGTTCGAGCCGCAGGGGTGGGCGCTGTACGGCGGAACGGTGCTCGCGGGGGCGGCGATCGCGGTCGCGAACGTGCTCATGCCGGCCGCGATCAAGAGCGACTTCGCCCACCGGGTCGGGCTGATGATGGGGCTCTACTCGACGATGCTCTTCCTCAGTGCCGCGGTCGCGTCGGCCACGGTCGTGCCCCTCATGGCGGCGTTCGGCGGGTCGTGGCGACCGGCGTTGGCGTTCTGGGCGCTCCCCGCGGTGCTGGCGTTCCTGGTGTGGGTACCGCGTGCGCTGCAGAACCCGGGGCACGTGCGGGTCGCCGGACAGACCCGCGCGGCCGATGCTCCGTCCGAGGCCGGCGAGCCCCGGATGACGGCACTCCTCCGCGATCCGGTGGCGATCGCCGTGACTGGGTTCATGGGACTACAGAGCCTGTCGTACTACGCGTTCCTGACCTGGGCGCCGACCGTGCTGCAGGACGCCGGCGTCTCCGCGCACACGGCGGGGCTGATGCTGGCGTACTCGAGCCTGCCCGGGATCCTCACGGGCATCGCGGGACCGGCGATCGCCCGACGGGTCCGGCCGTCCTGGGTGCCGGTGCTCGTGGTCGTCGTGCTCTGCATGGCGGGGTTCGTCGGGCTCGCGGTCGCACCCGCCGCGGGGGCATGGGTGTGGATGACGCTGCTCGGCCTAGGGCAAGGCGGGGCGATCAGCCTGTCGCTCAGCTACATCGTGTGGCGCTCCCCCGACGCCAGGCACACGGCGCACGTGTCGACGATGGCGCAGGGCATCGGGTACCTGCTCGCCGGGCTCGGGCCGCTCGGGATCGGGCTGCTGCACACCGCGACGGGCGGGTGGACGGTGCCCATCGGGGTGCTGCTGGCGCTGCTCGTCGTCCAGGGGTTCGCCGGCGCCGCCGCCAGCCGCGACCGCCACGTGCTCGCCCGGTCCGCCGCGCCGGACGCCCCCACCCGAGTCTCGCGCTGAGCGACAGCTCACGGGGACTGTCGCGCGTGCAGTGTCGCTGGGCACGAAACCGCGCAGCGTCCGGCAGCCCGCCGGGCTGCCCCCGCGCTACGCGAGCGCGCGCAAGGCGTCGGCGATCGTCGTCAGCGCCCGGTCGATCTCGTCGGCGACGCGGGCGTGCGTCGACTCCGAGCGACGGTAGGGGTCGTCGACGTCGTCGTCAGCGGGGTCGACCGGCGGGGCGACGGTGCCACGGAGTCGGGCGACCCGCTCGACGAGCGCCTCCGGGGAGTGCACGTCGGCGAGGTCGGACGGCTCGAGCCCGTCGAGCACCCGCGCGAACTGCTTGATCGTGAACGCTCGCTTCGCGGCCCGCGGCGCGAGGCGGACGACGTCCGCCCGGTGCGAGCGCTCGGCGGTCAGCACGAGGTCGGCGCCGGCGGCGATCGACTCCGTCAGGTAGCGCGAACGGTGTGCGGACGGGTCGCCGCCGAGCCGGACGGACTGCTCGGCGGCCGCGCCGTCCATGGCCATGTCGTCCTGGGCGATGGTGCCGGCCGACTCGATGACGTACGCCGACGCCGCCGAGCCGAGCCGAGCCTCCAGGACCTGTGCGCCCAGCGGTGACCGACAGATGTTGCCACTGCAGACGAACAGGATCCGCATCGTCAGGCCGCGTCCTGGCCGAGCAGGTCGTGACGGACGACGATCGCGTCACGGCCGGGGCCGACACCGATCGCCGAGATGCGTGCGCCGGACATCGCCTCGACCGCCAGGACGTACGCCTGGGCGTTCGCGGGGAGGTCCTCGAACGAACGGGCACCCGTGATGTCCTCGGTCCAGCCGGGGAAGTCCTCGTAGATCGGCTTCGCGTGGTGGAAGTCCGACTGCGAGACGGGGACCTCGTCCACGCGTTCGCCGTCGACCTCGTACGCGACGCACACGGGGATGGTCTCCAGCCCGGTCAGCACGTCGAGCTTCGTGAGCACGAAGTCCGTCACGCCGTTGATGCGCGCCGTGTACCGGGCGATCGGGGCGTCGTACCAGCCACAGCGACGCGGACGACCGGTCGTGGTGCCGAACTCGAAGCCGTTCGCGCGGAGGAACTCCCCCGACTCGTCGAACAGTTCGGTCGGGAACGGTCCGGCGCCGACGCGGGTCGTGTACGCCTTGACGATGCCGATGACGCGCTGGATCTTCCCCGGGCCGATGCCCGAACCGGTCGCCGCGCCACCCGCGGTCGCCGACGAGGACGTGACGAACGGGTACGTGCCGTGGTCGACGTCGAGCATGGTCGCCTGACCGGCCTCGAACAGGACGGTCTCGCCCCGCTCGAGGGCACGGTGGATCTCGAGGGCCGTGTCCGCGACCATCGGGCGCAGGCGCTCGGCGAAGGACAGCAGCGACTCGACGACCTCTTCGGGGTCGATCGCGCGACGGTTGAAGACCTTCACCAGCAGGTGGTTCTTCTGGTCGAGGGCTGCTTCGACCTTCTGGCGCAGGATGTTCTCGTCGAAGATGTCCTGGATGCGGATGCCGACGCGGTTGATCTTGTCCGCGTAGCTCGGGCCGATGCCACGACCGGTGGTGCCGATCTGCCGCTTGCCGAGGAAGCGCTCCGTCACCTTGTCGATGGTGCGGTGGTAGTGCGTGATGACGTGGGCGTTCGCCGAGACGCGGAGCTTCGAGACGTCGACGCCGCGGGCCTTCAGCGCGTCGAGCTCCTGGAAGAGGACCTCGAGGTCGACGACGACGCCGTTGCCGATCACGGGCGTGACACCGGGGGTCAGGATGCCGGACGGCAGCAGGTGGAGCGCGTACTTCTCGCCGCCGACGACCACGGTGTGCCCGGCGTTGTTGCCGCCGTTGAACTTGACGACGTAGTCGATGCGGCTGCCGAGGAGGTCGGTCGCCTTCCCCTTGCCCTCGTCACCCCACTGGGCGCCGATGATGACTGCTGCGGGCATCTGGTTCTCCTCACGTTGGCGGAGGACCTCACGCGACCGTCGGGCCGGTGGTCCACTCGACTCTATCGGACGACCCTCTTGTTGCGCGTTGTGGACAGCAATCGGACGCTCTACCCCCACAACGAGGGGTATTTGATTCCGACGTTGTACTAAATCCGGACGACGACGTAGCTTGCTCGGAGAAGCGCCGCGTTCCCGGCGGCGCGCACCACCCAGCCCGGCGTCCCTGCGCGCGGGTGTCTGCCGCACGGCACACGTGCGGCGCTTCCGGCGCGCCCGCGTGCCGGACCGCGATCCCGCACGAACCACGTCACGGGACGCACCACGATCGTGCCCCTGCGGCACAGAACTGAGTTCACCGATGAACAAGGCCCTCTGGAGCAAGAAGGCACTGGCCGTCCCGGCCTGCGCCGCGATCATGATCGGCGGCCTCACGCTCGCCGCCACCCCCGCCAACGCCGACCCGGCCGACCTCTCGGTCACGAGCTCCTCGGTCTCCGGCCGCACGCTCACGGTCACCGGCCACGGCACGCCGTCGGACTACATCCAGCTGTCCGAGGACTTCCGCAACACCCGCGAGACCATCCCGGCCAGCGGCGACTGGACGATCACCTACACGATCCCCGGCACCGACACCGCTTCGCGCACGTACACCGTCCAGCAGCTGCTGCCGAACGGTCTGAACGACGACGGCTCGACCACGGTCACGGCTGCACCCCAGGCCGAGGCACCGGCCTTCGCGATCACCAGCCACACGGTCTCCGGCCGCGCCGTCACGGTGTCGGGTACCGGCAACCCGGACAACACGGTGCAGATCGACCCGCAGTCCGCCCCGATCGTGCGCCACCAGATCGCGGACGACGGCACCTGGTCGTTCACGTTCGACATCCCGGGCACCGACACCGACTCGCACGAGTACACGGTCCTGGAGGAGAACAACAACTTCCAGATCCAGGCGCAGGGCAGCTTCACCGCTGCCGCTCAGGCGACCCAGGCCGACTTCTCGGTCACCAGCCCGAAGAACGGCGACAAGGTCGGCTCCCGCACCGTGACGTTCACCGGCACCGGCCAGGAGGGTGACCAGATCAACGTCCTCGACACCGACGGCAACCGCCTGGGTGGGTTCAACAACTTCGTGCGCGTCGGCGCCGACCAGACGTGGACCCTCACGGTGCCGTTCGCCGCGGACGCCGCCCAGCAGCAGACCGTGCGCGTCACGGACGTGCGCGGCGCTTCGGGTGCGGGCGACGTCACGCTCTCCATCACCCTGCCGGCAGCACAGACGGACAGCGCGCTGACGCTGATCACCCCGAAGGACGGCTCGACGGTCGGCTCGCGCACGGTCACCTACACCGGCACCGGCACCCCCGGTGACGCGGTGGGCGTCTCGACGGCCGACGGTGAGACGCTCGTCGCACCGGCGACCATCGTCGGCGAGGACGGGACCTGGACGACCACCGGGACCTTCTCCGACTCGGCCGCGGTCCAGCAGGACCTGGTCGTGACCGAGGTCGACCCCAGCGACCTCAGCGTCGTCGACACGATCGACTTCTCGATCACGCTGCCCACCGTCGCGACGACGCCGGGCACGACCCCCGGCACGACTCCGGCCGGCACCGCGCCCGTCGGCACCGCGCCCGTCAGCACCCTGCCGGTCGTCGCCGGCTAGTCACTCCGACACGACGGGGGTGCGACCATCGGTCGCGCCCCCGTCTTCCGGTGTCCCACGACCTCCCCCGCAAGGAACCGCACCATGTCCCCTCGTTCCACCGGCGCCGCCGCCGTCTCGATCACCGCGGTCGCCGCTGCCCTGCTGCTCGCCCTGACCGGGTGCACGGCGACCCACGACACCGCGACCCCGAAGCACTCGGCCTCGGCGACGACGTCCGAAGCGCCGTACAAGGCACCGAGTGCCACCGCCGTCGCCGCGCTGCCGGAAGCGAAGTACGACGCCGTGATCGGCAGCCTGATGCCCTACTACCAGGCGGACATCCCGAAGGCGGCGGACGAGACCTACACGATCGCAGCCGACGCTCCGCTCTACGGCGACGACCACGAGACACCCGTCGCTCGCCTGGCGGCGAAGAACTTCCTCGGCGACCCGACCGTCATCGTGCCCGTCGCGGTCTCCGGCAGCTGGGTCGAGATCATGACGCCGGCACGGCAGGCACTCCCGTCGGCGGCACCGGACGGCGCCGCGGCCCAGAGTGCGGCGTGGATCCGCAAGAGCCTGCTCGAGGAGCACGCGAAGCTGACCGACCACGTGGTCATCGCGGTCAAGGCGCAGACCGTGTCGATCGTCGGCTCGGACGGCAAGACCGTCAAGGAGTTCCCGGCCGGCGTCGGCGCCGGCGGCACGCCCACCCCCACCGGCGTGATCGGGTACGTCCAGGCGCGCTACCTGGACCCGGCACAGGGCCAGACGGTCCACGAGATCAACCTGACGACGCTGCACTCGTCAGCGGCCGACGAGCCGTACGGCGGCAACGACGGCGGCTTGATCGGCGTGCACTACGAATCCGTCGCGCGCGGTGCGGTCTCGCACGGGTGCGTTCGCCTCGACGGCACGGCCATCGACGCGATCAACGCACTCCCCCTCGGCACGGTCGTCCAGATCACGGCCTGATCGCGAACCACGGGAACGACCGGGAGGCACGGTGCCAGCTGGCACCGCGCCTCCCGTCGCTCTCATCCACGGCCGCGACCCGATCGCGTCCGCGCGTCTCTTCTGCCGGGGATCAGGACCGGAAGAAGTCTGCGTAACTCGGGTTCGTCATCGGGGCGTTGTGGCCCGGCTCGGCGAGCCGTTCGTTGACCATCGCCTGGATCACGTCCGGCGGGGTCAGGCCACGACGGCGCCACTCGACTGGGTTCTGCCGGAGCTGCGACAACGTGTTCTGCATGGTCACCACCGTGCCACCGATTTACTAGTTTGTCTAACTACATATCCGCGACACGCACCCCAGCCGATCGAGGGAACAGAAAACGTCGGGCTGGATGACCCGACCCGACGTCTTCTGTTCCCTCAGTGGGGCGCGCGGCGCACCCCTACTTGCGCGTCACCTTCGCGGTGGACGCCGAGGTCGCGGTGCCGTCCTGGTACCCCTTCGCCGACGCGGTCACCCGCACCTGGAAGCGGTGTCCGACGTCACCGGTGCCCAGCTTGTACTTCGCGCCGTCCGCGCCCGTGACGACCTCACCGTCACGCAGCCACTCGTAGGAGTAGCTGACGCCGCGGGCGTTCCAGGAGCCGTGCTGCGCGGTCAGCTTCTTGCCGACCTTCGGCGTGCCGGACACCGTGACCGTGCTGCCCTCGCGGAGCGCCAGCTTCGGCGCAGCGACCGTCGCCGACACCGTGTCCACCTGGTCACCGACCGCGTTGTGCAGGTGCAGCAGCAGCACGCTCGCGGACGAGGTACCAGCGGAGCGGGTCACCGGGATCGAGCCGCTGTCCGGGAAGAGGACTCCCCCGAACGACAGCGCCGGAGCGGACGGGTCGAACGTCGCGGACTTGGTGTCGTCGACCACGTACGAGCCGCTCGTCGCGAGTGCCGGTGCGTACGCCGACTCGGTGAGCACCGAGTAGTCGAACGCGCCGGTGACACCGATCGCCTCCTGCGAGACGGTCAGCACCTTCACCGCGCTGTCGAACGTGTTGACGTCCTGACCCGGTGCCCCGCCGTTGAGCGGCTGCGAGTCGAGCGTCGCACCGGTGGCGAGGTCGATCGTCGTCGCGAACGTGGCGTCCACCGTGGCCGACTTGGCGTCGTACACCAGGTAGTCCGGCGTGCCGTCACGGTCGGCGTCGATGAGCACCTCGACGTTGGTCACGGCACCGGGGTTGGCGTCGGGACCG
Source organism: Microbacteriaceae bacterium PS02333 (assembly GCA_029959665.1). Taxonomy (GTDB): domain Bacteria; phylum Actinomycetota; class Actinomycetes; order Actinomycetales; family Microbacteriaceae; genus Curtobacterium; species Curtobacterium guangdongense. Next base: position 32,750 of record JASCOI010000007.1, read on the forward strand.
GTCGTCTGGACGCCGAACGCCAGCGTGCCGTCCGACGCGTTCGCGCCGTAGGCCCTGATGTCCGCCGCCTGGAGCGACTGCTTCGCCGAACCGTCCGGGAACGACTCCTGCGGGTCGGTCCCGCCGAGGACGAACGGGGCCACGAGGGCTCCGGTCACACCGCGGCCGGCCAGGGCGATCGAGGACTCGGTCGAGTCGCTCTCGAAGGACACGTCCGAACCGTGCACGGCACTCACCGGCTTCGGCGCGGCGTAGGTGCCGATCCGCAGCGGGTTGAACTTCTTGTCGGTCGGCGTGAACGTGACGAGACCGGTCGCAGCGGAGACGAACTCGCGCTGGTACCCGAGCGTCGTCGACTCCTGCGTCGGGTCGATGGTGCGCCCGACCTTCGCGGGGTCGGCGATCGTCATCGTCAGGGTGACGGTGGCGGTGCCGTGCGGCACGACCGTGACGCGCTGCTTGTCGATCGAGAACGCGACGCCGGCCTGCGCGACGCGGGACTCGTAGGCCACGTCGTACGTGTGCGGCCGACCGTCGGTGTTCTTGATCTGCAGCGTGCGCTTCTCGGTGGTCGGCGAGGCGACCTCGACGACACCGAACGACGCTGTGACGAGCTGGTCGTTCTCGACGCTGCGCACCGTGGTGCCGGCGGTGACCGCCTGCAGCGCGTCGACACGGCCGGTCCCCTGCCGGAGCAGGGTCGCGTTCCCGTCGCCGTCCCGCACGTCGTGCGTCGCGGTGTTCATGATCGTCGCCTTGACATCCGGTGCCGACCACGTCGGGTGCGACTCGAACGTCAGCGCGGCGATGCCCGCCACGTCCGGCGTCGCCATCGAGGTGCCGCTCATCGACATGCGTCCGTCACCGGTGCCGTTGGCCGCGGAGATCACGTTGACCCCGGGGCCGGCGACGTCCGGCTTGACGATGTCGTCGAACGACCCGTGGACACCACGGCTGGTGAACTGCGCGAGCGTGTTCACGGCGTCGGCGTCGGTCGCGAGCTGGAAGCCCTTGAGCTCGTCGGCGAACTTCACGTGCAGGGTCCCGGCCTGGGCAGCGGACTGGAGGCTCGCAGCACTGTCCGCCGTCAGCTCGGCACCCGGGATGGTCGCGTTCCCCGCGATCCCGCTGTCGAAGGTGTTGATCGTCCCGGCGAGCAGGACGCCGACTCCGCCGGCTGCCTGCACGTTGTTGAAGCGGACACCGGAGCCGCACTCGAGCGCACCGTCCGTCCACTTCAGCCAGACGACCTTGCCCTTGACCTTCGCGGCCTCGTCCGCGCTGAAGGCAGCGCAGCCGTCGACGTTCGTGGTCGGGACGGCGACGTCGCCCTCGACCGGCAGCGCGCCCTGGTAGTTCTGCGAGTACTGCGCACGGTAGGTCTTCGCGACGTCAGCGGGAGCGGTCGCCTGGACGCCGTCGTAGAGGCTCTGGCCGGTGGCGCTCGCGGCGACCGTCAGGGCTCCTTCGGCGTTGCCCGGCGAACCACCGATGTCGGTGAAGTCGTCGGCGTTGCCCGAGGCGATCACCGGCAGCACACCGCGGGCGGTGAGCGCGTCGATCTTGGCGTTGTCGGGGTCGTCCGGTGCGCCGTAGTCGGAGCCGAGCGACAGGTTGAGGACGTTGATGTCCTTGCCCTCGGTCAGTGCCTGGCCGACCCAGTCGAGCGCGGCACCCGTCACGTCGGTCGAACCGCCGCCGTCACCGAAGACCTTGAGGGCGTAGAGCCCGGCCTCCGGTGCGGTGCCGGGGCCGATCCACATGTCCTGCACGGACTGCGTGGTCAGCTTCTTGTAGTCCCCCTCGAAGGTCTTCTTGTCGGCGTCGAGGCCGTACCCGGCGATGGTGCCGGAGACGTGGGTGCCGTGGTCGCCGCCCTTGCCGTCGATCGGGTTGTCGTCGGGCTTCGGGGTCGGGTCGTAGGCCGGGGAGGCCGGGTCCGCGTTGTACGTGGGGCCGGCGAAGTCGTAGCCGCCGAGGAACTTCTTCGCGTCGAACCAGCTGGGGTCCGGGGCGCTCGAGCTCGCGAGCGCCTGCTCGTACGCCTCCGTCGTGCCGGGGCCGCCGAAGTCCGCCTGCGTGTAGTCGAGGCCGGTGTCGAGCACGGCGACGTTCACGCCCTTGCCCGTGTGGCCGGTCTGCTGCCAGGCGTCGAGGGCGCGCGTGTAGACGTCGCTCGCCGCGTTCTTCGGGCTGACGCCGTCAGCGCCGGGCTTGACGACGTCGGGGTCGACGCCGCTCGGAGCCGCGTCGGCACGGTCGCTGACGGTCGGGTCGACGATCTTCTTCGGCGTGAGCGGGATGACGCTCTCGACGTCGGAGCGTTCCGCGACCTTGCGGAGCGCTGCCACGTCGGCCACGACGGCGACACCGGGGACGGTGTACTCGGTCGTGTAGAGCTCGGTCGCGTCGGCGTCGGCGGACCGCACGGCGTCGCGGACGTCCTCGGTCGTCGACTTGATCGCCGACAGCCGCTGCTTCGCGGCGCCGGACGGGCTCTTCGACTGCGTGAGGTCACCGCCCTTCGCCTTGGCGTCCACGGCGAGCGCCCCCTCACCGGTCGTCCGCACGAAGGCGGCGATCGTCGTCTGGGGCTTCGCGCTCCGCAGCGGTGCCGACAGCTTGAGGTCGGCCGATGCGACACCGGCCGGCGCGGCAGACGCCGTACCACCGACGGCGAGACCGCCGCAGGTGAGGGCTCCGGCCGCGACGAGTGCGGTGACGACTCGGGTCATGCGTCTCGGGTTGGGGGTGTTCGGGTCCTGTGTTGCACGGTTCACTGGGCGCACTCCTGGCTCCGTCCGTGTTGCTTGGGAATTGCTCAGAAGCTATGTGCTGCTGCTCAGGTGCGGGAGTCGGCACTTTGGGGGACGTCCCCCGTTCGGGGGTACCCCTTCCTGCAATCTTGCACAGTGGTGTGCAAGTTATTACGATGGGTGGCGTGACCAGTCCTGACGCCCCAGTCCGCGCTCCGCGCCGCGATGCGACCGAGAACCGGGCCGCACTGCTCGACGCCGCGAAGACCGCCCTGCAGCGGGACCCGGACGCCTCGATCGAGTCGATCGCGGCCGTCGCCGGGCTCTCCCGTCGTGCGGTCTACGGACATTTCCCTTCCCGCGACGACCTCGTCCGGGCCGTCGTCACCGCCGGGGCGTCCCGGATCGCCGCCGCGATGCCGACTTCCTCGGACCTCCGCGACCTGCCCCCTGCCGCCCGCATCGCCGCAATCGCGGTCACCCTCTGGTCCGAGGTCTCGCACGTCCGATCGATGGCCCGCATCGCGGTCAGGAGCCCGTTCGGCGAGTCCGTCGCCGAGGTGTTCGCACCGCTCCGGGCGCAGGTCCGCGATGCGTGCGCGCTCGGGATCGCCGAGGGCTCGATGCGCGACGACGTCGACGCCGCCACGCTCGGCCGGCTGGTCGAGGGGGCCTGCATCGCCGTCCTCGACGAAGCCACCCGTTCCGCCACCCCGGACGACGAGGGGCGCAGGATGGTCGTCATCTCGGCACTCGGGATGGCCGGCATCGACTGGCGCACCGCACTCCTCACCGAACCCATCAGCTCCGAAGAGGACCTCGCATGACGACGCTCGAGATCGACCACGCCGGCATCGGTGAGGAACCGGGCGCAGCCCTCCCCGTCGTGTCCGCCGTCGCCGGACCGCACCGTCCGGGCATCGTCGCCGTCGAGACCGAGCAGGCGCCCGTGCTCGCGTCGCTCGTCGCCGGCGGCCGCATGAAGCCCGAGACGGGCCGGGTGCTCGTCGACGGACACGACGACCCCGCGGCGATCCGACGGGCGTTCGCGCTCGTGGACACCCCCGGGATCGCCGAGCCCTTCCCCGTGATGACGCTTCGCCGGATCGTGCGCGAAGAGCTCGCCTTCGCCGAGCGTCGTCCCTCCCGCGAGCACGTCGACACCGTGCTCGACGAACTCGGCATGACCGCGTACGCCGACACTCATGTGCAGCGCGTGCCGACCGACGTCCGCGTGCGGCTGCTCGTCGAGCTCGCACTGCTCCGCAACGGCGTCACCGGCCTCGTGATCACCTCCCCGGAGCGCCACGGCGGCTCCGTCGAGGGCTGGTTCGCCGTCGTGCGGGACGTCGCGATGCGCGGCGTCACCGTCCTGCTCGTCACCTCGAAGGCCGCGGCGGCCACCGCCGAGCGCCTCCTGGCGACCATCCCCGTACCCACAGAAGACGTGCCCGCGGAAGGCACGACCGAAACCGACGGTCCCGATGACGCGACCCGGACCGACGGAGGCGAGCCGAGCCTCCCGTCCGACCACATGGAGACCCGCTCGTGACCACCACCTCGCTCATCCGCGCGGAACTCGCGCGACTCACCGCGACCCCGCTTGCACGGCTCGCGTTCATCGCGCTCATGGTCGTGCCGCTGCTCTACGGCGGCGCCTACCTGTGGGCGAACCGCGACCCCTACGCCAAGCTCGACCAGGTCCCGGCCGCGATCGTCAACCAGGACGCCGGTGCCACGCTCGACGGCGACACCGTGAACTACGGCAAGGACGTCACGAAGCGCGCCATCGACGGCGGCGACTTCAAGTGGTCGAAGACGTCCGCGGCCGACGCCCGGTCCGGCGTCCGGAACGGCACCTACGACTTCGTCGTGACGATCCCGCACGACTTCTCGGAGTCCCTGGTGTCGGCGCAGTCGAACGACCCGAAGCGTGCCGAGCTCGTGATGACGACGGCGGACACGAACTCGTACCTCGCCTCGACGATCGCGGAGCAGGCGGGCAAGACCATGCGCACGGCCGTGGCCGAGCAGGTCGGCAAGAAGGCCGCGAAGACGCTGCTCGTCGGGCTCGCCGACGTGCGCGACAGCCTCGGGGACGCGGTCGACGGCGCCGGGCAGCTCGCCTCCGGTGCGACCACGGCGAGCTCCGGTGCTGATCAGCTCGCCTCCGGGACGTCGCAACTGAAGGACGGTGCGTCACAGCTCGCATCGGGCACGGCGTCCCTGCCCGCCCAGACCACGAAGCTGAACGACGGCGCGCAGCAGGTCGCGTCGGGTGCCGGCTCATTGTCATCGGGGCTGCAGTCCGCGAAGGACCAGACCGCCGCCCTGCCGTCGCAGACCGCGGCACTCGCCGACGGTGCCGCGAAGGTCGCCGCCGGCAACAAGACGCTGGCGGACGCCACCGACCCGGCGCTCGCGTTCCTCGACGACGTGTCCGCGCAGAAGGTCGTCGACGCGATCGCAGCACGCGCCGCCGAGCAGGGTGTGACGATCACGCCGGAGGTGCAGGCGGTCCTGGAGGCAGGTGTCCAGCAGCAGCTCGACGACCCGAAGGTGCAGGCCGACCTCGCGACCGCGAAGACCCAGCTCCAGCAGGTCGACCAGCTGCGGGACGGCTCGCAGCAGGTGTCCGACGGCGCGTCGCAGCTCGCTGCCGCGGCACCCACCCTGAGCTCCGGGATCGCTTCCGCCGCGTCCGGTGCGTCGACGCTGTCGGGCGGGGCGTCGCAGGTCGCTTCCGGGACCTCGGCACTGGCCGCCGCTGCGCCGACGCTGTCGAACGGCGCGGCGACCCTGGCGTCCGGCACCGCGACCGCGGACGACGGCGCGCAGTCCCTGGCGACGGGGCTGCACTCGCTGCGGGACGGCGCATCGACGCTGGCGTCCCAGCTCGACGAGGGCCGGACGAAGATCCCGGCGTCGAACGCGTCCGAGCGTGAGTCGCAGGCGTCGGTCATCTCCGACCCCGTAAAGGTCGGCGACGACAACGTGGCGGCGGCGGACAACTACGGTGCCGGGCTCGCGCCATTCTTCATCTCGCTGGCGGCGTGGATCGGCATGTACGCGCTGTTCCTCATCCTCAAGCCGATCTCCAAGCGGGCGATCACGGCGGTGCGGAAGCCGCTGCAGATCGTCCTCGGCGGATGGCTCACGCCCGTGGTGCTCGGGATCGTGCAGATGGTGGCGCTGTTCTTCATCGTGCGGTTCGCACTCGACCTGAACGTGGTGCACGCCGAGGCGACGATCGGGGTGATGGTGCTGGCGTCGGCGACGTTCGCCGCGATCCTGATGGCGCTCAACGTGCTGCTCGGGTCCGTCGGGCAGTTCCTCGGGCTGGTGCTCATGCTCGTGCAGCTCGTCACAGCGGGCGGCACGTTCCCCTGGCAGACGCTCCCCGGGCCGTTGGCGGCGCTCCACTTCGCGCTGCCGATGACGTACTCGGTCGACGCGCTCCGGCAGACGATGTACGGCGGGTCGATGGGTGCGGCGTGGTCGGACGCGGGGACGCTGGCGTGCTGGCTGGTCGGTGCGCTGCTCGTCACCTTCGTGGTCGCTGCCCGGCAGGGTCGCTCCCGGACGCTGCGCGACCTGCGCCCGAGCTTGATCGGGTAGGGGGGCTCGCGGGCCGGCGCCCGTTCGCACAATCGAAAGCACTCCGCGCCGCGCAACGCCACGGCGCGGAGTGCTTTCGGTTGTGCGGGAGCGATCCGCGCCGCAGGCCGCCCGACGCGTGGAGCGCGACAGGTCCCAGGGGGACACCGATACGATCGGGGGACGCAAGCCGGAGGTCGATGCTGACTATGGGAGACGCGAAACCCGCGACCATCTACGACGTCGCTGCCCGGGCGGGGGTGTCGAAGTCGCTCGTCTCGCTCGTGCTGCAGCGCTCCCCTCGGGTGAGCGACGGACGACGAGCCGCCGTGCTCAAGGCGATCCAGGAGCTCGACTACCGTCCCTCCACCGCCGCCGTGTCGCTCGCGGGTACTCGCAGCCGCACGATCGGCGTCGTGCTGGACGACTTCCGCAACCAGTGGTTCGTGGACCTGCTCACCGGCCTCCGCGAGTCGCTGCAGGACCAGGGGCACCGCCTCGTCGTGGCCGACCGGTTCCTCAACACCGGACTCGACGCCTCCCCGGTGGAGGGCTTCCTGTCCATGCGCGTCGAGGGCATCGTCATCGCCGGCGAACCGGACACCGACCTCGCGATCCCGGCATCGACCCCGCTCGTCATCGCCGGCGGCCGGGTATCGATCCCGCGCGCCGACACCGTGGCGAACGACGACCGTGCCGGCGGACGGATGGCCGCCGAACACCTCGTCGGCCTCGGGCACACCCGACTCGGGTTCGTGGGCGCCCGTTCAGCCGCGGCCTCGGAGCGCCTCGCCGGGTTCCGCGCGGGGGTCGGCGAAGCCGGTGACGTGCACGTGTCGACCCTGCCGGAGGAACTCACCGAGGACGCCGGCTTCCGTGCCGCCACCGCGCTCTTCGACGAGCACCCCGACGTGACGGCGGTGTTCGGCGCGAACGACGTGATGGCGCTCGGCGCGATGTCGTCCCTCGCCGAGCGCGGACTCCGCGTCCCCGAGGACGTCTCCGTCATCGGCTACGACGACACCCCGGTCGCCGCGACACGGTACGTGGGCCTGACGAGCATCGACGACCGCAGCGTCGAGATCGGCCGAGGCGCCGGCGAACGCCTGCTCGCCCGCATCGCCGACCCGTCGCTCGCCGCGACGGAACTGCTGGTGGAACCCCGCCTGGTCGCCCGCCGCACCACCGCCGAGCGCTGACGCGACCCGTCCACGCACCGCGGGCGTCAGCGCCCGAGGAGGCCGAGGCCGTGCGCCTGCTCGACGGCCTCGCGGCGGCCGGAGACCCCGAGCTTCCGGTACACGCTCCTGACCTGGGTCTTCACGGTGTTCACCGACACGTGCAGCTCCGCGGCGACCTCCGGCAGGCTGAGCGGCTCCGCCAGCAACCCGAGCACGACCGACTCGCGCCCCGACAGCGTCACGGCGATGTCCGGCCCCGGCATCACCGACATGAGCCCGAGCAGCGGCTCCAGGTAGGCACGCCCACGCGGGTCGTCCGAGGCCTCGACGAGCTGCAGGACGTCGTCCCGCGGCGGCGTCAGGAGCTCGCCGCGCATGCCGTGTCGTTCGAACAGGTCGAGCGCCTCGCGGAAGGACGCAACGGCCCCGAGCACGTCCCCGGTCCGCCGGAGCGCGACGGCCCGGAAGAGGACGAGCACCGCGGACGTCCTGGCCTCGTACCCGGACCGCACCGACACCGCGGTGACGACACGCAGCGCCCGGTCCGGCTCGTCACGGGCGAGCGCGAGCCCGACGTGCTCTGCCGCCGTCCAGGCCCGCACCGGCCCGAGCGCGTCGAGGGAGCGCTCCGCCTGCCGCAGCTGCCCCGCCGCGAGCTGCAGGCGGATCCGGGAGCGCGCGAGCAACCGTGCCGCCACCCCGGTCGCCGCGCTCCGGAGCCGGAAGCGCTGCACCTCGGCGTCGTGCACCGCGAGCTGGTCCGCCGGTGGCACCCGTCCGGAGATGGTCGTCGCGCGGGCGCGGAGGGCGAGCACGATCGGCCAGTGCTCGAACGCCCCGAACAGCGGATCGATGCGCCGCAGCAGCCCGGTGACACGGTCCGGGTCGCCGTCCTCGAGCGCGACGACGGCGCTCGCGAGGATCCCGGTGGGCACGTCGAGCGCGTCGCCGGACTCGAGCAGTCGTCGTGCGACGTCGACCTCGCCGGCGAGCGCGTGCACGAACGCGGTGAGCCCGTCGACGGCGGCCTGCTGCAGCGGTCCGTCCGGCCCCGGCGCCGGCTCGATCCCGGCGAGCGTCGCCAGGGCACCCTCGGTGTCGCCGTCCATCAGCGCGGTCGCGGCGACCTGCTGCAGGACGTACGGGAGGCGCGGTGCCAGTTCCGTGAGCCCGTCACCGTCGAGCACGGCGAGGGCCCGGCCCACGGTCGCCGCGGCACGGCGGGCGCCGCGGTCGTCGCCAGCGATGCGTCGTGCCTGGGCGTCGACGGCCGCGAGGAACGGCAGTTCGTGGCCGGGGAGGTCGGACATCCGCGCGGCGATCGCGGGCAGCACGGCGGCGTTCACGCGGGACGCTCGTGCGTGGTGCCGATCGGCGGCCGCCTCGGCCCGGGCGATCGCGGCGAGCACCACCGGGTGGTCGGCTGCTCGGCGCGGCTGGATCGGATCGAGGATGCGGGCGATGGCCGGTGCGCCCGGTCCGGTGATGCGGGTCCAGTTCCGGACGAGGACGTCGGAGAGGACGTCGAGGTCGCCGAGCTGCACGGCGGCGTCGATCGCCGGGACGGTCGCCTCGTGGTCGACCGACCACGCCACCGCCTGCTCGGCGCGGGCCCTGACCCCCTCCGGGTCACGACGGGCGGCGGAACGACGGAGTGCGACGGCGACCGCGGGGTGCCACGTGAACGCGTCGGTGTCGTCGGCGACGCCCGTTCCAGCGACGCCCGGCCCGGCGACGCCGAGTCCGGCGACGGCAGCGGCTCGGTACGGCGCGACGAGGTCCGTCACACCGGTCAGGTGCCGGACGAGGTCGGCCGGGGCGTGCGCGGCGGTCGCGGCACGTTCGGCGAAGTCACGGAGCCCCGCGTCGTCGAGCGTCGCCTCGACCCATTCCGCCGCGGCTCGGTCGGTCGCTCGGCGGAACCGGGCGGACACGTCGACGGGAGGACGGTCCTCGGCGGCGAGGAGCCCGCTCGCGGCGGCCAGCACCCCGGCGTTGCCCGCGGCGGACTCCGTCGCCCGTGCGACGACCGCGGGCGCCACGACCACGCCGACCGCGCGGCCGACCAGGGTGGCGGTCTCCGCGGCGTCGAGGGCGAGGTCGCCCGGCCCGATCCGCACCGCCTCGGGGATCCCGTCGGGGCCCGGGATCCTGCCCGCGAGCACCAGCGCACCGTGCGCAGCGAACCCGGCCACGGCGACGGAGCCGGCCGTGGTGAGCAGGTGGGCGTCGTCGACGAGGAGGGCGTGCCTCCCGTCCGGATCACCGGCGGCGGCGACCGCCACCGCGGACGTGACCGCGTCGTCGCCCGCGCTCGCCGAGACGACCACCACCGTGCGTCGTGTCCGGTCCGCCCAGTCGTCGACGAGCGTCGTGACGCCCGCTCGTGGCGTCCCCTCGACGACGACCGGGCACCCGTCGTCGAGCGCCCGCTCGATGCGGTCGACCAGTCGCGGCCGGTGCACGACGAGCGCGCCGACACGACGGACCACCGGTCCGGTCGTGCCGACCTGCGTGCGCGGGAGCGGGGTCACTGCGTCAAGCGGCGAACCGCTCCACGCGGAGGACGCACGACAGGCCGCTCTCCGACGTGTCGATGGTGGTGTCCCAGTCCTTCGAGGCCTTGGCGTCCACGCCGTCCACGTCGACCTCCTTGACCGCACGGGTGTCCGACGCACCCTTCAGGAGCGAGACGTAGATGCGGTAGCTCTGCGCGCTGTCCTCGGGGTTCTCGGCCGTCCCCTTCACGGACCACGACGACCCGTCGCGCTTGCACGAGGTGACCTGGACGTCCTTGACCGCGCCGACGTAGTCGCCCTCGCCGCCTGCCGGGGTCTGCACCTCGGTGATCGCCGGCTTCTCGGTGGCGGACGCCGACGCGGACGCCGAGGCCTTGCCGTCCGGGGCGTCACCGGAGCACCCGGCGAGGCCGAGCCCCAGTGCGGCGACCCCGGCGAGGGCGAGCAGTCGGACGGAGACGGAGCGCGTGGGGCGCAGGGTCATCGGTGTTCCTTCCTGGAGCGGCGGCGGTTCCCGACGACCGCCAGTGCGAGGCCGAGCAGCACCATCAGGGCGGCTGCGGCCAGCGCCGGGGCGGGGTCCGCCCCGGTGAACGCGAGGGCAGGGACCCCCGCAGCGGGACGGGTGGTGATCCGGACGCTGTCGGGCGCGGACACGACCGGGGCGTCGCCGGGCACGGCCCCCGGTGGCGGCGTCCCGATCGCCGTCGCGCTGTTGACTACCGTACCCGCGGCGCCGTCGGACTGACCGACCGTGTACGTGGCGGTCGCGGTGACACGCTCCCCCGGCTCGAGCACACCGGGCGTCCCGGGCCACTGGCCGTAGACGACGGTGCCGAGCCCGGGAAGCCGGTCGTCGACGTGCACGTCGTGCAGCGTGACGGTCCCGGTGTTCACGAGCGTGAAGCCGTACTGCAGCTGCTGGCCCACGGTGCCATCGGTGCCCTCGGCGTACTGCACGGTCTTCGTGATCGTCAGGTCGCCGACCGCCCCGGCGTCCCCGACCGGCACGGTCGCACCGGACGGGGCACTCACGACGACGGTGCCGGTCGGGCCCGTGCCGGACGCGGTCGCGGTGTTCACGACCGTGCCGGCGTCGACGTCGTCCTGGGCGACCGTGTACCTCGCGGTACCGGTGGCGGTCTGGCCGATGTCGAGTCGTCCAGGGGTTCCCGGCCACGTCCACGTGACGCCGGAGAGCCCGGCCATCGGGTCGTCGAGTCGGACGCCCGTCAGGGTCGCGTTGCCGTCGTTCGTGACGCGGAACGTGTAGTCCACGGTGTCGCCGACCGCGCCGGAGTCGCCGTCCGACAGCGTGCCGGTCTTCACGAGCGTCAGGTGCGGCGCCGTCGGCAGGCTGATCCCGGCATTCGAGGAGTCGTTCACCGGCACGCCGTCCGGGGCGTACCCGGTGGCCGTCGCGGGCGAGGTCACGAGACCCGCGTCCACGTCGGCCTGCGTCAGCACGTACGTGGCGTCCGCCGTGACGGACTGCCCGGGCGTCAGCACGCCGCTGGTGCCCGGCCACTGGTAGGTGATCGCGGAGACGCCGGCCTGGGCGTCGCGGACCGAGACGCCGTAGAGGGTCTGGTCCCCGCCGTTCGTCACGACGTAGTGGAAGCGCACGGTGTCCCCCGCGACGCCGGTGGCACCGGGTGCGAGCTGTGCGGTCTTCACGATCGTGATGCCCGGCGTGGCGCTCGGCGTCGGCACGGTGGCGGATCCGCCCGCCGATGCCGAGGTCCCGTCCGGCGCGGTGCCCGTGGCGCGCGCGGTGTTCACGACCCCGCCCGCGTCGACGTCGGCCTGCGTGAGGACCGAGGTCCCGGAGACCCGGACGGTCTGCCCGGGCGCGAGGACACCCGCGCCGCCCGGCCAGGTCGTGCCCGTCGTGGTGAACCCGGCGAGGTCGTCCGTGACCGTGACGTCGGTGAGGGTCACCGCGCCGGAGTTCCGCACGTCGATCGTCCACCGGACGGTGCTGCCGGCGGAGCCGTTGCCCGCGAGGGTCCCCGACTTCACCACGGACAGCCCCGGGGTCCCGGAGATCGTCGTGGCGCCGTCGTCGGACGCCCGCACGGTGGCCCCGGCGGCACTCGTGCCCGAGGTCGTCGCCGTGGACGCGATCCGCCCGCGGTCGACGTCCGCCTGCGTCAGCGTGTAGGTCGCGGTCCCCGTGGCGGACTGCCCGGGCCGGAGGACCCCCGGTGCGCCCGGCCACTGCACGCTGACCGCGCCGAGCCCCTGCTGCCCGTCGGCGACCGTGACACCGGAGAGCGTCGCCGAGCCGCTGTTCGTGACGGTGAACGTGTACGTCACCCGGTCGCCTGCTCGCCCCGCGGCCCCGTCGGCGAGCTGCTGGGTCTTGTCGATGGTGATCCCGGCGGCGGCAGCGGCGAGTCCGACGGTCGCCGAACCGGAGGCCGTCACCGGCGCACCCGTCGGCGGGTTCGCCGTGGCGGTCGCGGTGTTCACCACGCTGCCGGCGTCGACGTCGTCCTGGGTCACCGTGTACGCGGCGGTCGCCGTGGCGGCGGCCCCCGGTGCGAGCGTGCCGTCGAACGAGTCGGCGAAGCGCAGCGCGCCGAGCCCCGGCAGCGGGTCCGTCGCCGCGACGTCGTGGAGCGTCGTGGTCCCGGAGTTCCGCAGGGTGACGGTGTAGTCGACGGTGTCGCCGACCGATCCGGTGGCGCCGTCGCGGAGCACGCCGGACTTCGTCACGTCGAGCGACGGCGATCCCGGCAGCACCACGGTCGCGTCGGCGGTCGCGTCGACGGACGGGCCGGTCGGCGGGGTGCCGGTGGCGGTCGCCGTGCTGCCGAGGGATCCGCGGTCGACGTCCTGCTGGGTGAGCGCGACCGTCGCGGTCGCCGTGACGGTCTGCCCCGGAGCGAGGACCCCGGCGGCACCCGGCCACTCGTACGAGACCGTGCCGACGCCGTCTTGCGCGTCGGTGACCGCGACGCCGTCCAGCGTCGAGGTGCCGGTGTTCGTCACGCGGTAGGTGAACGTCACGACGTCACCGGCCCGCGGGGCGGTGTCGCCGTCCGGAAGTGCCGCGGTCTTCGTGATGCCGATGCGGGCATCGGCGGGACCGGTCGCCACGGTCGCGGAGGCGTCGGCCGTCGCGGTCTGGCCGTCGGGCGCCGTCGCCGTGACGGTCGCCGGGTTGGCGACGCTGCCGCGGTCGAAGTCCGCCTGGGTGATGGTCGAGGTGGCGGTGGCGGTGGCGACCTGCCCCGGTGCGAGCACCCCGTCGGCCCCCGGCCACGGCCCGAAGGCCACTTCGCCGAGCTGCGCGCGGAGCGCTGCCTGGTCGAGCGTCACGGTGCCGGTGTTCGTCACGGTGAACGTCCACTGCACGGTGTCGCCCACGGCACCGGTCGCGCCCGGCGCCAGGGCGCCCTGCTCGGACAGCGCGATCGCGGGTTCCGGCGCGATGGTCACGGCGGCCGAGTCGGTCGCGGTGACGGTCCCGCCGCCGGGTCCGGTGCCGGTCGCGGTCACACGGGAGGCCTGGCTCCCGGCATCGACGTCGGCCTGCGTGAGCGCGGTGGACGCCACAGCCCGTGCGGACTCCCCGGGTGCCAGCACCCCGGCGCGTCCCGGCCAGTCGACCGTGATGGTCGAGACCCCGGCACGGTCGTCGGCGAGGGTGACGCCGGAGAGCGTGGCGGTCCCGGTGTTCGTCACGACGTAGCCGAACTCGACGGTGTCGCCGGTGGCCCCGGTTGAGCCGTCCGCGAGGCGCGCGGTCTTCGTGACGTCGATGCGCTGCTCGGCGGAGCGGAGCACGACGGTGGCGCTGTCGTCCTGCGCGCCGGGATCCGTCACGCCGTCGGGTGTGGCTGCCGTCGCCGTCGCGCGGTTGACCACGCTGCCCGCGTCGACGTCGGTCTGCGTGACGCTCGAGCGTGCCGTGGCGGTGACGGACTGTCCGGGCAGCAGGGTGCCGGCGGTGCCGTTCGGCCACGCGGACACCGTCGGGTCGGAGACACCCGGAAGGGTGTCCGCGACGTCGACGTCGGTCAGCGTGACCGTGCCGGTGTTCGTGACGCGGTAGGTCCAGTCGATCCGGTCGCCGAGGACTCCCCGGGCGCCGTCGGCGAGCGCACCGCGCTTGTCGATCGTCCACGCACCGGTGCGGACCGTGTCGACCCCACCCGTCGCGGTGTCGCGCACGACGTCCCCGGCCGGGGTCGTCGCGGTCGCGGTCGCCGTGCTCTCGATCGAGCCGCGGTCGACGTCCGCCTGGGTCAGCACGTACGTCGCCGTGGCGGTGACGGACTGCCCTGGTGCGAGCTGTCCGGCGCGTTCCGGCCACGAGCCGAAGGTCACGGTGCCGAGCCGGGCCTGGTCGTCGTCGAGCGTGACGCCGTCGAGGGTCCGGTTGCCGGTGTTCGCGATCGTGAAGCGGAACGTGACGGTGTCGCCGGCCACACCCGTGCCGCTCGTCACCCGCTCGTCCTTGACCAGCGCGATGCCGTCGGTCGGGTCCGCGGTGCGCAGGGTGGTGCTGTCCGTGCCCGTGACGGGTGCCCCGGTCGGCGGGTTGCCGGTCGCGGTGGCGGCGTTCACGATGCTGCCCGCGTCGACGTCGGCCTGGGTGACCGTGTACTCCGCCGTCGCCGTCACGGTCTGCGACGGCGCGAGGGTGCCGGCGGTCCCCGGCCAGTCCGCGTCGATCGCGGACAGCCCGGCGAGGCGGTCCGACAGCGTCACACCGGAGAGCGTGACGGTGCCGGTGTTCGTCGCCGTGAGCGTGTAGCGGACGGTGTCGCCGACGCGGCCGAGGCCACCGTCGGTGTACGCGGCGGACTTCGAGAACGCCAGCGCGGCGTCGGGGACGATCACGACGGTCGCGGCGTCCGTGGCGCGGGCACGGTCACCGGTCGGCGGGTTGCCGGTCGCGGTGACGGTGCTCGTCAGGGAGCCGCGGTCCACCTCGGCCTGCGTCAGCACGTGCGAGGCGGTCGCCGTCACGGTCTGTCCCGGGGCGAGGCGTCCGGCGGTACCCGGCCAGGTGCCGTAGGCGATCGTGGAGACGTCGTCCTGGTCGTCCGCCGCGGTCACCCCGGTGAGGGTGACGTTGCCGGAGTTCGTGATCGTGTACCGGTACTCGACCCGGTCACCGGCGGCGCCGGTGGCACCGTCCGCGAGGGTCGCCGACTTCACGACGCCGATCCGCGGGCCGGACGCGGCGGTCTGGACCGTCGCGGTGTCGGAGTCGTCCACGACGGAGCCGTCCGGCGCGGTGCCGGAGACGGTCGCGGAGTTCGTGACGGACCCGGCGTCGACGTCGGACTGTGCGATCGTCGACGCCGCGGTCGCCGTGACGGTCTGCCCCGGTGCCAGGACACCGGTCGCGCCGGGCCAGGTGCCGACGGTCGGGTCGGAGATCCCGGCGAGGTCGTCCGCGACGGAGACGCCCGTCAGCGTGACGTTGCCCGTGTTGGCGATGGTGAACGTCCAGCGGATGCCCTCGCCGGCGGCGCCGGTGGCGCCCGGCGCGAGCTGCCCCGCCTTGGTGACCCGGAGCCCCGGAGCCGCCTGCAGGTCGACGCCGGCGGTGTCGGTGGCGCGCACCGAGCCTCCCGTCGGGGCGGACCCGGTGGCGGTGGCGGCACTCGCGACGCGACCGGCGTCGATGTCCGACTGGGTGAGGGCGTAGGTCGTCGTCGCGGTGACGGACTCACCGGGGGCGAGGCGACCGGCCGCACCGGGCCAGGTGCCGTAGGCGACGGCGCCGACACCCTGCTGCTCGTCGGCGACCCGGACGCCGGTGAGCGTCTGGTTGCCGGTGTTCGTGATCGTGTAGCCGAGGCGCACGGTGTCGCCGACCGCCGGCGTCCCGGTGCCGGTGCGCTCCTCGGTCTTGGTGAGCGCGATCGCCGGAGCGCCGTCGGACGTGCGGATCGTGGCGCTGTCGGACGCGGTGACGTCGTCGCCGCGAGCCGGTGTCGCGGTGACCGTCGCACGGTTCACGACGGACCCGGCGTCGACGTCGGACTGGGTCACGGTGTACGTCGCCTTCGCGGTCAGCGTCTGCTCGGGGGCGAGCGTGCCGTCGCCGTTCGGACCGGCGGCGACCGTGACCGGGCCGAGGCCGGCGAGCTCGTCGGCGACGCGGCTCGCGGTCAGCGTGACCTGTCCGGTGTTCGTGATCGTGAACGTGTATCCCACGACGTCACCGACCCGGCCCGTGCCGCCACCGAGGTACTCGGCCCGCTTCTGGACCGAGACGTCCGCCGGGGCCGTCAGCGCGACGCTGCCACGGGCGGTGTCGGAGACGGTGGTGCCACGAGGGGCGGTTCCCGTCGTCTCGGCGGTGCTGGCGAGGGAACCGCGGTCGACGTCCGCCTGGGTCAGGGTGACCGTCGCGGTCGCAGTGACGGACTGCCCGGGTGCGAGGGTCCCGACCGCGGCCGGCCAGCTGCCGAACGCGATGTCGGACAGCCCGGGCTGTGCGTCGGTCAGCGTGACGCCGGACAGCGTCGCGGTGCCGGTGTTCGTGACCGTGAA
Organism: Microbacteriaceae bacterium PS02333; assembly: GCA_029959665.1. GTDB lineage: Bacteria > Actinomycetota > Actinomycetes > Actinomycetales > Microbacteriaceae > Curtobacterium > Curtobacterium guangdongense. Next base: position 49,325 of record JASCOI010000007.1, read on the forward strand.
GCCGAGCCGCACGGTGTCGCCCGCGACGCCGGCTGCCCCGTCGGCGAGTCGCTCGGTCTTGTCGATCCGGATCCCCGGCGCCGCTGCGGCGAGCGGCACGGTGGCTGCGTCGCTCGCGGTGACGGTGTCGCCTGCGGGCGTGGTGCCGGACGCGGTGGCGTCGTTCGCGACGCTCCCCGCGTCGACGTCGGCCTGGGTGACCCGGTACGTCGCGGTGCCGGTGACGACCTGTCCCGGTGCGAGTCGGCCGGTCGTGGACGGCCAGTCGGTGATCGTCACGGCGGACAGCCCGTTCAGGACGTCGTCGATGCCGACGCCCGTGAGCGTGACGTTGCCGGTGTTCACGACGCGGAAGCCGTACCGGACGGTGTCGCCGACGGCACCGGTCGCCCCGGCGAGGGTCGCGGTCTTGTCGACGGTGAGCGACCCGCGCGGTGCGACGGTCGCGCTGCCGTCGTCGGAGTCGGACACGGCGGCACCTCGCGGCGGGGTGCCGGTCGTGATCGCGGTGCTCGAGACTGAGCCGCGGTCGACGTCGGCCTGCGTGAGCCGGTACGTGGCGTGGGCGACGACGGACTGCCCGGGGGTGAGTCGGCCGGTCGTGGACGGCCAGGCGTCGAAGCGGACGCCGGAGACGCCCTGCTGCGAGTCGCTGACCCCGACGCCGGTGAGGGTCACGTCGCCGGTGTTCGTGACCGTGAAGGTCATGTCGACGGTGTCGCCGGCCACCCCGGTGGCGCCGTCGGTCAGTCGTTCGTCCTTGACGATGCGGATGCCGGGTGCGCCGCTCGTGGTGACGACGGTCCGGGTGCCGCTGCCGGACACGCTGGTGCCTGCGGGCGTCGACGCGGTCGTCGTGGCCGTGTTCGCGATCGACCCGGCGTCGACGTCGTCCTGCGTGACCGTGCGGTCCGCGGTGACGACGACGGCCTGCCCGGGTGCGAGCGTGCCGGCGGTGGCGTTCGGCCACGTGGTGGTCGGGGTGCCGAGCCCGGCGATCGGGTCGGCGACCGCGACGTCGGTGAGCGTGGTCTGGCCGGTGTTCGTCGCGGTCACGGTGTACCGGACGACGTCGCCGACCTGCACGGCGCGGATGTCGCCGCCGCCGAGCGTCGCGGCGGTCTTCCTGGTGGCGACCGAGCTCGTCGGGTCGAGCACGACCCGACCGTCGGACGTGGCGCTCACCGGCGCGCCGGTGCGGCGGTCGGTGGCGGTCGTCGTCGCGGCGCTCGAGAGCGACACGTGGCCGTCGGTGTCGGCTGCCGCGCGGTCGACGTCGGCCTGGGTGAGCCGGTAGGTCGCCGTCGCCCTGACGGACTGCCCCGGCGCGAGCGTGCCGGTGGTCCCGGACGGCCACGCGCCGAACGCGACACCGGACAGGCCCTGCTGCTCGTCGGTCAGGCCGACCCCGGTCAGGGTCGTCTTTCCGGTGTTGGTGACGGTGTACCCGAACCGGACGACATCCCCGGCGACGCCGACGGACCCGTCGGTCAGCGCCTCGGTCTTGTCGAGCGTGATCGTCGGCGCCGGTGCGTCGGTCGCGGTGGTCGACGCTGCGGTCTTCGTGATCGCGGCACCGGTCGGCGGGCTGGCGACCGCGTTCGCGGTGTTCACCACGCTGCCGGCGTCGACGTCCGCCTGGCTCACCGTGTACGCGGCGGTCGCCGTCGCCTGCTGCCCCGGGAGGACCGTCCCGGGCTTCGACGGGTCCGGCCAGGTGTACGACAGGACGCCGACGCCCTGCAGCTGGTCGGTCATCTGGAGCAGGTCGAGGGTCGTGTTGCCGGTGTTCGCGGCGGTCAGCGTGAAGCGGAGCTCGTCACCCGCGCCGGCACCGCTGCCCGTCGGGACACCCGTCTTGCTGAACGAGAACGTGTTCACCTGCGTGATCGGAACCGTGCGGTAGCTCGTCGCCGTGACCGCTGCGCCGCTCGCGGGCGTGCCCGTGGTGGTCGCGGGGCTCGAGACGTAGCCGGCGTCGATGTCCGCCTGGGTCAGGGTGTGCACGGCGGTCGCGGTGACGGTCTGGCCGGGGGTCAGGCGTCCGGCGGTACCCGAGGGCCAGGTCCCGACCGTGATGCCGTCGCTGTTCGCGCCGGTGTCGCGGATCGCCACGCCGGTCAGCGTGAAGTCACCGGTGTTCGTCACGGTGTACCCGAGGTCCACCGGGTCGCCGGGCTTCGGCGTACCCGCGCCCGGGACCGTCGCGGTCTTGACGATGCCGATCGCCGCCGTGTTGTCGGCGTCGGTCGCGATCGTGACGGTGGCATCGCCGGACGTGCTGGTGCCCGTCGGCGTGGTGCCGCTGATGGTCGCGGCGTTCGTGATCGAGCCGGCGTCGACGTCGGCCTGGGTGACGGTGTACCGGGCGACGGCGCGGACGCGCTCCCCCGGTGCGAGCGACCCGGCGGAGCCGCCCGACCACTCGACGTTCGTCAGGGTCGGCGTGCCGGTGACCGGGGTCGCCGAGGCGAGGCCGACGAGCTGGTCGCGGAGCGCGATGCCGTCGAGCGTGACCGAGCCGGTGTTCGTCGCGAGGAACGAGAAGACGACGGTGTCGCCGACCTTCCCGCTCTGCACGGCCCCGTTCGACCCGACGTCGTAGCGCGCGGTCTTCGTCAGGGACACCGCCGGGGTCGGGGTGATCGTGACCCCGGCACTCGCGGTCGCGGTGACCCGGGTGCCCGCGGGGGTCGTGCCGAACGCCGTCGCGACGGAGCTGATCCCGCCGGCGTCGACGTCGGACTGGCTCAGCGTGTAGCTGGCCGTGGCGGTGGCGCTCCGGCCGGGAGCGAGCGTGATCGTGGTGTCGCCGTCGGCGAAGACGATGCTCGAGATGCCACGCTGGGCGTCCTGCACGCCGACGATGGTCAGCGTGACGTTGCCCGAGTTCGTGATGCGGTAGCGCATGTCGACCTGGTCGCCGGCGACGGCTGCGCGGGTGGTCGAGCCGTTTGCGGCGAAGGTCTCGGCCTTCGTGACGGTCAGACCGGGGGCGGCGTCGTTCGTCGTCACGGTGGCCGACGCCGTCGCGGTGACGGTCGCGGGGTCGACGCCCGTGGGGGCGGTCCCGGTGACGGACGACGAGTCGACGAGGGATCCGGCGTCGACGTCGTCCTGCGTGATGGTGGAGGTGGTGGTCGCGGTGACGGACTGTCCGGGGGCGAGCGTGTTCGGCGCGTTCGGCCAGGCGTAGGTCACGGTGCCGCCGAGCGCGTGCACGATCTCCGGCACGGACAGGGTCACGGTGCCGGTGTTCGTCGCGCGGTACGTCCATGTCACGACGGACCCCACGCCGCCGGTGCCGCTCGTGACGGTGCCGCTCTCGGTGAGGGCGACCGCGGGCGAGCGGTTCGTCGCGACCGAGCCGGTGTCGGTGTCCCGCACGGTCGTCCCGCCCGGCGAGACGCCCGTCGTCGTCGCGGTGCTCGAGATCGTTCCCGCATCGACGTCCGCCTGGGTCAGGGCGTAGGTCGCCGTGACGGTGACCGACTGCCCGGGGGCGAGCCGTCCGGCGGTGCCGGAGGGCCATGCGCCGTAGGTGAACGCGGAGATCCCGGACTGCGCGTCGGTGAGGGTGACGTTCGACAGGGTCTGGTTGCCGGAGTTCGTGATCGTGTAACCGAGCCGCACGGTGTCACCCGCGACACCGGTGGCGGTCGTGCCGAGCCGCTCGGTCTTCGCGAGGTTGATCGCGGGCGCACCACCGGCCGGCGTCACGGTCGTGGAACCGGTGCCGCGCACGGCGGAGCCGCCCGGCGTCGTGCCCGTCGTGGTCGCGGTGTTGACGATGCTGCCGGCGTCGATGTCCGCCTGGGTGATCGTGTACGTCGCGGTGCCACGGACGGTCTGCCCCGGCGCGAGCGTGCCGGAGGTACCGGAGGGCCACGTGCCGTACGAGATCGCCGACAGCCCGGACAGCGGGTCGGTGACGCCGACGCCGGTCAGGGTCGTGGTGCCGGTGTTCGACACGTCGAAGCGGTACGTCACGGTGTCACCGGCCCGGCCGGTCCCGCCGACGACGGCGCTCTTCGCGACCGCGATGCCGGGCGCCGCGGTGATCGCCGCCGATGCCGATGCCGGAGTCGTCACGGCGGTGCCGGAGGGCGTCGTCGCCGAGGCCGTCGCCCGGTTCGCGACGGTGCCCGCGTCGACGTCGGCCTGCGTCAGCGTGTACGACGCGGTCGCGGTGGCCGACTGACCAGGAGCGAGGCGACCCGAGGTCCCCGGCCACGTGTAGGTCATCGCGCCGAGCCCGGCGTGCGGGTCGGTGATCGCGACGTTCGTGAGCGTCTGGTTGCCCGAGTTCGTCACCCGGAACGTGTAGACGAGGGTGTCGCCGGCCTTGCCTGTGTACCCGGTGCCCGTCGCCACGCTCTTCGTGAAGCCGAGCGCCGGTGAACCCGCGAGCGGGATCGTTCCGGAGCCCTGCGCCGTCGCCGTCGTCGTGCCCGACGGGCCGGACCCGGTCGCGGTCGCGGTGTTCGTCACCGAGCCGGCGTCGATGTCCGCCTGGGTCACGGTGCCGGACGCCGTCGCGGTCGCGGACTGCCCCGGTGCGAGGGTCCCGGCGGTCCCCGGCCAGGTGTAGGTCAACGAGGAGAGCCCGGCGAGCGAGTCCGTCGCGGCGACGGACGTCAGCGTCGTGTTGCCGGTGTTCGTGATGCGGAGCGTCCAGTCGGCGCGGTCGCCGGCGGTCCCCGTCGAGCCCGCTGCGAGCGAGCCGGTCTTCGTGACGGTGATCGACGCCGTGCGGTCGATCGACACGCTGGCCGCGGTGGCCTGGGACACGACGGTGTTCGACGGGGTCGTGCCGCCGATCGTCGCGGTGTTCCGGACGGTGCCCGCGTCGACCTGCGCCTGCGTCAGCGTCGAGGTGGCGGTCGCGGTGACGGTCTGCCCCGGTGCGAGTCGCCCGGTGGCCCCCGGCCAGGAGTACGTGATGGCGGAGAGCCCCGCGAGCTGGTCGGTGATGGTGACACCGGTGAGGGTCACGTTGCCGGTGTTCCGCGCGGTGAAGGTCCAGCGCACGGTCGACCCGGCCGCAGCACCCGACGGCGCCGTGCCCGTCTTCGTGAAGGACAGCGCGCCGGACGCCGGTACGACGAGGGTCGAGGGGGACGACGCGGTGACGGCCGTGCCCGCGGGCGAACGACCCGACGACTGCGCGGTGTTCACGACGCTGCCCGCGTCGACGTCCGCCTGGGTCAGCGTGTACGTCGCGGTCGCGGTGACGGTCTGCCCCGGTGCGAGGGTCCCCGCGGTGCCGGACGGCCACGTGCCGTACGCGATCGTGGAGACGCCGGCGAGCGCGTCGGACACGGTCACGCCGGTCAGCGTCTGGTTGCCGGTGTTCCGCGCCGTGAACGTGTAGTCCACGGTGTCACCGGCCTTGCCCGTCGCACCGGCGGCGAGCGCCCCGGTCTTCGCGACGGCGATCCCGGGAGCCGCCGGCACCGTGGTGCGCGCTGATGCGGAGTTGGTCGCGGTGCTGCCGTCGGGAGCGGTCCCGGTCGCGGTGGCCGTGTTCGTGACGACCCCGGCGTCGACGTCCTTCTGGGTCAGCTTGTACGTCGCCGTCGCGGTGGCGGACTGACCAGGGGTCAGGCGGCCGGAGGAGCCCGGCCACGAGTACGTCAGCGAGGACAGGCCGGCCAGCGGGTCGCTCACGGTGACCCCGGTGAGGGTCTGGTTGCCCGAGTTCCGGACGGTGAACGTGTAGTTCACGGTGTCCCCGACCGCACCCGTCGAGCCCGAGGCGAGCGCCCCGGACTTCGCGATGGCGATGCCGGGTGCACGGGTCACGGAGACCGCGGCGGAGCCCGTCGACGACGCCGGCTGGCCGGTGCCGTCGGCGCGGGTGTTCCCGGAGGCCGTCGCAGTGTTCACGACGCTGCCGGCGTCGACGTCCGCCTGGGTGAGCTTGTACGTGGCCGTCGCGGTCACCGTCTGGTTCGGGGCGAGCTGGCCGCTTGTCCCCGGCCACGTGTACGTCAGCGCCGAGATGCCGGAGAGCCCGTCCGCGATCGCGACCCCGTACAGCGTGGTGTTGCCGGTGTTCGTCGCACTGAACTGCCAGTTCACGGTGTCGCCGACCCCGCCTGTCGCCCCGGAGGCGAGCGAACCGGTCTTCGTGACGGCGATCTTCTGCGCCGCGGCCACGTTGACCGTCTTCGTGGTCTGGCCGCTCGTCACGGCCGTGCCCGACGGGTTCGTGCCGTTCGCGGTCGCGGTGTTCGTGATCGACCCGGCGTCCACCTGCGCCTGCGTCAGCGTCGACGTGGCGGTCGCGGTGACGGACTGCCCCGGTGCGAGCTTGCCGGTGGTCCCGGACGCCCAGGTGCCGTAGGAGATCGCGGACAGCCCGGACAGCGGGTCGGCGATCGCGACACCGGTGAGGGTGCGGTTGCCGCCGTTGGTCACCCGGAACGTCCAGTTCACGGTGTCCCCGGCACGTCCGGTCGCGCCGGACGCCAGGCTCCCGTCCTTGACGATGGTCAGACTGGAGGCATCGGTCACCCGGACCGTCGCCGTCGCGTCGGTCGCGGTGACGGTCCCACCGGAGGCGGCCGTCGCGGACGCACCGGCGGTGTTCACGACGCTGCCGGCGTCGACGTCGGTCTGCGTGAGCGCGTACGTCGCGGTCCCGGTCACGGACTGCCCGGGGGCGAGCGTGCCGCTCGTGCCGGACGGCCAGGTGCCGAACGTGATCGCGGACACTCCCGCGAGCCGGTCGGTGATGCTCGCGGACGTGACGGTCTGGTTGCCCGAGTTGGTCAGCGTGAACGACCAGGTCACGCCGTCGCCGGCCTTGCCGGTCGAGCCGGCGGCGATCGCACCGGTCTTGGCGAGCGTCAGCACGTTCGCGGCGGGGATCGCGACGGTCGCCGTCGCGGTCGGTGCGGTGACGGCGCTCCCGGTGGCGCTGCGTCCGGAGGCGGTGGCCGTGTTCGTCAACGAACCGGCATCGACCTGCGCCTGGGTCAGCGTCGAGGTCGCGGTGGCCGTGACGGACTGACCCGGCCCGAGCCTCCCGGCCGTGCCCTGCGGCCACGTGCCGTACGCGACGGACGAGACGCCGGCGAGCTGGTCGGTGATCGTCGCACCGGTGATCGTCTGGGCACCGGAGTTCGTCAGTCGGAACGACCAGTTCACGGTGTCGCCGGCCTTGCCGGTCGCACCGGATGCCAGCGCACCGGACTTCGTCAGGGTGAGCGCGTTCGCGGCGCCGAGCGGCTGCGTGCGCGACGCGGTCGCGGTGGGCTTGGGGCCGCCGTCCGGGTCGGTGCCCGTGACCGTGGCGGTGTTCGTGACGGTGCCGGCGTCGACGTCGTTCTGCGTGAGCGTGTACGTGCCGGTGGCCGTGACGGACTGCCCGGCGGCGAGCGTCCCCGCAGTCCCGGACGGCCAGGAGCCGTAGGTCAGCGCGGAGAGCCCGGCGAGCGGGTCCGTGATCGCGACGCCGGACAGCGGGCCGGTACCGGTGTTCGTCGCGGTGAAGGTGTAGTTCACGGTGTCGCCGGCCTTGCCGGTCGCACCGTTCGCCAGGGCGGACGTCTTCGTCAAGCCGAGGGCGGAGAGGTACGTGTTCGTGGAGGCGGTGTCGGTCACGGACACCGTGGTGTCGCTCGCGACCTGGCCGGTCGCGGTCACCGAGCTGGTGGTCGACGCGGCCGTGGGCGGCGGACCGGTGCACTGGACCGTGGCCGTCGCGCCCGATGCCAACGGTCCGGCGATGGTGGACGACGGCGTGCACGTCTCGGTGTCGGGGAACGTCAGGCGGATGTTCGACAGGGCGACCGACCCGTTGTTCGTCACCGTGATCGTGTAGGCCGTGTTCTCCGAGGCGATGCGGTACTGGTCGTTGGTCGAGCCGTCGAGGGTCTTCGACACGCTCAGCGCCGCCGTCGGCACCGACAGCACGGCGTTCTGCAGGAGGTAGGAGTCACCGCTCGTCCCGACCGTCAGGGTCATCGACGTGTCGCCCTTGTTGACGCCGGAGAGCGTCTGGGTGTGCACGTCGACGCTCTGGTTCGTGAACGCGCTGGTGTCGCTCGTCTGCGTGTACCTCGCCGAGCCGTCGGCCTGCCCGACCCCGATGTTGCCGCTCGCGCCCTTGGTGTTCAGGACCTCGGTCGCGGTGCCGCCCTGCGGGGTGTACCGCATGTAGTCGCCGGTGATGCCGCGGTCGCCCTCGTAGAGCGTGTACCCGAACTTCACGCCGGACTGCAGCGCCGAGAAGCCCGTGAAGTTCACGGTCAGGGGGCTGTCAGACGCGGCCTCGCGCACGTGGCCCTGGTAGTAGATGACCTTGTGCGGGGCGCTCGCGGCGTTGCCGGGGATGTACTTGCCGTAGTCGTACACGACCGTCAGGGACCAGCCCGCGTAGCAGCCGGCGCCGACGGCGGCCCAGATGTTCCCGGCGCTGACGTTCAGCGCGGAGCCCGTCGTCGCGTTCGCGAAGGCGCTCGTCACGTCGGCGCTCGCCGAGTAGTACAGTGCGCTCGCCTGGCTCGTCGGGTCCTCGAGGAGGGCGTCGGGCGCCACCGTCCGGATCGCACCCGTGCCGACCTTGAGCTGCACGCCCTGCGTCCGGTACCCGTTCGCCGCGTCCGGTCGCGTGGCGTACCACTGCGACCCGTTCGCGGAGTTCCCCGAGCAGGTCACGTTGCCGGAGCCGGTGAACACGCCCGTGTTCGCGCTCCAGTCGAGGTACGCCTTCGTCACGGTGGCACCGGACGGGATCGTCACGCTGCCGGTCGACGAGTTCGTGGTGAACCCGGACACCGTGTTCGAGTTCACCATCTTGAAGTAGTCGTTGTACGACGTCGTGACGCCCGTGCCCGGGTTGTTCGCGTGCAGGTCGGTGCAGCTGCCGCTCGTGGTCGTCGCGGTGAGCGCGGTGCCCGAGCACGCCAGGACGCCATTGCCCGTCATGGTGAAGTCGCCGTTGACGGTCGCCTGGTAGTTCGGGGACTGGTCGGCCCCGCTCCCCCACTGCACCACGGCCGCCTGCGCCACCCCGGTCGTGCCCAGGGCGACGCCGGTGGTCGGGATGAGCACGGCGAGGGCCAACGCGATCCCGCGGAACCACCGGGGACGCGCGACGGATTCCGACCGATGCCGAGGGGAACGGGGCGCGAGCAGCACGTGTGTGGCCTTCCGGACACGACGAGGAGACCCCCTCGTGTGGTCGGGTCCACGCGTGCAGGTCAGTTTGATCAGGGATTCCTGACCGCCTCAATGGTCAGTACTTTCGATCTTGGGGTGCGAAAACGTCGAGGACCCCTCGTTCGGGGGTTTTTCACCCTGCCGTTCACCCTGTTCGGGGGACAGGTGTCGCCCATCGCGTCCCGGTGGTGGCGGACGTGCCACTCGGGCCGGGTTCAGCGCGGGGGCGTGGCGTGCCGGACGATCCACGCGTGCATGACGATGGCGGCGGCCGCGGACGCGTTGATGCTCCGGGTGGAGCCGTACTGCGCGATCTCGAGGTGCCCGTCCGCGCCCGCGACGGCCTCGTCGGTGAGCCCCGGCCCCTCCTGCCCGAACAGGAACACGCAGCGCTCCGGGACCTCTGCGGTCTCGAGCATCTCGGCACCAGGGGTGTTGTCGATCGCGATGACCGGGCGTCCCTCGTCACGCATCGCGTGCAGGAAGGACTCCACGTCGGGGTGGTTCCGCACGTGCTGGTACCGGTCGGTGACCATCGCCCCGCGACGGTTCCAGCGCCGGCGCCCGATGATGTGCACCGTGCCCGCGAGGAACGCGTTCGCGGACCGGACGATCGACCCGATGTTCAGGTCGTGCTGCCAGTTCTCGATCGCGACGTCGAACCCGTGTCGACGGGTGTCGAGATCAGCGACGATCGCCTCCATCGACCAGTACCGGTAGGCGTCGACGACGTTGCGCGTGTCCCCGTGCTCGAGCAGCTCCGGGTCGAGCCGGGGATCGTCGGGCCACGGCCGCGGGTACGGCCCGACCCCGTGCGTCGTGCGCTCATGGGTCGGCGCGGGCTCGTCGGTCACGGCTCCAGGGTACGGGCGAGCCGGCTCAGGACGTCTCGAGGCGGGAGCGGATCCGCGCAACGGCAGCACCGAGCGACGCGACGGCCACCGCTCCGAACAACACGCCGCTGAGTCCGAGGTGGAGCAGGTCGAGCCGTGATCCTGCCCACACGACGAGCGTCTCGCACACGATGGCCAGGACGGAGGTCACCGCCACGGACGCAGGGACCTCCGCGTTCGCCGGGGCGACGCATCCGGCGGCGTAGGCCACACCCGCCGCGGCGACGAGGGCGAGGGAGTGCTGCACGACGACCGACGGCTCGGGGACGGTCCCGATCACACCGAACCCCGTGCATGTGAGGAGCACTGCCCACACCATCCCCGCCGCGACCTGTGGGAGCACGATGCGGACTGCGGGCGTCCGGTGCTGCCGGTAGACCCACGACAAGGTCGCCACCCGACCCCACGACAGTTCGAGCGGCGCTGCCGCGAGCATCGCGCACGTCATGAGCGCCGCGGAGAGCGGCATCACACCGTTGCGGGCGGCCACACTCACGAGGACGACCGTGACCACCGAGACCGCGAGCGACACCTGGCCGATGGGCTGCCGGACGACCATCGCGATCTCACGCGTGAGCCAAGCACCGCCTCGGGGCAGACATCGGCGCAACGTGACGAGGCGGTGGGGATGCCCGAGTGGCTCCAACCGCTGCGCGCAGCGGACGGCGAGCAGGGTGACGAGCAGGACGGCGGTGGAGAGCACCGCGGCGGACAGGGCGACGACCGAACCATCGACACCCTGGTGCACCGTGACGATCTCCGACCAGGTCGCCGCCGCCGGAGTCCTCCCCGCTCGCGCAGCGGCTGTGGAGTCGGAGACCACCATCCCGACGACCGTCACCGCGCCGAGGACCGCGATGAGCTGGACGACGGTCGAACTGAGCCGAACCGCGGTGCCGACGAGGCGGAGGCCCTCCGCGAGGATCGCGATCCCGAGCGCCGACGCGACGTTCGTTGCGAGCAGCGTGCACGCGGTGAACGGACCGCCGTCGACGATCGACCCGAGGTACACCGACGGACCGATGGTCAACACCCCGGACGCCGTCGTGATGAGCACCACGAAGGGGATGGACTCGCCCAGTCGGGCAGGGACACGACGTGCTGAGAGCACCTGGGCCGAGACCCGCACCGCGGAGTTGCCGGGCGCCAGGATCAGCACCAGGACCGCGATCCCTCCGGCGCTCGCCACCTGCGCTGCCGCGAGGGCGTCGACCAGCTGCGCGGCGTCGATGTGCGACGCCTCGACGGCGTCGGCCGGGAGGAACCGCGCGAGGAAGTCGTACGCCACGACGTTGTAGAGCACGACGGCGGTTCCGACGACTGCCCCGATGACCGTCGCGACCGCTCGACCGCCGACCGCTTGTTCGATGTGCCGGACGAGAACCAGACCGGTCGTGCGGGCGATCGCGAAGGTGGGTGTCACCGACGCGACCGTTCAGCGCGCGCCAGCGCACCGACGAACAGCGCACTGGAGCGCGCGACGGATTCGCCGATCCCGGTCGTCGCGAGGAAGACGTCCTCGATCGAGCGTCCTTCCTCCGCGAGCTCGCGCACACCGTCGTCGACGATGAGGCGCCCCTCCTGGAGGACCAGGAAGCGCGTGGCGGTCGTCTGTGCAGACGGCAGGTCGTGCGTCGAGAGCAGGACGGCGCCTCCGTGCTCGGCGAAGTCGTGGATCAGCGCGCGCAGCAACGCTCCGGACTCGGGGTCGAGACCGCGGAGCGGCTCGTCGAGGATGAGGATGCTCGGACCACGGAGCAGGGCCGCGAGGAGCTGGAGCTTCCGCTTCATCCCGTGGCTGAACGTGGACAGCAGTCGACCAGCCGCGTCGTCGAGCCGCAGGCACTCGAGCAGCCGCTGCCGATGTCGGTCCCCGACCCGAGATCCGTGCAACGCCTCGGCGAAGTCGAGGTACTCGTGGCCGGTCAGGAGTTCGGGGAGCGGGAGGTCGTCCGGGCAGAACCCGATGCCGGTGTAGCCGCCCGCTCTGATCCGGACCCCGTCTGCGAGGACCTCGCCCGAGGTCGGCTTCGTGAGACCGGTGATGACGTGGATGAGCGTGCTCTTCCCGGCTCCGTTCGGACCGACGAGCGCGACGACCTCGCCCGGCTCGATGGCGAAGGAGACATCGGCCAGCACCGCACTGGTCCCGTAGGACTTGGACACGGCTCGGACTTCAAGCATCAGGGTCTCCTTGGATCGCGCGACGGACCTGGCTGCCGTCTGCGGCATGACGAGTCAGGCTGAGGAGGTGGACGGAGAACAGCGCGACGACGGGGTACGCGAGGATGAGAGGGATCGGGAGCACGAGGACGAGGAGCCCTGAGGCCATCGCCGCGAAGGGGCCGGCGATCGCCACGGCGCCGTCGGCGTGGGTGCCGAGACTCCACCGGACGACGCTCCCGGACGCCCACGCCCCGCGTCCCGCGACGATCGCCCGGGCGGGATCGGCGAAGAACACGTGCGCAACCGCGTGGCCGAGTTCGTGGATGAAGGACGACAGCACGAACAGCGCGAGCGCGACGATCATCGGTCCGAGGACTGCGGGGCCGAAGGCGAGGACTCCGACGGCGCAGATCGCGGCGCCGGGCACGACGACGACGCACAGGACGACGAGCGTCACTCGCCACGACGCTCGGCCGGCGGCGATGATCGCCGCCGGCCAAGCTCCGCGCCTGCGACGCGTCACCCTCGGGATGCGACCGCTCGGGTACCCGCCGCCGATCGACGCGAGATGAGCCAGGCGAGCACGGCACCGACGAGCGTGAGACCGACCGGGACGATCAAGAGGCCGGGACCGCCGACCGCGGTCGCAGACCCCTCGACGGTCGAAGCACGGACGATGGGCCCGATGTCCACGGCACCGTCCCCACTGAGCACGGACGCGAACGCCCACAGCCACAGCCCGCCGTCGATGACGATTCCCGAGAGCAGCCCCAGCAGCCCTCCGAGGAACGTGCCGAACAGTGTGCGCTGCGTGGTCATGAGAGCCATTCCGCCGCTCACTTCAGCTTGTGGCAGGTGACCTTCACGGTCCAGTCGGACAGGCTCACGACGGAGTCGAGGACCCCACCGTTCGCCGCGCAGAGGGCGACGGCGCCGATCACGATCGTCGCGCCGAGCGCGAGCAGGACGACGATCGCCACGACGAGGGTAATCGGGATCACGCCGTTCGATCGGACAGCGGGGTGAGCGGAACGCCATGCGTTGATCAGTGAGACCTGAGCTGCGTATGCGGACGGCGACAATGCGGTCATTCGAAGACCCCCTTCTTGGTCGATGTGTGAAATCCTGGCGTTCTACACACAACGTGTCAAGGAGTTTCGATCGATCGATCGAGGGATCAGCGGACGCGCGACTCGATCCCCGCGAGCAGGATGTCCAACCCGAGCGAGAACCGGTCGTCGTACGAGTGCGACCCGAGGATCTCCCCGACGAGCGCGTGCCGCTCCGGGCGCCCGGCCTCGACGTCCCCGCGACCGACCTGCACCCCGGCATGGCCCACGACGAAGTCGTACACGACGAAGAACGCGTACATCGCCTCGGTGTCGGACAGCCCGGCGACGCGGAGCGCGCCGACGACCTTCGCGACGACCGCGTCCGACTCGCTCGACACCAGCGGCGCCCGGCTGCTGTGCGACTCGAGCACGAGCGGGTGGGTGCGCAAGAGGTCTCGGAAGGTGGTGGCGAACACGCGGACGATCTCCCGCCAGTCCGTCGGCCACACGAACGTCGCGGTGAACTCGTCCACCGTCCGGCGCACGAGCTCGGCGTGCAGGTCGTCGAGCCCGCCGATCGTCCGGTGCACCGTCATCGGCGCGACCCCGAGCCGCGCGCCGAGGGCACGGAACGACAGCCGCTCGAGACCGTCCTCGTTCGCGATCGCCGTCGCCGCGTCGATGACCTGCTCGCGGCTGAGCACGTTCGGCCGCCCCCGACGTCGTCGCGGAGCCGCCGGCACGACGGCGTCACCGGCCGTCGGTCGTGGGGTGGCGGACGGGCTTCCGGGTTCGACGAGCACGGCTGGTTCTCCTGGTTCGGGACGGGTCCCGCAGTTTCGGTACGGGCCTCGAAAAAGCGTACGGCAAAGCCGAACGGCATTCGGCGTCTCGACCATCTCGGGTCCGCGAGCGGCGCGCAAGAGCCGATCCGAGCCTCCCGGCTCTTTCGGAGAGCGCCGCGACCGGCGCGCACTAGGGTGAGGAACATGGCAACCCGCGACGAGGTCGAGTGCTGGCTGACGGACATGGACGGCGTCCTCGTCCACGAGAACCAGGCGCTCCCCGGTGCCCCGGAACTCATCCAGCAGTGGCTCGACGAGGGCACGGAGTTCCTCGTCCTCACGAACAACTCGATCTTCACGCCCCGCGACCTCAGCGCCCGCCTTCGGTGGTCCGGCATCGACGTGCCGGAGGACCGCATCTGGACGAGTGCCCTCGCGACGGCGGACTTCTGCAAGTCGCAGATGCCCGGCGGCTCCGCGTTCGTCATCGGCGAGGCCGGCATGACCACGGCCCTGCACGAGGCCGGCTTCATCATGACCGAGACCGCCCCTGACTACGTCGTCGTCGGCGAGACCCGCAACTACTCGTTCGAGGCGATCACGAAGGCCGTCCGCCTGATCCGCGACGGCGCCCGCTTCATCGTCACGAACCCCGACGCGACGGGCCCGAGCGCCGAGGGCGTCCTGCCCGCGACGGGTGCCATCGCCGCGATGATCGAGAAGGCCACCGGCAAGCAGCCCTACGTGGTCGGCAAGCCGAACCCGATGATGTTCCGCTCCGCGATGAACCGGATCGGCGCGCACTCCGAGAACACCGGCATGATCGGCGACCGCATGGACACCGACGTGCAGGCCGGCATCGAAGCGGGGCTCCACACGGTCCTCGTCATGACGGGCATCAGCGACCAGGCCGAGATCGACCGCTACCCGTTCCGTCCGAGCGAGGTCATCTCCGGCGTCCACGAACTCGTGCGCACCGAACCCATCGAAGTCGAGATGTAGTGCGCTGGGACCCGGCCCGCTACGCAGCCTTCAGCGACGAGCGGTCGCGTCCGTTCCACGACCTGGTCGCCCGGATCGGACGGGAGGCTCCCCGTCGCGTCGTCGACCTGGGCTGCGGTCCCGGGGCCTTGACGGCCACCCTCGCGGAACGCTGGCCGTCGGCTCGCGTCGTCGGGATGGACTCCTCGGCGGAGATGCTCGCCGACGCGGCGAGCGTCGCGTCCGCGCACCCGAACCTGTCGTTCGAGCAGCATGCCATCGAGGACTGGTCCCCCACCGCGGAGGACGACGTCGTCGTCACGAACGCCGCACTGCAGTGGGTCCCGTCGCACGTGTCACTGCTGCCCGGGTGGCTCGCCGCGATGCCGTCCGGGTCGTGGTTCGCGGTGCAGGTCCCCGGGAACTTCGACTCCCCCTCGCACGCGCTGATGCGGGCGGTCGCGGCCGACGGGCCGTGGGCGAGCGTGCTCGACGGCGTCCTGCGCGCCGATCCGGTGCTCGGCCCCGCCGGGTACCTCGAGCTGTTCGAGTCGAACGGGTTCCGCGCGGACGCGTGGGAGACGACCTACGCGCAGCTCCTGCAGGGCCCGGATCCCGTGCTCGAGTGGGTCCGCGGGACGGGGCTCCGTCCGGCGCTGGCGGCCCTCGACGCCGCCGATCCGTCCGGCGCACTGTCCAGTGCGTACGAGTCCGAGTACGCGGCCCGACTGCGGCAGGCGTACCCGACGGGCCCGCACGGCACGGTCTACCCCTTCCGGCGCGTCTTCGCCGTCGCCCGCAAGTCCTGACGACCGCACCTCCTGACGACGGGCGCTACTGCACGGTGACGAGGGTCCCGAGCGGCAGCGCGTTCAGGGCTGCGACGGCGTCGGCGTCGAGGCGGACGCACCCGTGCGACACCGCCCCGGAGGTCTCGGCGTTCCAGTGCATGCCGATGAGTCCGCCGTCGTGTCCGCCGTAGGGCTCGTCGGCCGCGGCGGAGTGCAGCGAGGTGAGCTGGATGGGGTGGTCGCCGGTGCCCTGGGACGGGTCGACGTAGCGCTGCTCGAGGTAGCCCGTGACACCGGTCGGCGTCGGGGTGTCCGTCGTGCCGACCCCGGCCGAGAAGCGCTGCTGCACGGCGCCCGACGCGGAGACGATCGAGACGCTCTGGTCCTTCGTGGAGATCACGACGCGTGACGTCGGCGTCGACACCTTCGTGAGCGACGCGACCGGCACCCACGCCGAGGTCTGCGCCGCCGCAGCTCCCCCGGCGGCGGAGGGCAGCTGCTGCCGAGCTGGGGTGAGCACGAGTTCCCACGGACCCTCGCGGCGGAGCCCCACGACGGTCGTCGGCTGCTGCAGGAAGTCCGTCGCGGCGAACCGGGCGACGGGCTCCGTGCGGTCCGAGCCGAACAGCGGCGCGTCCGCTCGCAGCCGGAAGACCGTGTCCGTCGTGACGGTGTCCCGCACGGGCATCAGCCCGCCGATCACCGCGGAGTACTGCGCCTCCGGGAGCGCCGCGAGCGCGGAGTCGCTCACGGCCGGCACGGCGGGGGCGGAGGCGACCGGCCGAGCGGACGCCGACGCGGTGGAGGACGGCGCGGGTGTGCCGCCGAGGAGCGGGATCGTGACGGCGCCCGCGGCGACGACGGCCGCTGCCGCGATGCCGACGGTGGTCCAGATGGTGCGCTTGCGCATGGGGTGGACGTGCCTTCCTGTGGAGGCCGGCGCGGGGGCGGGGCGCCGCGCCCGGGCGCCGGGCCGGGGGCGGGCGGCGCGGGGGGGGCGCGCGCCCCCCGCCCCGCGCCGCCGGTCCGGTCGCTGTGGATCAGCCGCTGACGACGGGCAGGTGGATGCCGGTCGTCACCGGGGTGGTGCCGGTACCGGTCCCGCCTGCCGCGGCGGGAGCCGCCGTGACGGTGATCGCCAGCGGGTCGGTGAGCACCGACGCACCGGACGCGTCCACGACGTCGATCGTGTGCGAGCCCGCCGCGGTACCCGCCGGGATGACGACGCTGCCGGTGACGGCGCCGGAGGCGTCGGGCGTGAGCGTGCCGACGACGACCGGGGCGCTGTGCAGCACGACGCGGTAGGACTCGCCTGCCGTGAAGCCGGTCCCGGCGAGCGCCAGCGACGAGCCCGCCTGCACCGACGTGCCGTTCGGCGCGGTGAGGTGCGCGGTCAGGACCGATGCCTGCCCACCGGTGGCGACCACCTTCACGGAGCCGTCGTCAGCGACCGCGACCGTGGCGCTCGTCGCGGCGGCGAGGTCGAGCCGCTCCCACGAGCCGTTCGCGGTGCCGCTCTGGTCGAGCGGGTCACCCGACGCGATCTCGGTCTGCGCGAGCACCGAGGTGCGCTGGGCGTCGGTGAGGGTCGGGAACGCGGTGAGGAGCAGGTTCTCCGCACCGGTCGGGACGCTCGGGGCGAGACCCGTCGTGCCCGTCGCGGCGAAGCCGTAGTCGAGGCGCTCGTGGTAGACCTTCACGGCCGACGCACGGTCGGTGACGATCTGGGACGTACCGCCCGGGATGGCCTTGCCGCCGTAGGGGTCGTTCTCGTACGGCTTCTCCGCGGCGATGCAGTTCGCCAGGGTGTCGCCGCACTTCGACTCGAGGTACGCGGTGAGCTCGGCCCGGGCCGGCTCGAGGACCTGCGTGCGGTACTGGGTGTCCGACCAGCGGGCTGCGAGCGCGGCCTCGCCGTCGATGCGGCCACCCATGATGTCGAGCGGGTAGTGCACGCCGAGGACGATGCGGTCGTTGCCGTTCTCCGACGTGCGGGCGAGGATCTCCGGCGCGAGCTCGGGGACGAGCGTCGCGAGGGTGATGCCGGCCTGGTACGCCGTCGTCGTGTGGCCGCTCGGGTACGAGCCGCCGGTGCAGATGCCCTTCGTGCCGTAGCCGGCGTCGAGCACGACGTCGTTCGGCGAGAACTCCTTCGTCGTGTCGGTCTGCGGCGCGACGCGGGTGATGTCGAGCGTGCCGTCGGCGCTGGCCCACGCCTTGCCGACGCGGTTCGGCGTCACCGACGAGGCGTTCACCGTCGCCGGGGCGCAGCCCGTCTGGTCGTCGCCGGCCGGGAGCGTGGCCGTCGTGGTGCCGGGCAGGTACGGACGCGGGTAGCTGTAGTGCGCCTTGGCGTCACCGGTGCTGACGTAGGCGCCGGTGGTGCCGTTCGAGCTGTTGATGAGCGCCTGCGTCAACGGCAGCGCACCGGAGTTCGTGCCGTCGACGTAGATCTTCTCGAGCGCGGCGCCGAGCCCCTGCGACACCGTGAGCGACTGGTCGTAGGCCGTCTTCGTCGCGTTGTTGTACTCGGAGTCCTGCAGCGCCGTGAACTGCTGCGCCTTCGTGGCGTTCTGGTTGATCCACGAGGTCAGCTCGTCGTTCTTCGCGAGCGTCGCCGGGTCGACGACGGTGCCGTGCAGGTCGTTGACGCCGCTGGACTTCCAGAACGAGTCGTAGCCGCTGAGCAGCGAGACGAGGTCCGGCTTCGTGGTGTCGCTCGGGTAGCTCGCGGCGGAGGCCGTGAGCGGGTTGCCGATGACCAGGGCCGTCGCAACGCCCGCGACGATCACCCCCGTGGCCATGGCGCGTGCGGATGTGCGCATGCGTGGTTGCCGTCCGGAGCCGGACGGCGCTCCTCTCTGTGGACCGACGGCGTCGGTGTCGACTGGGATCGACGTGACGGTAAGGAGGCTCGGTGTCGGTCCGAGGAACGGCCGGGGTCAGGCAGGTGAACCGGTCGGAGTGTCTGTGCGGGTTCGCAGGTCGTACCACTCCGGTACGGGGCGGCGTTGCTCGGCCAACGGGTTCGGGGGGACGTCACGCCACCGCCGCCGGAGTCTGCGCGGTGCGTCGTCCCGCCACGAGATGAGACCGCCCGCCACGATCCCGAGGGCCAGCACCGCGAAGGCGCCGATCCCGATGACGCCGGCGACGGCCATCGTGCCGAGGTCGCCCCGTGCCGTCGCCGACACCGCGATGGACCCGAAGTCCCAGAACGCGTGCAGCAAGACGGGCAGCAGCAGGCCGCCCGAGAGCCGTCGGGCGACGTACAGCACGGAGCCGAACGACGCCGCGAACACGACCTGGATCAGCGTCGGGCCGATGCCCGCGCCGGCGAGCGCGTTGAGCAGGTGCAGCAGGCCGAAGAGCACGCACGAGACGATCCACACGCCGAACTCGGGCAGCCGACGCCGGAGCCCCACGAGCAGCACGCCGCGGGTCATCAGCTCCTCGAAGAACCCGACGAACAGCACGCCGATGCCGAGCAGCAGGAAGTAGTGCCACGGGAGCGCCGTCCAGTCGACGAGCGGCAGCCGGACCAGGCAGACGACGAGGATGAGCGCCGGGGCGATCCACGTCCAGCGCAGCGGGGTCCTGGACGTGTCGACCGTCGCAATGCGCCACCAGCCGAGCGCCGTCACGACGACGGCGAGTGCCAGCGCGGCGATGCCCTCCGGGATGACGAGCGCCCGGACCACGCTGTCGACCGTCTCGCCGAGGGAGGGGTAGTCGTCGCTCGGTCGGGACCGCCAGGCGCTGATGCCGGCGAACACCACGAGGGGCGCGAGGCCGACCAGGAGCGACGGCGGGACGGGCCAGCGCCGTCGTTCGGATGCCATGCCTGTTTGTACCATTGCGGTATGCGACTCCCTTCTCTGTCCACGATGGCGGAGGACTACGTCAAGCTCATCTGGAAGGCCCGCGAGCGCGGGGACACCGGCATCGCCACCCGGGACATCGCCGCGTCGCTGAAGGTCTCCGCGTCGACCGTCTCCGGCAACCTCCGGAAGCTCGACCGCGACGGCCTCATCGAGCACACCCCGTACTACGGCGTCGTGCTCACGCCCCTCGGGCAGCAGGTCGCCGTGGCGATGGTCCGGCGGCACCGCCTGATCGAGTCGTTCCTGGTGTCACGGCTGGGTTACACGTGGGACGAGGTGCACACGGAGGCGGAGGCGCTCGAGCACGCGGTGTCGGAGACGTTCCTCGACCGCGTCGACGCCGACCTCGGGCACCCGACGCACGACCCGCACGGCGACCCGATCCCGCGCGCGGACGGCACGCTGCCGGACTCCCCCGGGGCGCTCCTCGGCACGATCGCGCCCGGCGCCTGCGGGACCGTCGGCCGGGTGTCGGACGACGACCCCTCGCTGCTGCGCTACTTCGACGAGCTCGGTGTCGGGCTCGGCACCCACCTCCGCGTGGAGCAGGTCCGGGACTACGCGGGGGTCATCGCGGTGTCCCGGCGCTCGGAGGACGGCACGGAGTCCCTCGTCGACCTCCCCGCCGCTGCCGCCGGCGCGATCTGGCTCGCCCCCGACGCCGACTGACCGGTCGCGCCTGCGTCAGTCGCGCAGGGTCGGGGACGACGGGCGCCGGAACGGGGCCGCGATCGTCGGCAGGATGTCGCGACGGTTGATCCAGAACACCACGAGGGCCGCGACGAGGTGCACGATGCTCAGCACCCAGCGCCCGTTGGTGTCCGTCACGAAGAACTGCACCGCGAACAGCGCCGCCAGCGCGATCGCCGACCAGCGGTGGAAGCGCAGCGCGATGATGATCGCGACACCGAGCAGGGTCTGCGACGCGGTCAGCATGAACTCCTCGACCTGCCGGGAGTCCAGCGGCAGCCCTCCGGTCGTGCCACCGCCGAGGACGTGCGCGATCGGCAGCGACCCGACGAGCAGCGACCACTGGTTCACCTTCGACGCGATGAGCGTGCCGATCGCCGCCCCGCCCATGCCGCGCAACGCGAACAGCGCCGCGACGATGAACTCCGGCGCCTCGGTCGCGAGCGGCGCGAGCCACTGCACGAGGAAGTAGCTGTCGATGCCGAGCGCGCTGCCCGACTCGACGAGGGCATCGGCGAACGGCTCCGCCGAGGACAGGATGACGGCGGCGGCGACGACGAACAGCGCCGCGATCGTCCAGCGCCGGGCACGCTGGGGCATCGACGCGATGTTCCCGGCCATGCCGACGATCTCCTCGCCCTCACCGTCGTCGTCCGACACCTTCGACGCGCGCCACAGGTACACGACGAACACCGCGAGCAGCACGAACCCGAACCACATCGGGATGGAGCCCATCAGCGGGATGAGGAACGCGATGACGGCGAGGAGCGCCAGGAACCCGATGTCCACGCGCGACGACCGCGACAGCTCGAGCACCCGGGTTGCGGAGGCGGGCAGCGACCCGACGCGGACGAAGCGCCGTGCCACGAGCAGCGAGATGATCACCACGAGCGGCCACCCGAACCCGAGCAGCAGCCGGTTCGAGCCGGTCATGTTGGCGGCGGCGAACTGCTCGTACGACGGGTCGTACCCGGAGCGGAACGCGTAGTACAGGTCGACGGCGTACTCGGGCAGCACGGCGATGAGCGCCAGGATCGCGATGGCCAGCGCGCCGGCGATGTCCTTCTGTGCGGCTTCGGCAGCCCAGGCGAGCAGGAACGACGCGGCGACGACGGCCGCGCCGAAGACGAGCAGGTCGACGACGGGGTTCGGTGCGAACCCACCGATCCTGAACACGACGGCGGGCAGCGCGATGGCGATGCAGATCGCGATGCGACCCCAGGCACTCGCGCCCATCCGGGACACCGGCAGATCGCGCGCCGGTGCAGGAGACAGGGTGTTCGTCATGGTGGTCCTCGTGGTCGAGCCATGACGCAGCCCACGGGAGCGGCTTCGGCCATGGCGGAACGGCCGAAGGTCTCGCTCGCCCCGACCGGAGTCGAAGGTGGTGCACCGGGCCGATCGTCGTGATGGCCAGTGTGTCGATGCACGCGCTGGGAGCTACTCCCCTTCGACACCCACTCTGGCGCGCCCCGATCCGCATGTGCAAGCCGATCGCCCCTGTTCGGCACCCCGAATCCGGGACTTGGTGCGCCCGCCCCGGAACGGCGTGGACGCCCTCAGCCCTTGGCGGAACGCGTCCGACCGAGCGCCACCTCGCGCCGAGCCCGCTCGAGCGCCAGCGACGACCCCGCGGAGGGGTCGTGCAGCAGCCGCACGGTGTCCGCGGCGTGCGTCCGGACGGCCTCGCCGCGACCGGCCGCGTCCTCGAGGACCGGCTCCACGACGTCCCCGCCGAGTCCGACGAGCGCGCGACTCAGGGCGAGGCGCGTCTCACGGTCCCCCTGGCCGAGCTGCACCGCGAGTCGCCGGGCGAGGTCGGCGCGCCCGTCCACGGGCACGAGCGCCACCGCTGCGCGCCACGCCGTCCGGACGACGCCGAGGTCGACGTCCCCGAGCCGCGCCGACACCTGCGGGAACACCGAACCGTCCCCGATCTTCGAGAGCGTGTGCAACGCCTGGCTCCGCGCCTGGGCCTCAGGGCGCTCGAGTTCCGGGAGCACCCGCGGCACGACGAGCTCCGCCGGGAGCCGGATGAGCGCCCACGTGAGCATCTCCCGGACCTGGAAGTCCGGCTCGACGGCGCACTGCGCCACGAGCACCTCGAGGTCGGCCGGGTCCGGGGTCGTCCCCGCTGCCATGACCGCCCGGAGTCGAGCGGACGCGGTGCCGGTGGCGAGGACGTCGGAGAGCGTGGTCATGCCCCCAGTCTGCCGACTGCCACCGACCCCACGGACCCCACGGACCCCGAGTCACTCGCGGGACCCGAGGCCTACGGTGGAGCGGTCGAACAGTTCCACCACGAAAGGACCCCCCCTTGCCCCGCATCGGATCAAGCGACCTCACCGTGTTCCCGCTCGCCCTCGGCGGCAACGTCTTCGGCTGGACCGCAGACGAGTCGACCTCCCACCAGGTCCTCGACGCCTACGCCGCGGCTGGCGGCGACTTCATCGACACCGCCGACGTCTACTCCGCCTGGGCACCCGGCAACTCGGGCGGCGAGTCCGAGACCGTGATCGGCTCGTGGCTCGCGAAGTCCGGCAAGCGCGACGACGTCGTCATCGCGACGAAGGGCTCGCAGCACCCCGAGTTCCAGGGTCTCGGCGCCGACACCGTCGCGAAGGCCGCCCGCGCGAGCCTCCAGCGCCTCGGCACGGACCGCATCGACCTGTACTACGCGCACTTCGACGACCAGGACACCCCGCTCGAGGAGACCGTCCGCGCGTTCGACCAGCTCGTGCGCGACGGCATCGCCCGCTACACCGCGATCTCGAACTACTCGAAGGACCGTGCCGCGGAGTGGATCCGCATCGCGGACGAGCACGGCCTCGCGAAGCCCGTCGCGATCCAGCCGCACTACAACCTCGTGACGCGGGAGCCCTACGAGTCCGACATCGCGCCGCTCGCCCACGAGCACGGCCTCGGCGTCGTGCCGTACTTCTCGCTCGCCGCCGGGTTCCTGACGGGCAAGTACCGCACGAAGGAGGACTTCGCCGGCAAGGACCGCGAGGGCCAGGTCTCCGGGTACTTCACCGACGCCGGCCTCGAGGTCGTCGACTCCCTGTCGACCATCGCGAACGCACACGACACCGAGATCGCCACGGTCGCGCTCGCCTGGCTGCAGGCGCAGCCCGACGTGGTCGCACCGATCGCCTCGGCGCGGAACCTCCAGCAGCTGCCGGCGCTCCTCGCCTCCGCCGAGCTCGAGCTCACGACGGACGAGCTGCAGACACTCTCGGACGCCTCCGCGAAGGTGCCGGCCACGGCCTGAGACCGCACCAAGCGACGGACGGGAGGCTCCCCACCGGACCGGTGGGAGCCTCCCGTCCCCCGTGTGGCCGGCTACGCGCTCGGCGCGCGCGATCCCGTAAGCG
>JASCOI010000080.1 GCA_029959665.1 Microbacteriaceae bacterium PS02333
GACGCGAGGCGGTCCTCCAGTTCGTGTCCACGGCCGAGCGGGCGGAACACCTGGGTGGGCGCTTGAGCCGACCACGGTATTTCGCCCGCTCGGCGAGGGCGGGGCCCACGCGGAGCACGCCCGCGCGTCGAGCGGGCGAGATACCCGGGTGGGCGCTCGAGGCGACCACGGTATTTCGCCCGCTCGGCGAGGGCGAGGCGGGGCGGGCGGGCGGAAACGCGGAACGCGCCGCCCCATCGGGGCGACGCGTTCCGTGTGCGGTGAACGGGGGCTCAGCGTCCGAACTCGAACGAGGCGCCCGGGATCGCGGCCAGCAGGTCGCGGGTGTACTGCTCACGCGGGTTGGCGAAGACCTCGTCGGTCGTCGCCTTCTCCACGATCTGTCCCTTGCGCATGACGCAGACGTTGTCCGCGACCAAGCGGACGACGGCGAGGTCGTGCGTGATGAACAGGTAGGTCAGGCCCAGCTCCGACTGGAGCTCGGTGAGGAGCTCGAGGATCTGGCCCTGCACGAGCACGTCGAGCGCGGAGACCGCCTCGTCGAGCACGATGACCTCGGGCTTCAACGCGAGCGCTCGGGCGACGGCGATGCGCTGCCGCTGACCGCCGGAGAGCTCGTTCGGGTACCGGTTCACCATCGAGGACGGCAGCGCCACCTGGTCGAGGAGCTCGCGCACGCGGGCACGACGGGATGCCTTGTCGCCGACGCTGTGCGTGACGAGCGGCTCCGCGATGGTGTTCCCGACGTTGTACATCGGGTCGAGCGAGCCGTACGGGTCCTGGAACACCGGCTGCACACGACGACGGAAGTCGAAGAGCTCCTTGCCCTTCAACGCACCGATGTCGGTGCCGTCGAACTGGACGGTGCCGCTCGTGATCCCCTCGAGCTGCAGCACGAGCTTGGCGACGGTCGACTTGCCCGAGCCGGACTCTCCGACGAGCGCCGTCGTGGTGCCCTTCGGGATCGAGAACGACACGTCGTCGACGGCCTTCAGCTCACGCGACGCGAGGTTCTTGCCGCGCAGCTTGTAGATCTTCTGCAGGTTCTTGACGACGATCAGGTCCTCGGCCGGCTGGTGCTCGCGCTCCTGGGCGCGTGCGATCAGTTCGGCGTCGTCGCTGCCGCTGTCCGAGATCGCGATGCTCTCGTGCTGCACCTTCGACTGGATGCGGCGGCTGGCGAGGGACGGCGCCGCGGCGACGAGTCGCTGCGTGTACGGGTGCTGCGGGTTGCCGAGGATCTCCTGCGACGGACCCGCCTCGACGACCTGCCCCTTGTACATCACGACGAGCTTCTCGGCACGCTCGGCGGCGAGGCCGAGGTCGTGCGTGATGAAGAGCACGCTGGTGCCGTAGTCGCGGGTCAGGGTCTCGAGGTGGTCGAGGATGACTCGCTGCACGGTCACGTCGAGCGCGCTCGTCGGCTCGTCGGCGATGAGCAGCTGCGGGTGGCTCGACAGGCCGATGCCGATGAGCACGCGCTGCCGCATGCCGCCGGAGAACTCGTGCGGGTACTGCTTGAGACGGTTCGCGGCGTCGCCGAGACCCGCCTCCTTCAGGACCTCGATCGCACGCTCGCGCACGGCCTTCTTGCCGGTGGCCATGCCGTTCGCACGGATGGCTTCTTCGACCTGGAACCCGATGGTCCACAGCGGGTTGAGGTTCGACATCGGGTCCTGCGGGACGTAGCCGATCTCCTTGCCGCGGATCTCGGACATCTCCTTGTCGGAGAGGCCGACGAGCTCGCGACCGTTGAACTTGATCGAACCGCCGGTCACCTGGCCGGCGCCGGGCAGCAGCTTGATGATCGCCTGGGCGCTCGTCGACTTGCCGGAACCGGACTCACCGACGATCGCGAGTCGCTCACCCTGCTCGAGGGTGAAGTCGACACCGCGGACGGCCTGGACGAACCCGCTCTGGGTCTTGAAGCCGATCTCGAGACCGGAGATCTCGAGGAGCGGCGCGCCGTTCGCGTTGGCGCGACGCGCGGTCGGCTCGGTCAGCGTCTCGCTCATCGGCGGGCCCTCGCCTTCGGGTCGAGTGCGTCGCGGACCACGTCACCGAGGAGGAGGAACGCGAGCACGGTGATGGACAGGGCGAGCGACGGCCAGAAGATCGTCGACGGGTTGGTGCGGAGCGACGGCTGCGCGGCGTTGATGTCGTAACCCCAGCTGAGCGACGACGGCGGCAGACCGATCCCGAGGAAGGACAGGGTCGACTCGGCGACGATGAACGTGCCGAGCGAGACGGTCGCGACCACGATCACCGGAGCGATCGAGTTCGGGATGACGTGGCGGATCAGCGTCTTGAACCGGCTCACGCCGAGCGCAGCCGATGCGGTGACGTAGTCCGCGTTCTTCGCGGACAGCACCGCACCGCGCATGATGCGGGCGATCTGTGGCCACGCGAACGCCGCGAGGACGAGTGCGACCGTCCACGGGCTGCGCTGCGGGATGCTCGACATGATCACGATCGCGCCGAGGACGGTCGGGATCGAGAAGAAGATGTCACCGATGCGGGACACCACGGAGTCGAGCCATCCGCCGTAGAAACCGGCGAGCGAGCCGACGATCACGCCGACGATGACCACGAGGATCGTCGCGACCAGGCCGACGAGCAGCGAGTTCTGCGTGCCGTAGATGACGCGGGAGTAGACGTCGCAGCCCTGACGGGTGTACCCGAGGATGTGGCCGGCGCTGCCGCCCTTCCCGGAGTTCGACAGGTCGCACGCACGCGGGTCGGCGTGTGCGAACACACCCGGCACCAGCGCGACGGCGATGATCAGGACGATCAGGACGCTCGACACCCAGAAGATCGGACGGACGCGCATGGAGTCCCACGCATCGGTCCAGAGCGACCGGGTCTTCTCGTCTTCGTTGACGTTGTCGATCGCCTGGAGCGGCGTCTCCTCGAGCGGCGCGACGTAGTGCGTCGCCGAGCGCGATTCGGTGTTACTTGGCATAACGGATCCTCGGGTCCAGGACGGCGTACAGCAGGTCGACCAGGAGGTTGGCGAGCATGAAGATGATGACCATCACGGCGACGAACGACACGACGGTCGGGCCCTGGCCGAGCTTGACGGCCTGGTAGACCGTGCCGCCGACGCCGTGGATGTTGAAGATGCCCTCGGTCACGATCGCGCCGACCATCAGGTTGCCGATGTCGATGCCGAGGTAGGTGACCACCGGGATGAGCGAGTTCCGGAAGATGTGCACACCGATGACACGGCGACGCGGGAGGCCCTTCGCCGTGGCGGTGCGCACGAAGTCGGCGCTCATGTTCTCGGCGACGCTGGCACGCGTGAGTCGCACGATGTAGGCGAACGATCCGGTCGCGAGGACGATCGCGGGGAGCACGAGCTCCGACCACGGCGCCTGACCGGAGACCGTCGCACGGAACAGCCCGAGCTGGATGCCGAGTCCGTACTGCAGGACGAAGCCGATGACGAACACCGGGATCGAGATGAGGAACAGGCTGACGACGAGCGCGGTGGCGTCGAACAGCTTGCCCTTCCGGAGACCGGCGATGACACCGACGATGATGCCGGCGACCGACTCGAACACCAGCGCGAGGATCGCGAGGCGTGCCGTGATCGGGAACGCCTGCGCGAGCTGCTCGGTGACCGGGATGCCCGAGTACGTCACGCCGAGGTCGCCGCGGAACACGCCGCCGATCCACAGCAGGTACTGGACGATGAACGGCTTGTCGAGGTTGTACTGCGCGCGGATCTGTTCGATGACCTGGGGCGACGGCTGGTGGTCGCCGAAGAGCGCGGCGATGGGGTCTCCTGGGAGGAGGAACACCATCAGGTAGATGAGGAACGTGGCACCGAAGAACACGGGGATCAGCTGCAGGAGGCGCTTCCCGAGGTACCAGAGCATCAGATCTCCGCCTGGTTCGGAGCGAGCATGTGGATCACAGTCATTTCGTCGTGGGTGGACGTCGCGCGAGTTGACACGGCTGCCCGGCGCGGGAGGCGGCGCCCGCTTGGGTCGTGTGGGGAGGTGTTGCCGCCGCGGTACGGGGGCCCGAGGACTCATCGTCCCCGAACCCCCGTCCGGTGGTGTTGCTGCTGATGCAGGATACCTGCGATCAGTTCGTTACTTCTTGACCTCGACGTCGTAGTAGAGCGGCACCGAGTCCCAGCCGAACTTGACGTTCGACACGTTGTCAGCGGACCACACACCGGTCACGTTCGAGTACCAGAGCGGGATCTCCGGCAGGTCCTTGAGCAGGAGCTCCTGGGCCTGGTCGAAGATCTTGTTGCCCGCCTCGACGCTGTCGGCCGACTGACCCTGCTTGAGCAGGTCGTTGAACTCAGCCGAGTCGTAGCGCGAGTAGTTGTTCGACGAGCCCTCACCCATGGTCGGGCCGAGGAAGTTGTACAGCGACGGGTAGTCGGCCTGCCAACCGGTGCGGCTACCGCCCGTGAGCTTGTCGTTCGTCTGGACGTCCAGCGCTTCCTGGAAGGTCGGGTACGCCTTGCCCTCGGCCTTGATGCCCAGGGTGTTGGCGATGCTGTTCGTGACCGCGGTCACCCACGCCTCGTGCCCGCCGTCGGCGTTGTACGAGATGGTGAGGGTGTCGTTGTACGGCGAGATCTTGTCGGCCTCGGCCCAGAGCTTCTTCGCCTCGGACTTGTTGTAGTCCAGGACGTCGGAGCCCTTGAGGTCCTTCGACCAGCCGTCGATGACCGGCGAGGTGAAGTCGCTGGCCGGCGTCCGGGTGCCGTCAAAGATCTTCGAGGTGATCTGCTTGCGGTTGATGGACATCGACACCGCCTCGCGACGGAGCTTGCCCTCCTCGCCCTTCCAGTGGTCGAGGTAGTAGGGCAGGTAGATGCCCTGGAAGATCGCGGCCGGCTGGTTCACGTTCGAGTCGGGGAAGTCCGACTTGTAGTTCGCGAACGCGCTGTCCGGCACGGCGTCGAGGATGTCGAGGTTGCCACCCTGCGCGTCGGAGTACGCGGTGTCCTGCGAGGTGTAGAACGTGATCGTCAGACCACCGTTCTTCGGCTTGCGCTTGCCCTCGTAGTCCTTGTTGGTGACGAGCTTGATGTCCGTGTTGTGCGTCCACGCGCTCTTGCTGGCCAGCTTGTACGGGCCGTTGCCGATCGGGTTCTCACCGAACGCCTTGGGGTCGTCGTAGAACGACGACGGCAGCGGCACGAACGCCGAGTAGCCGAGGGACAGCGGGAAGTCCGACTGCGGGGACTTCAGGGTGACGGTGAACTCGTCGTCGCTCTTGACCTTGAGGCCGGAGAGCTGCGAGTCAGCGTCGGCGCTGTAGCCCTCGATGTTCTCGAAGTAGTAGCTCGCGCCCTGGGCGTTCGACTTCTGCGCCGCCCAGTTCCACGCCTTCGTGAAGGACTCGGCGGTGATCTTCTCGCCGTTCGTGAACTTCCAGCCCGTGTTGAGCTTGATGTCGAACGTCTTCGAGTCGTCGGTGGTGATGCTCTTCGCGACCTCGTTCACCGGCTTGCCGTCGGCGTCGTAGGAGCGGAGTCCCTCGAAGATCGAGTTGATGATCTTGCCACCACCGGTCTCGGTGGTGTTCGAGGGGATGAGCGGGTTCTGGGGCTCGCTGCCGTTGGTGGTGACGATGCCGTTCGCGTTCGTCGAGCCGGAGCCCGAGTTACCGCCGCTACCACTGTTGCTGGAGCAGCCGGCCAGGGCGATTGCTGTGGCCCCGAGCACGGCGAGGGCTGCGAGCCCAGCGCGCTTCTTGATCAAGAGTTCCTCCTGGTGCATGGGACGCGCCCGGCACAGAGGTGTCGCCAGGCGCGTTTGACCTTTGCACTGTAGGCAGTGCGCTGAGAACCCGCCAAACCCTGGAACGAACGGTTACACGCTGGTAACCAACTTGCATGATCCTTGCGAGATGCTGCAAGATATGCGCGTTTCACGGCGCAACATGCTGGATTGTTGCATCTGCATCATTTTCGTTGCGCATCGGAACAGTTCCTCGCAGTGTGCCACCTCTTCGGGGGTCGTGTCACGGAGGCTCGTGTCCGCGTTTCGGCGGGCATGACACACCCGACCCCATGGGTGGGCTGTGCGGTGCCTGGACGCAATGATCCACCGCTTGGACGAATCGGACCGCTCCACCGTGGTTTGGGGGCGTGGTAGGGGTCCGGAGCGGGCGCCCCAAACGCCGACGGTCGCTCCGCACGCCGACGGACCCCCCGCACGCCGACGGACACCACGCACGCACCGCACACGACGACGGCCCCCGCGCGCGATGCTCCGGGGCCGTCGTCACGCGCTGCGCAGGCGGCTCGCTAGGCGAACACCGCCACCGGCGGGCAGGCGCACACCAGGTTGCGGTCGCCGTACGCCTGGTCGATGCGACGCACCGGCGGCCAGTACTTCCGTTCGGCGATGCCCGGCAGCGGGTACACCGCCTGCTCTCGCGTGTAGGCGTGCCTCCACTCCCCCGAGATCACCGACGCAGCCGTGTGCGGCGCTCCGACGAGCGGGTTGTCGTCCGCCGGCCACTCCCCACGCTCGACCGCCCCGGCCTCGGCACGGATCGCGAGCATCGCGTCGACGAAGCGGTCGAGTTCCGCGAGGTCCTCGCTCTCGGTCGGCTCCACCATGAGCGTGCCCGCTACCGGGAACGACATGGTCGGCGCGTGGAAGCCGTAGTCGACGAGGCGCTTGGCGACGTCGTCCACCGTGATGCCCGTGGCGTCGCGGAGTGGACGGAGGTCGAGGATGCACTCGTGCGCGACGAGCCCCGATTCGCCCGTGTAGAGCACCGGGAACGCGTCACGGAGCCGTGCCGCGATGTAGTTCGCCCCGAGCACGGCGGTCTCCGTCGCGCGGGTGAGCCCCTCGAGCCCCATCATGCGGACGTAGGACCACGTGATCGGCAGGATGCTCGGGCTGCCGTACGGCGCTGCCGAGACCGGGCCACCGGCATGCGCGAGCCGCTGGTCCGAAGACGACGTCGACCCGGGTCGGCGGTCGGCGTCCTGCGCGAACGGGTGCCCCGGCAGGAACGGCGCGAGGTGCGCCTTCGCCGCGACCGGCCCGACGCCGGGGCCGCCACCACCGTGCGGGATGCAGAACGTCTTGTGCAGGTTGAGGTGCGAGACGTCCCCGCCGAAGTCCCCGAAGCGGGCGTGCCCGAGGAGCGCGTTGAGGTTCGCGCCGTCCACGTAGACCTGGCCGCCGGCATCGTGCACGGCGTCGCAGATGTCGCGGATGTCGTGCTCGTACACACCGTGGGTGGACGGGTACGTGATCATCAGCGCCGCGAGGGTGTCGGCGTGGTCGGCGACACGAGCACGGAGGTCGTCGAGGTCGACGTTCCCGTTCTCGTCGCACGCCACGACCACGACCTTCATGCCGGCGAGCACGGCGGACGCCGCGTTCGTGCCGTGCGCGCTCGACGGGATGAGGCACACGGTGCGCGCGTCGTCCCCACGGGACCGGTGGTACCCGCGGATCGCGAGGAGCCCGGCGAGCTCGCCCTGGCTGCCGGCGTTCGGCTGGACGGAGACGGTGTCGTACCCGGTGACCTCGGCGAGCCAGGTCTCCAGGTCGCTGATCATCCCGAGGTAGCCCTCGACGTCGGAGCGCGGCGCGAACGGGTGGACGTTCGCGAACTCCGGCCACGTCACCGCAGCCATCTCGGTCGCCGCGTTGAGCTTCATCGTGCAGCTGCCGAGCGGGATCATGCCGCGGTCGAGCGCGTAGTCCTTGTCGGCGAGGTACTTGAGGTACCGCATCATGCGGGTCTCGCTCCGGTGCGCACTGAACACCGGGTGCGTCAGGTACTCGCTCTGCCGCAGCAGGCCGGACGGGAGGCCCGGGGTCGCGTCCGCCACGGCCGTCTCGACCGCGCGCTGGTCCGGTCCACTGCCCCCGGCCAGCAGCCCGGACAGCACGCGGACGTCGTCGGGCGTGGTCGTCTCGTCGACGGAGACCAGGACGGAGTCCGCATCGACGAGGTGCAGCAGGTAGCCGGCAGCGTGGGCGGCGTCGACGAGCTCGCCTGCGCGTCCGGTTGCCCGGAGCGTCAGCGTGTCGAAGAACGCGTCGTGGACGACCTCCACATCGGCGGCTCGTGCGGCGTCGGCGAGCGCCGACGTCGTACGTGCGACGCGGTTCGCGATGAACCGGAGCCCCTCCGGCCCGTGGTAGACCGCGTACATCGACGCCATGACGGCGAGGAGCACCTGCGCGGTGCAGATGTTCGACGTCGCCTTCTCGCGGCGGATGTGCTGCTCGCGGGTCTGCAGGCTGAGCCGGTAGGCCATGCCCCCCGCTGCGTCGAAGGACACCCCGACCAGCCGGCCGGGCAGCTGTCGTTCGAGCCCGGCGCGGACGGCGAGGTACCCGGCGTGCGGGCCACCGAAGCCGAGCGGGACGCCGAAGCGCTGCGAGGTGCCGACGGCGACGTCCGCGCCGAGGTCTCCGGGGGACGCGAGGAGCGTCATCGCGAGCAGGTCGGCCGCGACGACGGCGATCCCGCCGCCCGCGTGCACTCGCTCGATCGTCGACGACGGGTCCACGACGTGCCCGGAGGCACCCGGGTACTGCAGCACGACGCCGAACGCGCCGTCGAGCTGCTCGTCCGTGGGCCCGGACACGGCGTCGAACGCGCGCAGGCTGATCCCCACGGCGTCGGCACGGTGGTCGAGCAGCGCCCGCGTCTGCGGCAGCAGGTCGGCGTCGACGAGGAACGCGTCGCCCTTGACCTTGGACGCGCGGCGGGCGAGGAGCATGCCCTCCACCACTGCGGTGCCCTCGTCGAGC
This sequence comes from Microbacteriaceae bacterium PS02333, assembly GCA_029959665.1. Classification (GTDB taxonomy): domain Bacteria; phylum Actinomycetota; class Actinomycetes; order Actinomycetales; family Microbacteriaceae; genus Curtobacterium; species Curtobacterium guangdongense. The sequence goes on from JASCOI010000080.1 coordinate 8,766, forward strand.
ATCGAGGCACCGGCGGTCGCCATGCCGGTGAGGTCGGCGACCATCGTCTGGAAGTTGATGAGCGCTTCGAGGCGCCCCTGCGAGATCTCCGGCTGGTACGGCGTGTAGGCCGTGTACCAGCTCGGGTTCTCGAGCACGTTGCGCTGGATGACCGCCGGCGTGTGGGTGCCGTAGTAGCCGAGGCCGATCATCGCGCGACGGACGCTGTTCTTCGCCGCCATCCCGCGGAGTTCGGCGAGCGCTTCGGTCTCACCGACGGCGGTCGGGATCGACGACGACGACACCGGTTCGGCGTGGATCGACTCCGGGATCGCCGCGCGGACGAGGGCGTCGAGGGACGGCTGCCCGACCACGTCGAGCATGGTCCGCTGGTCGGCCGGGGTGGTCCCGATGTGCCGATCGGCGAACGACGTCTGCAGGTTCAGGTCGGTGTCCGTCATGCGATGGACGCCCGGTACGTGTCGTGGTCCATCAGGTCCTCGGGGAAGTCCGTGCCCTCGACCTTGATCTTCACGAGCCAACCGGCACCGAACGGGTCCTGGTTGACGGTGTCGGGCGCGTCGACGACGGCGTCGTTGACCTCGACGACCTCGCCCTCGATCGGCGCGAAGAGCTCGCCGACGCTCTTGGTCGACTCGATCTCGCCGAGCTGCTCACCGGCGGTGGTGGCGGTGCCGACGGCCGGCAGTTCGACGTAGACGACGTCACCGAGCTGCTCGGCGGCGTGGTCGGTGATGCCGACGGTGACGACGTCACCCTCGACGAGCAGCCACTCGTGGTCCTTGGTGTACTGCAGTGCGCTCTGGTCGGTCATGGGGATCAGCCTTTCGAAGGGCGACGGTAGAAGGGGAACGGGGTGACCGTGGCGGGGATGGCGGTGCCGCGGACGTCGATGTGGAGGACTTGTCCCTCGGCGGCGGCCGACGGGGCGACGAAGGCCATCGCGACCGGGTGGCCGAGCGTCGGGGAGAGCGCACCGGAGGTCACCGTGCCGACGACGTCCCCGTCGTGCAGCACGGAGTAGCCGGCACGCGCAGCACGCCGGCCCTCCATCACGAGCCCGACGAGCACGGGCGCACCCTCGGCTGGCGCGACGCCGGCAGCACCGACGAAGTCTGCCGAAGGGGCGACGACGCGACCGAGCCCGGCCTGCGCCGGACGGGTCGTCACGGTGAGCTCGTGGCCGTAGAGCGGCATGCCGGCCTCGAGCCGCAGGGTGTCCCGAGCCGCGAGTCCGGCGGGGACGACGCCGCGCGAGGACCCTGCGTCGAGCAGCGCGTCCCAGATCGCCGGGGCGACGTCGGGGTCACTGTAGATCTCGAAGCCGTCCTCGCCGGTGTAGCCGGTGCGGGCGACGAGCACCGACGAACCGTCGAAGGTCGCGTGCAGCGCCCGGTAGTAGCGGAGCTCGTCGAGCGGGGACTCGGGCTGCAGCCGGTCCTCGACGACCAGGGCGTCGAGCGTCCCGGCGGCGGCCGGCCCCTGCACCGCGACGAGTGCCGTGGTGTCGGAGTCGTCGCTGACCTGCACGTCGAAGCCGTCGGCGCGCGCCTGCAGGGCCGACACGGCGACCTCGCGGTTCGCGGCATTCGCCACGACGAGGTAGGTGTCGTCGTCCGTCCGGTACACGACGAGGTCGTCGAGGATCCCGCCGGTCTCCTCGAGCAGGAGCGAGTACTTCGCCCGGCCGACGGTCATCGCGCCGAACGCACCGGCGAGCGCGTGGTCGAGGAACGCCACGGCGTCGGGTCCCGAGACGCCGATCTCCGCCATGTGCGAGAGGTCGAAGACGCCGGCTGCCTGGCGCACGGCGTGGTGCTCGGCGAGGTCGGACGAGTAGCGCACGGGCATGCGGTACCCGGCGAAGTCGGTGAAGGTCGCGCCGGCCGCTTCGTGCGCGGCTTCGAGCGGCGACGAACGCAGCGGCGACGATGACGACGAAGAAGGATCTGACATGCGGAGTTCTCCCGAGGTCGGGCAGCACCCGACGACGATCGCCGGGCACGAACTCCCCCTCTGTCATGGGCCTGAGAGTTTCACCGCGGCCCGTGAGGTCCGGCGGCTTTCACCGTGGGCGAGCCGTTCCACACCCGGAGGGTGGTGGAGCGTCTGCTTTTCAGAGTGGCCTGTCCGCTGCGGTGTTGGACCTGAGAGATTGGCGGGGAGGATGCTCCTTCGGTGTCGCACGACCACCGACGAGCGGTGGCCGGCACGACGTCTCCCGCGGCGGGTGGTCGGCCTCGATGTTCTGTTGTCCGGGGGAATCTTACCGAGATCGCGTTACGGGCATGTGACACGTGCCACCCACCCCTTCGACATCTCGTAGAGTGGCCGGGTGGCAGGACAGAGACAGCGCCCCCGGGGGCAGCTCGAGCAGGCGGTGCTCGACGCGCTCTGGTCCGCCGACGACTCCGGTCTCACCGCACGACAGGTGCTCGACGCCTTCCCGGAGCCCCGACCGGCACTGACCACCGTCCTCACCGTGCTCGACCGGCTCGGCCGCAAGGGCACGGTCGAGCGGCAGCAGCACACCGAGGCGCCGCTGACCTTCCGCGCCACGCACAGCAGGGAGGAGCAGACCGCTTCGCTCATGTCGACCGCGCTCGCAGCGGCCTCCGACCGCGAAGCCGCACTGCTGCAGTTCACCGGTTCCCTCGCCTCCGACGACCTCGACGTCATCCGCCGGGCGCTCGACGCCCGCGCCCGTTCCTGACGACGAGCACGACGACGACGAGCACGAAGACACCGACCGTGACGGCGACAGCGACGTGGTGATCACCGGCATCGTGCTCATCGTGCTGGCGTTGGCCGTCGTGGTCGTCGCGCCCCGCATCCTGACCCGCTCCGCCTGGACGATCGACCGCCCCCGCACCGCGCTCCTGAGCTGGTCCGTCGCGGTCCTCCTCGGCGCACTCGGCTTCGTCGCCGGCATCGCCCTCGTCGTGCTCGCGAACCGCCCGATCACGTTCGGCGACTCCCCGACGCACGGCCTCAACCTCGGGGTCGCCGTGCTGGCCGTGCTCGCCTTCGTCATCGCCGTCCGGGTCCGGCCGGGCCCCGAGCACCAGGCCGTTCGCGAAGCGATGCGCTCCGGCGTCGCCCCGCACCGCGAGATCGACGGCACCCTCGTCGCGGTCGTCGAGGCGGAGCACGCGCTCGCCTGCGCCGTCCCCGGCCGCAGCGGCGGGGTGCTGGTCAGCACCGGTCTCGCAGACCGGTTGCGGACAGACGAACTGGAGGCCGTGGTCGCCCACGAACGCGCCCACCTGCAGCAGCGTCACGCGGCCGTCGTCGCGGTCGCCGAATCGATCGAGCGTGCGGTCCCGTGGATCCCCGGGGCGCGCGCGATGGCGCGCTCGACGCGCGTCCTCGTCGAGTTCGCCGCGGACGACGCGGCCGCGCGCCGCACCGGACGCGACGCGGTGCGTCGAGCCGTCCTGGTGGCGGACGAGACGAGCGCGCTCGCGGTGATCCGGGCCTCCCGACTGGGCTGACGGACCATCTGTCGGAGGCGAGGCATAGGGTGTTCGCACCGTGAAACCACTGACCGAAGCAGACATCCGATCGTCGTTCGTCAACGCCACCCTGGACGAGCTCGCCCAGCTCCCGATCCCGGGGCTGCACGAGATGCTCTGGGACGAGCGCGAGTTCCTCGGCTGGCGCGACCCCCAGGCGGCCCGGCGCGGGTACATCGTGTCCTGGATCGACGGTGTCGCCGTCGGGATCGTGGTGCGCTCGGCCGGCGGGTCGCTCCGCCCCGGCATCGCCGCGATGTGCTCGTTCTGCCACTCGCCGCAGCCCGCCACGCAGGTCCGGCTGTTCTCGGCGGCGCGCGCCGGTGAGTCCGGCCGCAACGGCAACACCATCGGGTCCTACATCTGCGAGGACCTCGGGTGCTCGATGCTCATCCGCACCGCTCCCCCGCACCTCAATCCACCGGCCACCATCGCCATGCGGGGCGAAGCACTCCTGCAGCGCGTGCAGAACTTCACGGCCGACATCATGAAGACGGCGTGACGCGGTTCCCCACTGCGCGGTGGGTCGTCGTCGAGGAACAGGGCGACGGACGCTGGCGGCTGACGGTCCGCGACGAGGCCGATGACGAGCTCGGCGCCTTCGGCTTGGGCGTCGAAGGCCCGTGGGACCCCGACGTCGAACCGCACGTGTCGTTCGTGCTCGTGCAGCTCGGCCTCGGGCTGCGCGGCTCGCGACCGTGGCGACAGGACGAGCTCGGCGACCAGCGGGCACCCGTGCTGCCGCTGGAGTAGGCGGCTCGGTCAGTCGGCCGCTGCGACGAAGTTCCGGAGGATCTCGCGGTCGTCGTCGGTCCGGACCGCCCAGCGCAGCTCGCTGCGGTGGTCGCTCGTGAGCGGCAGCAGCACGACGGTGTCCGGTGCCGCGAGCGTCGCACTCGCCGGCGCGATCGTGACGCCGAGCCCGGCACCGACGAGGTGCAGGACGGTGGCCCAGGTCGTCGCCTCCTGCACGACCGTCGGACGCTTCGCACCCTGCACCACCGGGGCGAGGTTCCGCTCGGTGGCGACCGTGCCCGCCTCGGCGGGGAAGAACACGAACGGGTCGTCGACGAGCTCGGTGCCGTCGATCTCCGTGCGTTCGGCGAACCGGTGGTCCCGCGGGACGGCCGCGACGAACCGCTCGCTCCGGAACGGCGTGGTCCGCACGCCGTCCGTCGGGTCCGGGTCGCGCACGATCGCCAGGTCGAGCTCGCCGCGGACGATGCGCGCGAGCAGCTGGGACGTGTAGCCCTCGGTGAGCTCGACGCGGACCAGGGGGTAGCGCTCCCGGAACCGCTGTACGCGTTCGATCGGACCGAGCGGGAGCGCCGAGACCACGAACCCCACGTCGAGGCGCCCGGCTTCACCACGTCCGACGCGGACCGTCTCGTCGAGGTCCCGCGCGGCCTGGGCCAGGAGCGACCGCGCACGACCTTGCAGAGCACGACCGGCCGGCGTGAGCGCGACGCTCCGTGAGGTCCGCGCGAAGAGGTCCACGCCGAGCGCGCGTTCGGTCCGGCGGATCTGCTGGGAGAGCGCGGGCTGCGCGATGTGCAGGGCCTCGGCGGCGCGGCCGAAGTGCAGTTCGTCGGCGACCGCCAGGAAGGCCCGGAGCTGCCGGAGGTCGACGTCGTGATCCATGCATCCAGCGTATCGATCGACGCGAACGAGTATTGGACTCTTCTCGGGGTCGGTCCGAGGATGGAGCCATGCCCGACACCGCCGACATCACCATCGCCGACCTCGCCACCCCCGCGGACGCCGAGGCGTTCCGCGTGCTCAACGAGGCGTGGATCACCCGCTTCTTCGCGCTCGAGGACGAGGACCGCAAGTACCTCGGCGACCCCGTGGGGCGCATCGTCGAACCCGGCGGCGCCGTGCTCGTCGCGCGCCTCGCCGACGGCACCGTCGTCGGCTGCATCGGGATCGCGCCGGTGACCCCCGGGGTGTTCGAACTCGTCAAGATGGCGGTCTCACCGGACCACCAGGGACACGGCACCGGTCGACGACTCATCGAGACCGCGATCGACCGCGCCCGCAGGCTCGGCGCGACACGCGTGGTGCTCGAGAGCAACGCAGACCTCGCCAGCGCCGTGCACCTCTACGAGACCACCGGGTTCCGGCACCTCGGCGCGGACGAGTACGCCCCGAGCCCGTACACCCGCGCGAACGTCCACATGGCGCTCGACCTGGTCTGACGCCCGACCTGACCCCGGCGGGGCGCACGTCCTAGGGTGTTGCGCATGGGGATCATCGGGGTGGTGCTGTTCGCGATCGCAGGGTTCGCGCTGACCAACGGCATGCCGCACTTCGTCGCGGGGCTCGGTGGACGCGTGTTCCGCACGCCGTTCGGGCGGTACTCGTCGCCGCGCACCAACGTGGCGTGGGGCATGACCAACTTCGTCATCGCGATCGGCCTGCTCTTCGGACGCTCGGCCGTGGCCGACCCGACGACCGGGGACATCGTGTGGTTCGTCGTCGGAGCGCTGCTCTGCATCCTGTCGTTCGCGTTCGGGGCCACGGGGTTCTTCGACGACCGCGACGCACGACCAGACGGATCGGGTCGTGCCCCCGACGGATCGCGTCGAGGTCCTGACGGATCGCGGGACGCTGCCGACAGTGCCTGACGCCATGCGCATCCACGAACGCACCGACGCCGACCTCGACACGTTGGTCGAGGTGCTCTGGCGCGTGCACGCGGACGGCTACCCGGCGATCTGGCCGGACGACCCACGCGCCTGGCTCTCCCCGGAGGGGCTCCTCGCCGCCTGGGTCGCGGTCGACGACGGCCGGGTCGTCGGACACGTCGGCATCGCCGTGTCCGGACCAGGTCGGATGCCGTCGGTCACGCGACTCTTCGTCGACCCGGAGCACCGACGCCGAGGGCTCGCGGACGACCTGCTCGCTGCGGCGGAACACGGCGCACCCGGCACCCACGTGCGGCTCGACGTCACCGAAGAGACGCCAGGGGCGTGGCGACTGTACGAGCGCCGCGGATGGCACCTCACGGGCACCGGGCCGGCCGACTGGTCGAAGCCCTCCGGCGAGACGCCGATGCTCCGCTACTACGCCAAGCGCGTCGGCTGAGCACGTCGGCTGAGCGCGTCGGCGCGGCACGCTCCGCCGTGGCCCGCTACGCTCGCGGCATGGCGACGCACGAGGTCCAGGCGGTCCGGGACAAGGGCATGTGGCAGGTGTTCATCGACGGGTTCCTCGTCACCGAGGTCTCCCGCTGGGGCTCCGTCGGGTTCGTCGCTCGGGAATGGGTTGCCATGACCGAGGAGCTCCCCTCCAGCGAGGTCGACCTCACGATCCGCGTCGTCGGCCGGAACCAGTACATCGACGCGTGAGCACGGACTCCTTCGACCAGCTCGTCGCGCTCGGCGAGTCCGCCGACGTCACCGGTTGGGACTTCTCGTGGCTCGACGGCCACGCGACCGAAGAGCGACCGCCGTGGGGCTACGCAGCGCTGCTCGGCCGCCGGCTCGGGGCCCTCGGGGCGGGTGCCGCTTCCCTCGACGTCCAGACCGGCGGCGGTGAGGTCCTCGCCGAGGCGCCAGCGTTCCCGGCGACCGCCGTCGCGACCGAGTCCTGGCCGCCGAACGTCGCCGCCGCGACGAAGCTCCTGCACCCGCGCGGCGTGGTCGTCGTCGCCGACCCGGACGAGCCACCGCTCCCCTTCGCCGACGGCGCGTTCGACCTCGTCACGAGCCGGCACCCCGCCACGATCCACTGGGACGAGATCGCCCGCGTGCTCGCCCCCGGCGGCAGCTACCTCGCGCAGCACGTGGGTCCTGCGAGCGCCTTCGAGCTCATCGAGTTCTTCCTCGGGCCGAAGCCCGTCGAGCGCCGCGGACGGCACCATGACGACGAGGCCGACGCCGCACGGGCCGCCGGACTCGAGGTCGTCGACCTCCGCACCGCGCGCACCCGCATCGAGATCCACGACGTCGCCGCGGTGGTCTACCTGCTGCGCAAGGTGATCTGGTGGGTGCCGGACTTCACGGTCGAGCGCTACCGCGACCGGCTGCGCGACCTGCACGAGCAGATCGCTGCCGACGGCCCCTTCGTCGCGTACTCGTCACGCCACCTGATCGAGGCGCGCAAGCCCGCGTAGTGCGACAAGCCCGCGTAGTGCGACAAGGGCCCGCGCCGCTCACGCGACGTGCCAGACCACGCCCTCCTGCGCACTCGACGGGTACGCCGCCGCGATCCGCAGCACCGCCTCGCGCAGGGTGTCCGGCGAACACGCCAGGTTGATTCGGGCGAACCCGCGCCCCTCGGACCCGAACGGCACGCCGGAGTTCAGCGCCACGAAGGCGTGCTCCCGGAGCTGCACGGCCGGGTCGTCCCCGAGGCCGATCCCCCGGAAGTCGAGCCACGCCAGGTAGCCGGCACGCGGCCGCGAGTACACGACCCCCGGCAGGTGCTCAGCGAGCAGCTTCGCGAGCAACCGGTCGTTCGCGACGATCCGGTCGATGACGTCGTCGAGCCACCCCACCGCGAGCGAGAACGCCGCGAGGTTCGCGTGCAACCCGAGGATGCTCGTCCGGCACGCGACCTCTTCCCACAGGGTGTCGAGCAGGGCCGCGGTCCGGTCGTCCCCGGCGACGATGACGGAGCACTTCACCCCGGCGAGGTTCCATCCCTTGCTCGCGCTCGTGACACAGACGCTGCGCGCTCCGACGGACGACGCGATCGAGGCGAACGGGGTGAACTGCACGCCTGGGTGGGTCAGTGGCGCGTGGATCTCGTCAGAGATGACGAGCACGTCGTACTTCGCGGCGAGCACCGCCAGCGCGAGCAGGTCGGCACGATCGTGCACGAGCCCGATGGGGTTGTGCGGGTTGCAGAGCAGGAACACCCGGACCCCGGATGCGAAGGCGCGCTCGAGGCCCTCGAGGTCGAGTCGGTAGACACCCCACTGCTCGGCGAGCGGGACCTCTTCCACCTGACATCGGGCCTCTTCGACGAGCTCGAAGAACGGCGGGTACACCGGCGGGGTGATCGCGACGCGGCCGCCGTCGGGCAGCGCGAGCCGCAGCGTCTCGACGATCCCGACGCTGACGTCGGTGGCCAGGTACACGCGCGCCGGATCGACCTCCCACCCCCAGCGCTCACGGGCGAAGGCCGCGAACGCCGGTGCCAGCGGCCCGGGTCCGTCCAGGTAGCCGAGGTCCGACTGCTGCACCCGTTCGACGAGCGCCTGCCGGATCTCCGGCGCGACCTCGTGGTCCATCTCGGCGACGAACAGGGGCAGTACGTCTGGCGCGTACCGCGTCCACTTGATGCTCGTGCGGACCCCGCGGAGCGTGCCGACCGGGTCCTCCTCGTCGCTCGCCATCCCCTCATGGTGCACCGGACAGGAGGCTCGGCGCGAGTCCGTCCGTCATCTCGCGTCGTCTGCGGGTCACCTCGGGCCGGGGCCGATGCATCGGCCTACTGTCGGTGCCATGACCAGCAGCACAGCGAGCAGCAGCACCGTCGACAAGGCGTCGACCCTCGAGACCCTGCACGAAGCCCCCGAGATCCTCCGCGTCGTGAACGTGTGGGACGCGATCAGTGCGAAGACCGTCGCGGCCCTGCCGGAGACCCGCGCGATCGCGACCGCCGGGCACTCGATCGCAGCGTCGTACGGCTACGACGACGGTGGGATGCCCCTCGACCTCGCGCTCCAGGGCGCCCGGATCGTCGCCGAGGCCGTGGACCTGCCGGTGACGGCCGACCTCGACGACGGGTACGAGGACCCTGCCGAGACCATCCGCCGCGCGATCGGTTTCGGCGTCGTCGGCGCGAACGTCGAGGATCGGCTCCGTCCGTTCGACGAGGCCGTCGCCCGCGTCGCCGCGATCACGAAGGCCGCGGAGGCCGAGGGCGTGGCGTTCCAGCTGAACGCACGGACCGACGCGATCGCCCGCGGCGGGGACCGCCCGCTCGACGAGAGCATCGCCGACGCCATCGCCCGCGGCAAGGCGTTCCTCGACGCCGGCGCACCGCTCGTGTTCGTCCCGGGAGCGATCCAGCGCGACGTCGTGGAGCGGCTCGTCGAGGGACTCGGCCGCGGGAAGCTCAGCGTCATCGGGCTCCCCGGCGCCCTGCCCGCCGCGGAGTACGAGGCCCTCGGGGTCGCCCGGATCTCCTACGGTCCGCTCACACAGCGCGTCGCCCTCCGGGCGCTCCGCGACCTGGCGACCGACCTGTACGGCGGTGGCGTCGTGCCGGAGGACACCCCGGCCCTGAACTGAACCGGCAGACGGACAGGAGGCTCGGCGCACGACGTGCACCGAGCCTCCCG
>JASCOI010000081.1 GCA_029959665.1 Microbacteriaceae bacterium PS02333
CCACGAGCCTCCTGTCCGATGGTCGGTCGCCTCGTTCCCGCCGGCCGTTTCAGGCGCCGCGCGTCTTGACCTGCTCGTAGAAGGCGGTGTCCTTGGCCGTCCGGCTGCGGCCGAGCAGCCACTCCACGGCGAGGGCGACGACACCGGCACCGACGAGGGCGACGACCCAGATCCAGGTGGCGTCGTACTGCCAGCCGGCCCAGGTGAGCGCTTCCCACAGGACGGCGGCCGTGATGCCACCGACCGTCGGGCCGAGCAGCTGTCCGCGCGTCGAGTGCCACGGCAGGATCACGTGCGCGATCGCGCCGCAGATGATGCCGCCGAGGACGGCGAAGAGGAGCTCCACGCGTCAGCTCAGGCGACGAAGCCGATGCGTCGGGCCTCTTCGGCACCGAACTCGACGTAGGCCAGGGCGACGGCGGGGACGATGAACTTGCGGCCCTTGTCGTCCTGCAGCGTCAGGTGCGTCGCGTCGGAGGACAGCGCGTCCGCGACGGCCTTCTCGATCTCCTCAGCGGTCTGCTTCGTCTCGAAGGCGATCTCGCGCGGGCTGTTGATGATGCCGATCTTGATGTCCACGTGCTCACCATATCCGAGGGGTCCACGCCGGTCCGGTGCGTTCGCCGCGGGCGCACGGGGTGGGGACGGGGCGATGTCGGTCGCGGTCGGTACCGTACGAGCGTGCCGCAGACCACGCTGACACCAGCACCCGCTCCCGAGCAGGTGTCGCGCGCGCTCGTGGCGGACCCGGCACAGGCGGCGGTCCTCGCCCTGCCGGACGACCTGCATGCCGCGGTGATCGGCGCACCCGGCACCGGCAAGACCTCGACGCTCGCGCGGCTCGTCGCGACTCGGCTGCGGCGTCCGGACGCGATCAGTGCCGACGGCCACGCCACCGTGCTCGCCCTGACGTCCTCGCGCACCGCGGCGACGGCGCTCCGCGACCACCTCGCCGTCACCGTCGAACGCGTCACACCCGGTGCGCTCGCACGGACCGTGAACTCCCTCGCCTTCCAGATCGTCGCGCACGCGGCCGCCGTCCAGGGGCAGCCGGCGCCGACGTTGCTGACCGGTGGTGAGCAGGACCGCATCCTCGGCGACCTGCTCGCCGGCCACGAGACCGACGGCACCGGTCCCTCGTGGCCCGAGCCCATCACGGCGGTCGTCCGGGAACGCGCGGGGTTCCGCACAGCGCTCCGCGACGTGATGATGCGCGCCGTCGCCGCCGGTGTCGAACCCGACGACATGCGCGAGCTCGGTGACGACCACGGTCGTCCGGAGTGGCGTGCGGTGGGGGACTTGGTCGACGAGTACCGCGCGGCGGTCACCGCGTTCCGTGCGACGAGTCTCGACGCGGCCGAACTCGTCGCGTTCGCCACCGCTGCGGTGCTCCGCGGGGAACTCCCGCCTGCCGTCGCGGCGCTCCGGCTGCTGGTGGTCGACGACACCCAGGAACTCGTCGAGGGCGAGATCGCCCTGCTCGGGGCCCTGGCACGCTCCGGAGTGCAGATCGTCGCGTTCGGGGATCCGGACATCGCGGCATCGGCGTTCCGCGGCGCCGAGCCGGACGTCCTCGGGCGCCTCGCACCACGGCTCGGCGTCGACCGCGTCCAGGAGATCGTCCTCGGAACGGTCCACCGCCACCCCGCGCCGATCCGTGCGCTCGTCTCGGGCATCACCGGGCGCGTCGGTGCCGCCGCCGCGGGGCGCCAGCGCACGGCCGTCGCCGCCGACACGGACGCCCGCGCCGACTCCGTGCTGCACCTCGAGGCCGGCAGCCGGTCGGCGCTCGTCGTCGCGATCGCCAGGCGGTTGCGCGAACACCACCTGCTCGACGGCGTCCCGTGGCACCGCATGGTCGTGGTCACGCGGAGTGGCGCGGCGATCCCCGAGCTCGTCCGCGCGCTCTCCGTTGCAGAGGTCCCGGCGACCGCCGGCGCCGCCCCGACGCGCCCGCGGGACGACACGGCCGCGCGGTCTCTCCTCGACGCCGCCGGGGTCTCGCTCGGCGTGCTGTCGCTCGACGCCACCCTCGCCACCGCGTTCGCGACCGGGCCGCTCGGTGGGCTCGACACCCTCGCGATGCGTCGGCTCCGGCTCGCGCTGCGGCGTGAAGAGCTCGCCGGTGGTGGCTCCCGGACCGCCGACGAGCTGCTCGTCGACGCGTTGGGGGCTCCTGAACGACTCGCGACGGTCGACGCCGCCTTCGCCCGGCGCGCGACCCGACTCGCTCGCAGTCTGGTGCAGGCCCGAGCGGACGCCGACGCCGGCGCCAGCATCGAGGAGATCCTCTGGGGGCTCTGGGAGCGCAGTGGTCTCGCCGGGATCTGGGGCGGGCAGTCGCTCGCCGGTGGCGTCGGCGCGGCCGAGGCGGATCGGCACCTGGACGCCGTGGTGGGGTTGTTCACGGCCGCCAAGCGGTTCGTCGAGCGGACGCCGGACGCACCGGCCCGGGTGTTCGTCGACGACGTGCTCGGCGCCGACCTGGCCGAGGACAGCATCGGCCCGGACCGCACGGCCGGCCGGGTGCGCGTGCTGACCCCGTCGGCGACGATCGGGCTGGAGACCGACGTCGTCGTGGTCCTCGGGCTGCAGGACGGCGTGTGGCCGAACACCCGGGTGCGCGGCAGCCTGCTCGACCCGGACGGCCTGGTCCGTGCCGCCGCCGGGATCGACCACGCGGCCGTCGACGACCGTGCGGCCGTGATCGGGGACGAGCTCCGGTTGTTCGCGCGAGCGGTGTCCCGTGCGACCACCCAGGTCGTCATCGGGACCGTCGCCAACGACGACGAGGCCCCGTCGCCGTTCGTCCGGCTGGTTCCCGTGCCGCCCGACCGGCAACCCAGCGTGCACCCGCTGTCCCTCCGCGGTCTCGCCGGATCGCTCCGGCGCCGAGTGGTCTCCACCGGCGACCACGAGGCGGCTTCCGCGCTGGCGCGCCTCGCGGCGGAAGACGTCCCCGGTGCCTCGCCGGACGACTGGTACGGCACGGCGGAGGTCACGACCGACGACCCGCTCGTCGACCTCGACGCCGACCCGCAACCGGACCCCGTCAGCGGTGAACTCGCCCCGCCGACCGTCGGCGTGTCCCCGTCCAGGATCGGCACCTTCGAGGAGTGCCCCGTGCACTGGTTCGTGCAGACGTTCGGCGGCGGTGCACCGAGCCCGGCCATGGGCATCGGCACCATCGTCCACGAAGCGATGGAGCACGCCACCGAGATCGACGTGGAGTCCCTGTGGCAGCGGGTGGATGCACGCTGGGGCGAGCTCACCTTCGAGTCGCCGTGGATCGCCGACCGCGAGCGCGCCAGGACCCGCCGCATGATCGAGGGGCTGAGCGACTACCTGCGCACCTTCGCGTCCGCCGGCCGACAGCTGCTCGGCGCGGAGACCTCGTTCGCGCTCGTCACCGGGCCGGCTCGGGTCCGCGGCAGCATCGACCGGATCGAGATCGACCCGGACGGCACCGTGAGCGTCGTCGACCTGAAGACCGGGCGGGGGATGCCGAGCGAGAAGAACGACATGCCGGAGCACCCGCAGCTCGGGGCGTACCAGCTCGCGGTGGAGGACGGCGCGGTCGACGGGGTGCCCGCCGGGTCGCCGATGGCTGATGCTCGACTCGTCTTCGTGCAGAACCCGAAGGGCGGGCACGCTTACTCGGAGCGCACGCAGCACGCCTTCGACGCGGACGACCGTGCCGCGTACCGGGAGCGCTTGCACGCGGTGGCCCGCGGCATGGGCGGCCGGACCTTCGTCGCCAACGTGGACGACCACTGCGAGAAGGCGCGCACCGGCGTCGAGTGCCGGATCCACGTGGTGGGAGAGGTGACCTGGTGAGCACGACCGACACAACCGGCGCGACGACCGACACGACCGGCGCGACCGGCACGACGACCGATGCGACCGGCACGACGGTCCGCCACGGCGCCGATGCCATCGCCGACGCGCTCCAGCGACCACGCCCGACCGAACAACAGCGTGCCGTCATCGAGTCGCCGCTCGCGCCCGCCCTCGTCGTCGCCGGAGCAGGCAGCGGCAAGACCGAGACGATGGCGTCCCGTGTCGTCTGGCTGCTGGCGAACGGACACGTGCGGCCGGACGAGGTCCTCGGGCTGACGTTCACGCGCAAGGCCGCCGGCGAGCTGTCGATCCGCATCAACGACCGCATCGCCGCGCTGGAGTCCGCGGGGCTGATCACCCCGGGTGACGCCTTCGAAGCGCCGACCGTGTCCACGTACAACGCCTTCGCGAACAGCGTCTTCCGCGAGAACGCGCTCCTGGTCGGCCGCGACGGCGAGTCCCAGGTCCTCACCGAGCCGTCCGCGTGGCAGCTCGCACGACGGGTCGTCGTCGCCGCGCGGGACGACCGGCTCGCCGGCCTTGACCGGAACGTCGACACGATCACCGCCGCCGTGGTGGCGCTCGCCGGCGCCGCGTCCGAGCACCTCGTTCAACCCGAGCAGCTGCGTCGGTTCGCGATCGAGTTCTCGGAGCTCCTCGAACTCCGCGGCAACCGGGGCAAGCCGTACGCCGCGATCACCGCCGCGGTCGCGTCGATCGGCGCACTCGAGCCGCTCGCCGACCTGGTCGAGGAGTTCCGCCGACAGAAGGTCGACCGCGGGTTCGTCGAGTTCTCGGACCAGATCGCGTTGGCGCTCGCCGCCGCCGAGGCCGCGCCGCGCGTCGTCACGGACCTGCGCCAGCGGTTCCGTGTCGTGCTGCTCGACGAGTACCAGGACACCTCCGTCGTGCAGACCCGCTTCCTCGCCAGGCTGTTCCGGGAGCACGCCGTCATGGCGGTGGGGGACCCGCATCAGTCGATCTACGGGTTCCGCGGTGCGAGTGCGGCGAACCTCGCCAGGTTCCCGCGCGACTTCGGCGGCACCGGTGACCTCGCGCCGCGGACGTTCGCGCTGTCGACGAGCTGGCGGAACCCGGTGGACGTGCTCGCCGGGGCGAACGCCGTGGTCTCCCCGCTGTCCGAGGCCTCTGACGTCGACGTCGAGCGGCTCTCCCCGCGTCCCGGCGCGGACTCCGGCGACGTCCGTGAAGTGTTCACCGAGACCCTGCCGGAAGAGGCCGACGCCGTCGCTGCCTGGTTCGAGGACCACCGGCGTCGCAACCCCACCGGGTCGATGGCGCTGCTGCTCCGCGCCCGCAAGGACCTCGCCGCCTTCACCGCGGCGCTCGGGCACCGGGGTGTGCCGTACCACGTGCTCGGCACCGGGGGTCTGTTGCAGCGTCCGGAGATCGTCGACCTCGTCGCGTGCCTGCGCGTGCTGCACGACCCGGCCGCCGGCAACGACCTCATCCGGCTGCTCGCCGGTGCCCGGTGGCGGGTGGGTGCCGCGGACATCGCAGCGCTGCACGGCCTGGCGCAGTGGCTGTTCAAGCGGGACCACACCCAGCAGCGCCTCGACGACGACGTCACCGCGGCGTTCCGGGCGTCCGTCGCGGTCGGCGAGCACGGCTCGGTCGTCGACGCACTCGACTTCGTCGCCGTCGCGCCGGACGACCACGGTGCGCTGGAGGGCATCACCGAAGCCGGGCGTGCCCGCATGCGTCGGCTCGGACAGCAGCTCGCGATGCTCCGGTCCCGCGCCGGTGGCGACCTCGTCGACTTCGTCACGCTCGTCGTGCAGGAGATGCACCTGGACATCGAGGTCGCCGCGCACGAGCAGGGGAGCGGCGCGTTCCTCGACGCCTTCGTGGACGAGCTGTCCGGGTTCGTCGCCACCGACGATCGCGCCGATCTCGGGGCGTTCCTCGGCTGGATCGACGCCGCTGCCCGTCGCGACGACATGGGACCGCGGTCCGAGGAACCCGAGGCCGGCACCGTGCAGATCCTGACGATCCACGGTTCGAAGGGGCTCGAGTGGGACGCCGTCGCGGTGCCCCGGCTGGTCGAGGGAGCGCTGCCGGCGCGCCCGCAGGAGGGCTCGTCGGGCTGGATCGGCTTCGGGCGGCTGCCGTACGAGTTCCGGGGCGACGCCGACGAACTGCCGCGACTGGCATGGCGGGGGCACGAGTCGCAGAAGGACGTCACGGTCGCGATCGACGCGTTCAAGGACGAGGTGAAGTCGCGCAACGAGGACGAAGAGCGTCGCCTGACGTACGTGGCGCTGACCCGGTCTCGGCACGAACTCCTGGTGTCCGGGTCGTTCTGGGCCGGCGGCGTGAAGCCGATGCAGCCCAGCCGGTACCTCGGGGACCTCGTCGAGGCGGGTGTGGTCGACGGCAACGCCATCCCCGAGACGACCGTGCACGACGAGAACCCCCTCGGCGACGCCGGCGCCACGCAATCCTGGCCGCACGTGCCGTTCGGCGCCCGCGCCGTCCGGGTCCAGGCGGCGGCGGACCGGGTCCGGAACGCGAACCCCGGTGCCGCCGGGCGTTTCGCCGCGGACATCGACCTGCTCCTCGCGGAACGTCGCGCGAGCCGCTCCGGCAAGCACCGCGTGGTGGTGCCGCACCGGGTGCCGGCGTCGGGGTTCAAGGACTACCTCACCGAGCCGGACGCGGTGGCCGAGCGGCTGCGCCGACCGATGCCCGAACGGCCGTACCGTGCGACCCGTCTCGGCACGCTCTTCCACCAGTGGGTCGAACAGCGTGGGCACGCGGGCGGTGCGCTCGAGACGCTCGACGCCTGGGACGACGAGCTCGACATCGACCTCGACGAGTCCGCACCGGCCGACGCCGCGGTCAGCGACGACGACGCCAGGCGGCTGGGGGAGTTCCAGGAGACCTTCGCCCGCTCACGGTGGGCCGGACTCACCCCGGTCGAGGTGGAGCGCGAGATCCACATCCCGTTCCTCGGGCACAGCGTGGTCTGCAAGCTCGACGCCGTCTACGAGATCGACGGCAGGATCGAGGTCGTCGACTGGAAGACCGGGAAGGCCCCGGCGGGCAAGACCGACCTCGAACGACGGCAGTTGCAGCTCGCGCTCTACCGGGTGGCCTACGCGGAGTTCACCGGGCGACCGGTGGACGAGATCGACGCGGTGTTCTACTTCGTGGCCGACGACCTCGAGGTCCGGCCCGCGGAACTGCTCGACCGTGCCGGACTCGAACGCGCCTGGACCGCGGCCGTCGGCTGACGCAACGGGCGGGGCAGAGCCGCCCCGAGCCTCCCGTCCGAGCCGAGCCGAGCCGAGCCGAGCCTCTCGGCCGACCCGCGCCGAGCCGAGCCTCTCGGCCGACCCGACCCCGTTCGGGGTTCCGTCATTGCGGCATCTCGACGGCTCGCGAGCGCGTGTCGTGGAACCTCGTCAGACCTGAGCGGCGAGTTGCGGAACCTCGCAGCAGGCGTCAGAGCGGCCGACGTCAGCCGTGTCGACGCTCGGTCGACGACAGCAGCTGCTCGACCTCGCCGATCTCCATCGTCTCGGGCGAGACCGACTGCAGCGGTGTGGACGTCGGCGCATGCACCGCGTCGACCAGCCGGTGCATCATCGCGACCGCGTCGTCGACGACCTCGGTGCTCTTCGCCTGCACACCGTGGAGCAGCCACTGCGCTGTTTCGAGTTCGTGGTAGACCCTGGCGCGCTGGGCGAGCTGCCGGTCGCGGCCGCCGCCGTTCGCCTCGTACGCGCTGAGCACCGTGTCGAACGCCTCGCGCCGTCCGGCGAGCACCCACGCCAGGTCCTTCGCCGGGTCGCCGAGCCGGAGCTCGCCCCAGCCGAGGACACCGGAGACGGCGTCGCCCTCGACGAGGAGCGCGTCGACCCCGAAGCCACCGTGCACGACGGTGGGGGTGAACTGCCAGAGCTGCTGGTCGCGGGCTGCGCCTTCCCACCGCTCCTGCAGTGCGGCCGGGACCAGCTTGGTCGCCACCGCGCGGTCCATCACGGACACCGCGGAACGGAGGATCTCGAACGGGGTGAGGGACGGCAGACCGGCGTCCGTCACGAAGCTCGTCGGCAGGACGTGCACGGCCGCGATGGACCGGCCGACGCTCGTCGCCAGCTCCGGCCGCTCCGCGAGCGTGCGGAGCGCAGGGTGCGCTCCCGGGACGTAGGTGGTCACGATGGCACGCGTGGACCCGATGGGCGCCTGACCCCGGTACTCCGGGACGGCGAACGGGAGGCGCGACCTGATCCCGGCGCTCAGCGCCCGGATCGCGAGGAGGTCGGCCGATTGCCGTGCTCCCGCACGCTGGTTGCGGGGTCGCCGGATCGCCGACTCGGCCCCGTCGGCGTCCCGGAGGACCGCCGACTCGTAGTCCCCGGACGCGATGGAACCGAGGGTGCGCGTGCCCGTGACCACGAGTCCGGGAACGGCCGTCGTCGCCAACGCCGCTAGAGTGAACTGGGATCCCGCCATGCCCCTCAGGGTAGGTCCGCATGCGCCGCGAACGACGTTCGCCACGCTGACCCGGTCCCGACACGACACCGATCTGAGGAGTCCCACGTGACCGTGGAGTTCGCCGCCCGGCTTCCGCTCTCCCGCAACGAACTCGACCGCGACGCGGAGTTCCGGACCACCGACGACCTCGAGCGGTCCCTCCGGGACGACCAGCAGACGCGATTCCTGCCGGTCCACGGCGGTGCGATGCTGCGCCTGCCGTCCGGCTCGCTGCGCTTCGTGGGCGCGTCCGACGTGCCCGCCGACGCGCCGGTGGTCTACCTGGGGCGGTCGGTGCGCGACGCGGACGACGCCCCGTCCGGCACGCGCTTCGCGGCCGCGCTGGTCGACGACGACGCCGCCCGACGGATCGAGCCGGACACCGACGCGTGGGAGAGCCTGCGGATGTTCGGCACCGAGCTCTCGCCGCGCGACCAGGGCCTCGCGGTCGAGGCCGTCGCGATGGCGAACTGGCACGCGGTCCACGGGTTCTCGCCCCGGACCGGCTCGGCGACCGAGGTGGTGACCGGCGGGTGGGTGCGCCGCGACCCCGAGGGACACGAGCACTTCCCGCGCACCGACGCCGCGATCATCGTCGGCGTCACCGACGGCGAGGACCGCATCCTGCTCGGCTCGAACGCCGCGTGGGACCAGGACCGCTACTCCCTGCTCGCCGGGTTCGTCGAGCCGGGCGAGTCGCTCGAGGACGCCGTCCGCCGCGAGGTCTGGGAGGAATCGGGCGTGCGGGTCGAGGAGCCGGAGTACCTCGGGTCGCAGCCATGGCCGTTCCCCGCGTCGTTGATGGTCGGGTTCCGGGCGAAGGCGGTCGACGGCGACCCCTCGACCGCACGGCCGGACGGGGTCGAGATCCTCGACGTCCGGTGGTTCTCGCGCGACGAGATCCGGGAGCGAGCGGGGGACACGCTCCTGCTCCCGGGCAAGACGTCGATCGCGCGGGCGATCATCGAGGAGTGGTACGGCGGCCCGCTGGACCTGCCGTGAACCCTGGTCCATCCCCATCCCCGTCGTCCCCGGAGTCGCTGCTCGCCGCGCTCGACGCCGAACAGCGCACCGTCGCGACGACGCTGCTCGGCCCCGTCGCCGTCCTCGCCGGTGCGGGTACCGGCAAGACCCGGGCGATCACGCACCGCATCGCCTACGGGGTCGCGACCGGCACGTACTCGCCGGCCCACGTCCTCGCGCTGACCTTCACCACGCGGGCGGCGGGTGAACTCCGTTCCCGGTTGCGCGCGCTCGGTGCGGGCGCCGTGCAGGCCCGCACGTTCCACGCGGCGGCGATGTCGCAGCTCAGCTACTTCTGGCCGGACACCGTCGGCGGGCACGCCCCACGGATCGTGGAGTCGAAGGCGCGGATGATCGCGCACGCCGCGGACACGGTGGGGATGAGCGTCGACAAGCCCGTGCTCCGCGACCTCGCCGCCGAGGTCGAGTGGCGGAAGGTGCAGCGACTCACCCTCGACGAGTACGAGGCGGCCGCCGCCGACCGGGTCATGCCGCGCGAGACGAGCCCCGCGCGGGTGATCGACCTGATGCGCGCGTACGAACGGCTGAAGGACGACCGTCGGCAGCTCGACTTCGAGGACGTCCTGCTCGCGACGCTCGGCATGGTCGAGACGGAGCCCCGGGTGGCGAGCTACGTCCGGCAGCAGTACCGGTTCTTCGTGGTCGACGAGTACCAGGACGTCTCGCCGGTGCAGCACGACCTGCTCACGGCCTGGCTCGGCGATCGTCAGGACCTCTGCGTCGTCGGCGACGCCAGCCAGACGATCTACTCGTTCGCCGGGGCGTCGAGTCGCTACCTGCTCGGGTTCGGGTCGGAGTTCCCCCGGGGGTCGGTGCTGCGGCTCGAGCGGAACTACCGGTCCACCCGCGAGGTCGTGCACGCCGCGAACGCGCTGATGCGCGGCCAGCCGGGTGCCCTCGACCTCGTCGCGCAGACGACGGAACCCGGCCCGGATCCCGTTGTCGTCCCGTGCGTGCACGACGGCGACGAGGCGCAGACCATCGCCAGACGGATCACCGACCTGGTCGCGGGTGGCGCGGCGTACGGTGACTGCGCCGTGCTGTTCCGCGTCGGCGCGCAGTCGGCGGCGCTCGAGGCCGCGCTCGGCCGCGCGGGGATCCCGTACCGGGTGCAGGGCGGAACGCGGTTCTTCGATCGTCCCGAGGTCAAGCTCGCGGTGCACCACATGCGCGGTGAGGCCGTCCGGCAGACCGACGACGAGCTCACCCGCCGGGTCGGGCTCGTGCTGCAGGTGAGCGGGTGGACGCCGACCGCGCCGGAGGGCACCGGAGCCGTCCGCGAGCAGTGGGAGGCGCTGCAGGCGATCATGGGCCTCGCCGAGGACGCCCCTGCCGGCACGACCATGCAGCAGTTCACCCAGGACCTGGTCGACCGCGCGGCGACCCACCACGAGCCGGAGCTCGACGCCGTCACGCTCGCGACCCTGCACTCCTCGAAGGGCCTCGAATGGCCGAACGTGGTGATCGCCGGCGTCGCCGAGGGGCTGCTGCCGATCTCGCACGCGACGACCGACGACGAGGTGGACGAGGAACGCCGGCTCTTCTACGTCGGACTGACCCGTGCCCGCCGTACCGTGACCGTCACGTGGTCACGACAGGGGTCCACCCGAGGCGGTGCGCGGGCGCCGAGCCGGTTCCTGGCAGCGCTCGACACGCGCAGCGGGGATGCGGCCGCACCTGCCGCCGGCTGACCGACAGGTCGTCGCGCTCGAAGACGAGTTGCTCGTCGTCGGGGCGCACCGTCGTCCCCGGGAGTTGCTCGAGGACCATGCGGGTGACCGCTGCCGCGACCGCACCGGCACGGTAGGGCGAGAGCGGTGCGGCAGGACGGCCCCAGACCTGCGCGGCGATCGCCGGCCACGCGGGGTCGTCGTCGACGTGTGCGTACTCGATGCACTGCAGGCACGGTCCGACACCGGGCACCACGAGCGGTCCGATCCGGATGCGGCCGTCACCGACGACGACGGGGACGTGCGGCGTGCCACGGCGGGTCCACGCCGACCGCAGTGCCGGGTCGACGACGTGTTCCGCGACGACGACGGCCATCGACGGTTCGGGATCGGGCAGCGCGACCGGACCCCCGCGCGGCGCAGCGGTCCGGACGACGGTCACACCGTCCCCCGTGAGGAAGTCGTCGACGATCCCGGCGAGGTCGGCGGTGCCGTGCACCTCCACCCGTGCGAGCGGTTCAGGGAGCATGTCGAGCACGGCGGGTGATGCCGCGCCGAGCACCCGCGCGGCGACCTCCGGTCGGCATCCGACGCTCGCGGCGACGCCGGACAGTGCGTCTCGCCCGGTCTCGCGGCGGAGGGTGCAGAGGAACCGTTCCTCCGCCGTGGTGGGGACGCCGACGACGGCGCGTGGCGGATCGACGCCGAGCTGGACGGTCGTCGGGTCGCGCCAGACGAACTCGAGGGTCGGATCGATGCGGATGCCCATGCCCCCACCGTGCCGGACCTGCCAGGACCGGTGGGCGCCGCCGTCAGATCTGTGGAGAACCCGACGGACCTCTCGGCCCGCCCGCGTCGCCGTCACCCGCTGCGTCGTCGTCACCCGAGTCCTCGCCCGACTCGATCCCGCCCGACTCGTCCTCGTGCGGACGGTCGCCGGTCGTGTCGTTGAGCAGGTCCTCGAGCGCCCGGTCGAACTCGTCGTCCTCGGCGCTCTGCCCGGGGTTGCGGAGCCGGGCGACGAGAGCGTCGGGGAAGTCGATGTCGTCAGAAACGGGGACGAGGTCGAACGCCGCCCACAGCGCGTCCCGCTGCTCGGCCCCGAGCTCATCCGTGACCCGCTGCCACATGGCCGCTGCCTCTCGGAGACGACGGGGACGGAGCTCCAGGCCGACGAGCGTGGCGAACGCGGACTCGGCCGGCCCGCCGGCTGCGCGGCGACGGCGGACCGTCTCCGCGATCGCGCCGGACCGCGGGAGGCGTGCCGTGGCGGCCGCGGTGACCGTGTCCACCCAGCCCTCGACGAGCGCGAGCATCGTCTCCAGGCGTGCGAGCGCAGCGTCCTGCTCCGGCGTGCGCGGCGGGATCAGCGCACCGGACGCCAGGGCGTCGCGGAGCTGCTCCTGGTCGGTCGGGTCGATGTCCGCAGCGAGTTCCTCGACGCGGTCGAACGGGATGTGGATGCCGCGGGCGTACTCGGTGATCGAGGAGATGATGTGCAGCCGGAGCCACCGGGCGGAGCGGAAGAGCCTGGCGTGTGCGAGCTCGCGGACGGCGAGGTAGATGCGGACCTCGTCCTCCGGGACGTCGAGGCCCTCGGCGAACTCGGCCACGTTCTGGGGGAGGAGGGCCGCGACCTGCTCGTCCAGCAGGGGCACGCCGACGTCGCCGCCGGACACGACCTCCTTCGAGAGCTGCCCGACGACCTGGCCGAGCTGGATCGCGAACAGTGCGCCGCCGACACCGCGCATGGCCTTCGACACGTCGCCGAGCATGGCCTTGAGCTCTTCCGGGGCGCGCTGGTCGATGGCCTCGGTGAGTGCGGTCGCGATGCTGTCCGCGACGGGCTCGGCGATCTGCGTCCACACCGGTGCGGTCGCCTTCGCCCACTGCTCACGGGTGTAGAGACTCGGGGTCGCGGTCAGCTCTGCCACGGTCGTCACCTCGTCGAGCCACAGCGCGGCGACCTGGAACGCCTGGTCGCTCGCCTGCGACGTCGCGGGGTCCACACCGTGCTGGCCGTCCTTCGCGATCGCGGTGGCGCGTTCGGCCGTGACCGAGAAGTCGATGCCGTCCCCGCCGTCCTGCGCCGCACGCTGGAGCTGGCTCATCAGGTTGGCCACGAAGGCCGGGTCGTTCGGCAGACCGGCCGCGCCGGCGAGCTGCGACGGGTCGATCTGGCCTTCCCCGGACAGGAGCTTGCGGAGCATCTCCTGGAAGTCGTCGTCCGGCCCCGGCTGCGGTTCATCAGGCATGCCGACTACGCTAATCGCTGCTCGTGGGGCCTGACCTGAGACGGACCCGTGGGATCGCTCCGTGGGCTGCGCCCAGGGCGAACAGCCGAGCGGAAGCCACCCCGGAAGGACCCCGTTGACCCTCTTCGCGCCCGCCCCCCGCCGCCGCTCCCGCACCAGGACCGTCGGGTGGGCGTTCGTCGTCGGGGCCGTCGTCCTGGCGATCATCGCGAGCGTGCTCCCGAGCCCGTACGTCATCGAACTGCCCGGCCCGGTGTTCAACACCATCGGCACCCAGCAGCAGGGGACCGGCAAGGACGCGAAGGACGTCAAGCTCATCCAGGTCGACGGGCACCAGACATACCCGACCGCCGGCGCGCTCGACATGCTCACCGTGAGCGTCGAGGGCACGGCCACGCAGCGCCCCGCCTGGACGAGCGTCATCCGGGCCCTGTTCACGAAGTCCCAGGCCGTCGTCCCCGCGTCGGCGATCTACCCGCCCGGAACCACGACCGAGCAGGTGAACAAGCAGGACGCCGCCGACATGTCGAACTCGCAGCAGTCCGCCGTCGCTGCCGCGCTCATCCAGCAGGGCTTCGAGATCCCGACGACGCTCGAGGTCGGCACCGTGCAGGACGGCTCAGCCGCCGACGGCACGATCCGGAAGGGCGACGTCATCACGACGTTCGACGGCACGTCGCTCACGACGAACGCCGACGCGACCACCCTCCGGGAGGCCGTGGCGAAGCACGGGACGTCCAGCCCCGCGACCGTCACGATCACCCGCGACGGTGCGTCGAAGGACGTGACGGTCACCCCGCGCGACGAGAGCGGCACCGCGCTGCTCGGCGTCGGCGTGGTCGAGCACTACGACTTCCCGTTCGACGTGTCGATCAAGCTCCAGGACGTCGGTGGCCCGTCGGCCGGCATGATGTTCGCCCTCGGGATCATCGACGAGATCACGCCGGGCAGGCTCAACGGCGGCAAGCACGTCGCAGGCACCGGCACGATCACCGCCGACGGCGAGGTCGGGCCGATCGGCGGCATCCGCCAGAAGCTCTACGGCGCGAAGGACGCGGGCGCCACCGTCTTCCTCGCCCCCGCCGACAACTGCGACGAGGTCGTCGGACACGTCCCCGACGGACTCGACGTCTACTCCGTGAAGACGCTGGACCAGGCGGTCACCGACCTCGACACCATCGCGAGCGGGAAGAGCACGGCCGGTCTGGCGACCTGCGGGTCCTGACCGCGGCCGGGAGGCTCGTGGAGCCTTCCTGAGATCGGGTACAGGTTCGCTGTCGGTGGCGTCCCATAGGATCGGTGCACTGACGGCCCGGTGCGCCGGGCCTGCCGGTCCGACACGTCTGGAGCACAATCACGTGACGACAACCTCGTCCAACTCGTCCACCGCGGGACGGCGTTCGCCGCGTGTCCCGATCGTGGTCACGATCATCGTGCTCGCAGCACTGGTGATCGCCTTCTTCATCTTCGCGAGCCTCTACACGGACTACGCATGGTTCGCCCAGCTGGGCTTCCAGAACGTGCTGACCACCAGGTGGCTCGCCGGCGGGCTGATGTTCGTCGCCGGGTTCCTCGGCATGGCCGTGCCGGTGTACGTCAGCATCCTGATCGCGTTCCGGTTCCGGCCGGTCTACGCCAAGCTCGGCTCGCAGCTCGACCGGTACCAGCAGGTCATCGAGCCGCTCCGCCGTGTCGTGATGATCGGCATCCCGGTGGTCCTCGGCGTCTTCGCCGGGCTCGCCACCGCCCCGCGCTGGAGCATGGTCCTCGAGTACTTCAACCGGACGCCGTTCGGCAAGACCGACCCGCAGTTCGGGCTGGACATCAGCTTCTACGTCTTCGAGCTGCCGTTCTGGCGCTCCGTTGTGGCGTACTCGTCCGCCGTCGTGCTCATCGCCGGCCTGGCCGCGCTCGCCGCCAGCTACCTGTACGGCGCGATGCGCTTCGGCGGGCGAGAGGTCCGCATCTCCCGCGCCGCCCGCGTGCAGCTGGCGATCACCGCTGCCGTCTACATCGCGCTGCAGGCCCTCAGCCTGTGGTTCGACCAGTACGCGGCGCTGACCAAGGACAACTCGCTCATCACCGGTGCGCAGTACACCGAGGTGAACGCCACGATCCCGGGTCGCGAGATCATGGCGGGCATCGCGGCGATCGTCGCGATCCTGTTCATCGTGACGGCGGTCATCGGCCGCTGGCGCATCTCGATCGTCGGCACCGGGCTGCTGCTCGTGTCCGCGATCGTCATCGGCGGCATCTACCCGTGGATCGTGCAGCGCCTGCAGGTCGCACCGAGCGAGCGCTCGTTCGAGTCGGCGTACATCCAGCGGAACATCGACGCCACCCGCGACGCGTACGACGTCTCCGGGGTCAAGGAGTCGAACTACGACGCCACGACCGAGACGGCCACCGGCGCCCTCGCCGAGGACGCCCAGACGACCACGAACATCCGGCTCATCGACCCGAAGATCGTCTCGGACACGTTCAGCCAGCTCCAGCAGTCCCGGCAGTACTACCAGTTCCCGGACGAGCTCGACGTCGACCGCTACAACATCAAGGGCCAGACCGAGGACACCGTCATCGCGGTCCGCGACATCGACCTCGACGGGCTGAGCAGCGCGGCGAACACGCAGTACAACCGCACGTTCGTCTACACGCACGGGTTCGGTGTGACCGCGGCCTACGGCAACCAGCGCGCGAGCGACGGCAAGCCGGTGTTCCTCGAGTCGGGCATCCCGTCCACCGGCGCGCTGGGGGACTACCAGCAGCGCGTGTACTTCGGTGAGACCTCGCCGCCGTACTCCATCGTCGGCGCACCGAAGGGCTCGAAGAACGTCGAGCTCGACTACCCGTCCGGCTCGGACAGCGCCGACGACAACGGCGGCAACGCGACCACCACGTACCAGGGCAACGGCGGGCCGAGCATCGGCAACTTCTTCAACCGGCTCGTCTACGCGGCGAAGTTCCAGTCGGAGCAGATCCTGCTGTCGAATGCGGTCAACAAGGACTCGCAGATCCTCTACGACCGTGACCCGATCAAGCGCGTCCAGAAGG
Organism: Microbacteriaceae bacterium PS02333; assembly: GCA_029959665.1. Taxonomy (GTDB): domain Bacteria; phylum Actinomycetota; class Actinomycetes; order Actinomycetales; family Microbacteriaceae; genus Curtobacterium; species Curtobacterium guangdongense. The sequence goes on from JASCOI010000081.1 coordinate 16,364, forward strand.
TCGCGCCCTACCTGACGACCGACAGCGACGCGTACCCGGCGATCGTCGACCACCGTCTGCAGTGGATCGTCGACGGCTACACGACCTCGGACGCGTACCCGTACTCGCAGAGCCAGAGCCTGTCCGACAGCATCGCCGGCACCGAGTCGTCGACCTTCCGGACCGACCAGGTCAACTACATCCGGAACTCGGTGAAGGCCACGGTCGACGCGTACACGGGTAAGGTCACGCTGTACTCGTGGGACACCAAGGACCCGGTGCTGAAGACCTGGCAGAAGATCTTCCCGACGTCGATGAAGCCGGTGTCGAGCATGAGCGCCGAGCTCCTCGACCACGTGCGGTACCCGACCGACCTGTTCAAGGTGCAGCGCTCGATCCTCGGGACGTACCACGTCACCAACGCGAACTCGTTCTACTCGGGTGACGACGCCTGGACGACCCCGTCCGACCCGACGACCGGGTCGAGCGACAGCGACAGCGACACCAGCAGTGACACGAGCACGACGACGACGAACGCGCTGGGGACCCAGACGACGGCGACCAGGGCGGACCTGCAGGACCCGTACTACCTCACCATGAAGGTGCCGGGGCAGGGGACGGCCTACTCGCTGTACACGACGTACATCCCGCAGCAGACCGGGTCCAACGCCCGGAACGTGCTGACCGGCTACCTCGCGGTCGACTCCGACGCCGGTGGCGCAGGCAAGGGCAAACGCGCGTCCGGGTACGGCAAGCTCACGCTGTTGACGATCCCCAAGACCGACAACATCCCGGGGCCGCTGCAGGTGCAGAACCTGTTCAACTCGGACACCACGGTGTCGCAGGAGCTGAACATCCTGAAGCGCGGGAACAGCACCGTGAAGCAGGGCAACCTGCTGACGCTCCCGGTGGGCGGCGGGTTCCTCTACGTCCAGCCGGTGTACGTGCAGTCGACGTCGAGCGGTTCCTACCCGCTGCTGCAGAAGGTCCTCGTGGCCTTCGGCGACAAGATCGCGTTCGAGGACACCCTCGACGAAGCGCTCAACCAGCTCTTCGGCGGTGACTCCGGCGCTGCCGCGGGTGACCAGGGTGCTGCGAGTGGGTCCGGTTCGTCGAACGGCTCGGACAACGGGTCCTCGGACTCCGGGTCGAGCTCGGGTTCCGGGTCGACCGGTGGCAGCGGATCGACGTCGACGAACCCGGCCGTGCAGCAGGCCCTCGACGACGCGAACGCCGCACTGCAGGCCCGCCAGCAGGCCTACGCGGACAACGACCTCGTTGCCGCGGCCGAGGCCGACAAGCGCCTGCAGGAGGCGATCCAGGCAGCGATCGACGCCGAGGCGAGCAGCAGCTCCGGCAAGTGACGACACGGGCGGGGCACTCGATTTGGTGCCCCGCCCGTTGCCGTGTAGGCTGTTCAACGTGCCGCGGGGTGGAGCAGTTCGGTAGCTCGCTGGGCTCATAACCCAGAGGTCGTAGGTTCAAATCCTGCCCCCGCAACCAACGCGACACAAGAAGCCCCCGGGCGGGCGGGCCGGGGGGGGGTGGGGTGGCCGGCCCCGGCCCGGGGGCCCCGCCCCCCCCGCCC
>JASCOI010000082.1 GCA_029959665.1 Microbacteriaceae bacterium PS02333
CCCCCCCCCCCCCCGCGGCCCCGGGGGGCCCCCGCGGGCCCCCGGCCGGGCCCCCGGGACAGACCCGCCCGCCGGCCAGCCACCGACCAGACCCGGGCTACGCGGCGGCGGACCTCGGGCCGGCCGACAGGCGCTCGTCGGCGCGGACGAGCCCCGCGGTCACGGCGTGCGTCGGGCGTGCGAACACCTCGGCGGCCGGGCCGTGCTCCACCGCGGCACCGTCGTGCATCACCAGGACGTCGTCCGCGATGCGCCGCACCGCACGGAGGTCGTGCGAGACGAACACCATCGCGACACCGGTCTCGTCGCGGAGCCGTTCGAGGAGCCCCATCACGGCGTCCTGCACCGTGGCGTCGAGGGCCGTGACGGGTTCGTCGAGCACGAGCACGTCCGGCCCGGTCGCCAGTGCCCGGGCGATCGCGAGCCGCTGCCGTTGCCCGCCGGACAGCGTCAGCGGCGACCGACCGCGGACGGCGGGGTCGAGGTCGACCTGCCGCAGGGCGTCGTCGACGCGGGCATCGAGCGAACCGGACGCCCGCCGTGCGTCGCCGCCGGACATCGCGTCGGCCAGCACCCGCTCGACGCTCCACCGCTCGTCGAAGGTCGCGCCGGGGTCCTGCACGACGGCGGACACCCGGTGGCGGCGTGCCCGTCGGTCCCGCTCGGGCAGCGGGGCCCACGGGACACCGTCGAGCGTCACCGTGCCGGTGTCCGGCGCCTCGAGCCCGAGCAGCATTCGCACGAGCGTGGTCTTGCCGGAACCGGAGGCCCCGACCACGCCGAGTGTCCGGCCACGACGGAGTCCGAACGACACCCCCGTGACGGCGTCCACCCGGTCGTACGACTTCCGGAGGTCCGTGGTCTCGAGCGCGGCGGCAGCACCGTCGGCGGCCGGCCGGGTCGACGCGGTCCGCCCGGCGGCCGACGCGGCGACGAGCGCCCGGGTGACCGGGTGGGTGGGCGACCGGAGCACCTGCGCCACCGGCCCCTGCTCGACGATCCGCCCCCCGTCCATCACCACGACACGGTCGGCCCACCCGGCGACGAGCCCCAGGTCGTGCGTCACGACGAGCAGCCCCGCGCCCTGCTGTTGCGCTGTCCGGAGCTGCTCCATCACGCGGACGGCCACGCCCGCGTCGAGCGCCGTCGTCGGTTCGTCGGCCACGACGAGCACCGGCGAGCCGATGGTCGCCGCGGCGATGAGCGCGCGCTGCCGCATCCCGCCGGACAGGGTCCCGGCGAGCCGGCCGTCCGACGCGATCGCCGGGTCGAGCCCCACCGCGTCGAGCGCGGAGCGCACGGCGTCCACCCGCTCGCGTGCGCTCATCTCGGTGTGCAGCCGCAGGGCGTCGCCCACCTCGCGTCCGACGGGACGCAGCGGGTCCAGCGCGCCCAGTGCCTCCTGGCCGACGTAGCCGACCCGTGACCCGCGCACCGCACGCCACCGTCGTTCCGAGAACGCGCGGGTGTCGAACCCGGCGACCTCGAGTCGGTCCGCACGGACGGCGGAACCCGGAGCGGACAGGCCGAGCAGCGCCCGGACAGTGACGGTCTTGCCGGAGCCCGACGCGCCGACCAGCGCGACGCACTCGCCGGGGTCCACGTGCAGCGCGACGTCGTGGACGACCGGTGCGCCGCCGATCGAGACGGACAGTCCGTCGACACCCAACACGCTCATCGCACCACTCCCGTTCGTCGGATGGCCCGGCCGAGCACCGTCACCGCGGTCGCGAGCACGACGATCGCGAGGCCGGGGAAGGTGCTCATCCAGGGCGCTGTCTGCAGGTAGGTCCGGCCGTCGGCGAGCATCGCGCCCCACTCCGGAGCGGGCGGTGGCGTGCCGACGCCGAGGTAGCTGAGCGCCGAGGCCCACACGATGGCCTGCCCGATGCCGAGCGTCCCGACCGCGACGACGGGCCAGAGGGCTGCCGGCAGAACATGCCGCACGACGATGCGCGCGGGGGAGCGGCCGAGCAGCACGGCGGTCTCGACGACCTGCGAGGACCGTGCCGATCGGACCAGGCCTCGGACGATCCGGGCGTAGCCGGGCGCCGTGGCGAACCCGACGGCGAGCATCGCGGGCACCGGGCCGGGACCGGTCACGGCGATGACGACCAGTGCGACGAGGAGCAGCGGGAGCGCGAACGCGACCTCGGTGATCCGCCCGATGACCGCGTCGACGAACCGGCCGCCGAGGCCTGCCGCGACGCCGAGCACCACGCCGAGGCCACCGCCGACGAGCGTGGCGACGACCCCGACCACGAGGCTCGCCCTCGTCCCGGCGACGACCCGCGCCAGGACGTCGCGCCCGGACTCGTCGGTGCCGAACGGACTCGACCAACTCGGGGCCTGCAGTGCCTGTGCGGGGTGCACGGCGAGCGGGTCGCCGCCCCCGAGCAGCGCCGGCCACAGCGCAGCGACGACGGCGAGCGCCACCACGGCCGCCGCCAGGATCCCTGCCGGCCCGAGCGTCCCCCCACGGACTCGCTCGGACCGTCGGGTCCCGCCATCCCGCTGCGCGCCGGCCTGGAGGCTCGGTTCGGCGATCCCGCTCATCGCGCCTCCGCCTCGTGGTGCGTCCGCACGCGTGGCGGCTCCGACCGTCGGCCGCGGGGGTCGACCGTGCGCTCGACGACGTCGGCCACGGCGAGCACGACGACGTACGCCAGCGCCGAGACCATCGCGATGCCGACGACGAGGGGCATGTCCCGCTGCGTGACCGCGGTCACCAGGGCCCGCCCGATGCCGGGCAGCGCGAACACCGACTCGACGACGACGGCGCCGGACACGAGCGACCCGAACGCCCAGGCGGACAGCGCGATCCCCGGGAGCGCCGCGTGCCGGAGCAGGTGTCGGCCGAACACACCCACGCGGGTCTCGCCGCGCCCGCGTGCGGCGAGCGTGAACGCCGACCGCTGGGCGTCGACGACCCCGTCGCGGATGGTCTCGGCGAGGTAGCCGGCGACGGGGACGGCCACCGTGACGACGGGCAGCACCCAACCTTGCACGGTGCCGTCACTCACCGCCGGGAACCACCCGAGGCTGCTGGCGAAGACGACGATGAGCACGCTGCCGAGCCAGAAGTGCGGGGTCACGCTGGCGGTGACGCTCAGCGCCGAGGTCAGGCCCGCGGCGAACCGGCCGCGCTGGGTGGACCACCACGCGGCGACGATCGCGAGCGCCCAGGCGACGACGAGCCCGGCGACCGCCAGGGTCAGCGTCACGGGGAGCTGCTGCCCGAGCAACGTGGCCACCGGGGTGCGGAACGCGTACGAGTCGCCGAGCTGCCCCGTCGCCAGGCGCCCGAGGAACACCGCGTACTGCACGATGACGGGTCGGTCGAAGCCGTAGTCGTGGCGGACCTGGTCGACCGCGGCCGCCGATGCCTGCGACCCGGGACCACCGAGGATCGCGAGCGCGGGGTCGCCCGGGATGAGCCGGATCGCGACGAAGACGATCGTCGCGACGGCCCAGAGGACGCCGATGCCGCCCAGCGCACGGCGGAGCACCCAGCGCGACCACCGCGCCGGAGCCGAGCCGCCGCCGGGCCGGATCAGGCCTGTGCGACGCATGCCGTGCCTCCTGTCCGGATCAGTCCGCGATCCAGGCCGAGCCGAACCACGGGGTCGACACCGGGGTGGTGCGGATGCCGTGGACGCTCGAGCGGTACAGGAAGTGGTTCTGCTGGTCGTAGAGGGGGAGCACCGTGCGGCTCTCGAGGATGCGCTTCTGGGCCTGCTCGTACAGGTCGGCGCGGGTGCTCTGGTCCGAGGTCTCGGCGGCTCGCTGGAGCAGCGAGTCGAGCTCCGGCTCGTCGAGCTGCGCGAGGTTCGCGAAGTACCCCGACGGCGCGGGCGTGATGCTCGCGGAGTCGTAGAGGATCCGCAGGACGTCCGGCCCGACCTTCGTGTACGGGGCGCTGACCACGTCGTACTGGTTCTTCGCGAGGGCGGCGTACCAGCTCGACAGGTCGAGTTCCTGCAGCTGCACCTTGATGCCGACCTTCGCCTCCGACGCCTGGATCTGCTGGAACAGGCTCCGCTCGGCGGGGACCGACTGGTTCGTCGACACCGGGAACGTCACGGTCAGCTGCTTGCCGTCCTTCTCGCGGATGCCGTCGGAGCCGACCTTCCAGCCGGCGTCGTCGAGGAGCCGCTTCGCCGTCGCGGGCTGGTAGCGGAACAGGCTCTTGTCGGAGTACGCGAACGGTTCGACGCTCGACAACACCGAGTAGGAGCGCTTCGCGGTGCCGAGGAACAGGCTCTGGATGCCCGGGTCGATCTCGGCACCGGCGATGAACGCCTTGCGCACGGCCTCGTCCTGGAAGACGCCGTGGCCGGAGTTCAGTTCGAGTCGGTTCGAGGCGCCGGGTCGGGGTGCGTCGAGGTCGCGGATGGCGGCCTTCGACGATGCCGCCTTGAGCTGGTCGGGCTGCGCGTTGTCGATGACGTCGACCTGGCCGGACTGCAGCGCCGCGTAGCGGGACGTGGAGTCCGGGATGAAGCGCCAGGAGATGCCGTCGAGGCGCGGCTTGGTCTTCCCCCAGTAGTCCTTGTTCTGCTCCAACGTCACGCGGTCGCCGTGCTTCCAGTTCGTGATCGCGAACGGGCCGGTGCCGACGGGGGACTCGCAGTTCTCCTTCTGGGGGCGGTCGAGCGCCTTCGGGGACTCCATGCCGACCCACGCCTGCGAGAAGGACTCGAGCAGCGCGCTGTCCGGACGGCTGAGCGACAGCGTCACGGTGTGGTCGTCGGTGGCCGTGGCCTTCTGGATGGACTGCAGTGCGAGGTAGCCCGTGCTCGACGCCGTCGTCGGGTCCTGCACGTGCTGGATGTTCCGCACCACGGCGGCCGCGTCGAACGGGGTGCCGTCGGTGAACGACACGCCCTGGCGCAGCGTGAACGTCAGGGTCTTGCCGTCGTCGCTCGTGGTCCACTTCGTCGCGAGGGCCGGCGTGGGCTTGCCGTCGTCGAGCCCGACGAGCTCCTCGACGTACTGGCTCGCCAGCAGCGCCTGCGGGTAGTTGCCGCCGACGTGCGGGTCGAGGCAGGTGGGTTCGGCGTCGCCGGAGGCGTAGGTCAGCGTGCCACCGTTCTTCGGCGTGGCGTCCGCGGTGCTCGTGCCGGACCCCGTGCAGGCGGTCAGCGCGAGGAGGACGGCGGCGGCACCGGCGAGGGCACCGATCCTTCGGGTTTTCTGTACTGGGTCCAAGATCATGGCTCGACGAGTCTAGTTGTTTACTGGACCCCATGGACGAACCGATCCGCCGTGGGGGACGGCCGCGACGCTCGAGCGCCGAGGTGCTCGCGGACGCCGCCGCCGAGCTGTTCCTGGAGCAGGGCTACGGCCGGACCACGGTCGACCAGATCGCCGCACGCGCCGGGGTGAGCCGCGCGACGTTCTTCAACTACTTCCCGGCGAAGTCCGACGTGATGTGGCTCGAGCTCGACGCCGCGGTCGGGGCGCTGCCCGCGCTGCTGGCGTCGTCGGACGACCCGTCCGCGGTGCGAGCGGTGGAGAGCGCGTTGCTCGCCGCTGCCCGGGCGCACGATCCCGAGCGGGTGCCGTGGGCGATCGCGCAGGCCGAGGTGATGGGGATCGGGCCGGAGCTCGTCGGCAGCGTCGCGGCTCGGGTGATGGCGCAGCACGGGGCCGTCGCGGCGTTCGTCGCCCGGCGGACGGGGGAGTACGCGGGATCGCTCTGGCCGCAGACCGTCGCCGGCGCGATGCTCGGTGCCGCTGCCGCTGCCTTCGGGGTGTGGGTCGCGGACGGGGTGGCTCGGCGCCCGCTCGTGGAGTACGTCGGCGCGGCGCTGACGCCGGTCGCGGCGGGCCTCGACGCGCGGTGACGCCGCGGCGCCGTCAGTCGGTGCGGAGCGTGCCGGCGCCGCCGGCCGCGACGTCCTCCGCGGTGCCGTCACGCACGACGTCGGGGACCTCGGCGTCGGTCGGCACTAGGGACTCGTCGCCGGGCAGGCTCAGGGTCAGGACCGCTTCCTCGATGTACTGGCTGTCCTCGAGTGACTTCTCGACGTCGCGCAGCCGGACCGCCACGTGCGACTCGTCCTCGTTGCCGGTCAGGTCGATCGCCGCGACGAGGTAGACCCGCGACGGTCCGACGAACTCCAGGTGCAGGTAGGTCACGCGTTCGATCTGCTTCCGGGAGAGCAGCTCGACCAGCACCGCGTTCTCCAGCTCGGGCGAGGTGCTCTCCCCGACCAGGAACCGGCGGTTGCGGTCGATGAGGATCACCGCGACGACGCCGAGCAGGATGCCGACCGCGATCGAGCCGATCGCGTCGAAGATCGCCAGCCCGGTGACCTGGTGCAGGAAGACCCCCAGGAAGGCGATGACGAGGCCGACGAGCGCGGCGGCGTCCTCGGCGAACACCGCTCGGAGCGTGGGGTTCGATGACTGCAGCACGTGCCGCAGCACCGGCACCCGGCGCTTCGTCGCGGCACCGTGGGCCTGGCGGTAGGCCTGCAGGAAGCTCGTGCCCTCGAGGCAGAACGACACGGCCAGCACGATGTAGTTCAGGGCGACGTCCTCGGCCGGTCCGGTCTCGCCCAGCTCGGAGATGCCGTGGTAGATCGACACGATGGCGCCCGCGGTGAACAGCCCGAACGCTGCGAACATCGACCAGATGTAGGTCTCACGCCCGTACCCGAGCGGGTGGGCCGTGTCCCGCTTCTTGGCTCCCCGCCGCTCGGCGATGAGCAGGAAGATCTCGTTCCCGGTGTCGGCCCACGAGTGCGCCGCCTCGGCCACCATCGACGCGGACCCGGACAGGAGTGCGGCGATCGACTTGGCGATGGCGACGAGCAGGTTCGCGCCGAACGCGATGACGACGGTGAGCAGGGACTCGGGGCGGTCCTGCTGATCAGACGAGGGCATTCGTCCAGCATGCTCCCGTTGGGTAGACTCGGGTCCAACAGGCGTTGATCCGGCCATCACCGGGGAGCTTCCGGAAGAACGCGGGACGCACACGTTGCGGCCCGTCAGTAGAGCCGGGCGGGTTCGGGACCGTCACCATCCCCGACGACGAGCGGCCGATCCGGTGTCCCGGACGGCAAGCGAGGTGGTACCGCGGAGTGCATGCTCCGTCCTCGTGGTCCTGAACCGGCAACCCACAGGAGCCCCGCGGTGCGCTACCCCCTCAATCGTGCTGACACGACCGACGCCGCTGCCGGCGTCACCCCGTCGCCGAGCTTCCCCGCCGTCGAGCAGGGCATCCTCGCCTTCTGGAAGGGCGACGACACCTTCCAGGCATCGATCGACCAGCGCGACGGCTGCGACGAGTGGGTCTTCTACGACGGCCCGCCGTTCGCCAACGGGCTGCCGCACTACGGGCACCTGCTGACCGGGTACGCCAAGGACGTCTTCCCGCGCTACCAGACGATGCGCGGCAAGCAGGTGCACCGCCGCTTCGGCTGGGACACCCACGGGCTCCCCGCCGAGCTCGAGGCGATGCGCCAGCTCGGCATCACCGAGAAGCACGAGATCGACGAGATGGGCGTCGACGTCTTCAACGCCGCCGCCAGGAAGTCCGTGCTGCAGTACACCGACGAGTGGCAGGAGTACGTCACCCGTCAGGCGCGCTGGGTCGACTTCGAGAACGACTACAAGACGCTCGACGTCACGTTCATGGAGAGCGTCCTCTGGGCGTGGAAGCAGCTCTGGGACAAGGGACTCGCGTACGAGGGCTTCCGGGTCCTGCCGTACTGCTGGAACGACCAGACGCCGCTGTCGAACCACGAGCTGCGCATGGACGACGACGTCTACCAGATGCGCCAGGACCAGTCCGTCACGGTGTCGTTCCCGTTGCACGGGGACCGCGCTGACTCGCTGGGTCTGACGGGCGTCCGCGCCCTCGCCTGGACGACGACCCCGTGGACGCTCCCGACGAACGCCGCATTGGCCGTCGGGCCTGCGGTCACGTACGTGGTGCTGCCGGCAGGGCCGGGAGGCTCCGCTGACGGCAGCGACGCCGGTTTCGTCCAGTACATGCTGGCGTCGGACACCGTGGCCGCCTACGCGAAGGACCTCGGCTACGAGTCGCCGGAGGCCGCTGTCGCGGCCGTCACGCGCGAGCTGCAGGGCTCCGAGCTCGACGGCGTCCGGTACGAGCGGCTCTTCGACGACCTCGCCGACACCGAGGGCATGGAGCACGCCTGGCAGATCCTCGTCGCCGACTACGTCGAGACCGGCGAGGGCACCGGCATCGTGCACCAGGCTCCCGCGTACGGCGCCGACGACCAGGTGGTCTGCGCCGCTGCCGGCATCCCTGTCGTGCTGTCCCTCGACGAGGGCGGCGTCTTCACGTCCCAGTTCCCGCTCGTCGCCGGCCAGCTCTGGTCGGACGCGAACAAGCCGCTGACGAAGGCCGTGCGCGACGCGGGACGGCTGCTGCGTCAGGCGTCGTACGAGCACAGCTACCCGCACTGCTGGCGCTGCCGCAAGCCGCTCATCTACAAGGCCGTCTCGTCGTGGTTCGTCCGCGTCACCGAGTTCCGCGACCGGATGGGCGAGCTGAACCAGGACATCACCTGGGTCCCGGAGAACATCAAGGACGGCCAGTTCGGCAAGTGGGTCGGGAACGCCATCGACTGGTCGGTGTCCCGCAACCGCTACTTCGGCACGCCGATCCCGGTGTGGGTCTCCGACGACCCGGCGTACCCGCGGCAGGACGTCTACGGCTCGCTCGAGGAGATCGAGCGCGACTTCGGCCGGCTGCCGGTGAACGGCGACGGCGAGGTCGACCTGCACCGCCCGTTCATCGACGACCTCACGCGACCGAACCCGGACGACCCGACGGGTGCGTCCACGATGCGCCGCATCACCGACGTGTTCGACGTGTGGTTCGACTCCGGGTCGATGCCGTACGCCCAGGTGCACTACCCGTTCGAGAACCGCGAGTGGTTCGACACCCACAACCCGGCGGACTTCATCGTCGAGTACATCGGGCAGACCCGCGGCTGGTTCTACGTCATGCACGCGCTGTCGACGGCGCTGTTCGACCGGCCCGCGTTCACGAACGTGATCAGCCACGGCATCGTCCTCGGCTCCGACGGGCAGAAGATGTCGAAGTCGCTCCGGAACTACCCGGACGTCTCGGAGGTGTTCGACCGCGACGGTGCCGACGCGATGCGCTGGTTCCTGATGTCGTCGTCGGTGATCCGCGGCGGCAACCTCGTCGTCACCGAGGAGGGGATCCGCCAGGGCGTTCGCGAGTTCCTGCTGCCGTTCTGGTCGACGTTCTACTTCTTCACGCTGTACTCGAACGCCTCGGGCACCGACGGCTACGAGGCATCACGTCGGACGGACTCGACGGACGTCCTCGACCGCTACCTGCTCGCGAAGACCCGGGTGCTCGTGACCGACGTCACGAAGCACCTCGACGCGCTCGACACCCCGCTCGCGGCGCAGGCCATCCGCGACTTCGCCGACGTGCTGACGAACTGGTACGTCCGGCGCTCGCGGGACAAGTTCTGGCTCGGCGCCGAGTCGTCGGAGTCGGCCAAGGCGGCGTTCGACACGCTGTACACCGTGCTCGAGACGCTCGCCCGGGTCGCCGCCCCGCTCGCACCCCTCGTCACCGAGGAGGTCTGGAAGGGCCTGACCGGTGGTCGCAGCGTGCACCTGGCGGACTTCCCGGACGCGTCCGAGTTCCCCGCGGACGACGCCCTCGTCGCCGCGATGGACCGCGTCCGCGACGTCGCCTCGAAGGGCCTGGCGCTCCGCAAGGCCACCGGCAAGCGCGTCCGGTTGCCCCTCGCGACACTGACGCTCGTGGTGCCGGACACCGCAGCCGTCGAGCCGTTCGTGGACATCCTCCGCGACGAGCTCAACGTCAAGCGGGTCGTCCTCGAGCCCCAGGCGGAGGAGTCCCTCGCGCAGTACGGCATCGAGCGGAAGCTCACCGTCAACGCCCGCGCCGCCGGTCCCCGCATCGGCAAGCAGGTGCAGCAGGTCATCCCGGCCGCCAAGCGGGGCGACTGGGTCGCGACGGAGTCCGGCGTCACCGTCGGCGGGATCGACCTGGTCGAGGGCGAGTACACGCTCGACCTCACCGTGGCCGACGAATCGACCGCGGTGGCGTTCCTCGACGGGGGCGGCTTCGTGGTGCTCGACACCGTGACCACCTCGGAGCTCGAGGCCGAGGGACTGGCCCGCGACGTCGTCCGTGCCGTCCAGCAGGCCCGCCGCGAGGCCGACCTCGACGTCAGTGACCGCATCGTCCTGACGCTCGGCGTCGACGGCGTGGCCGCCGACGCCGTTCGGACCCACCAGGACCTCATCGCGGGGGAGACCCTCGCGACGACGGTCGACATCACCGAGACCGCGTTCGCCGAGGGCGAGGGCACCGAGGTCGGCGACGGTGCGAAGGTGTCCGTGGAGGTGGCACGCGCATGAGCGACTACGACGACTTCGAACCAGACGGCCCCGCGCCGGACGGCATCGAGATCCCGGTGGGACCGGCCGGCGACGCCGATCCCACCGAGGTGGTGCCGTACGGGGGTGACGACGACGAGGTCAAGCGCGTCGAGGCCGCCCTGTACGCCCGGATCGGCGAGCAGTCGCCCGAGCACCGACTCACCGCGACCCGTCGCGCCGTCGAGCTCCTCGGCGACCCGCACCTCGCGTACCCGGTCATCCACATCACGGGCACGAACGGCAAGACGTCGACGGCTCGGATGACGGAGAGCATCGTCCGCGCGCATGGACTCCGCACCGGGCTCATGACGAGCCCGCACCTGGTGTCGATCCGGGAGCGGATCGTCATCGACGGCACCCCGATCGCCGCCGACCGGTTCGTGGAGAACTGGGACGACATCGTGCCGATCCTCGAGATGGCCGACAAGGAGCTCGCCGACAAGGGCGAACTCCCGCTGACGTTCTTCGAGGCGCTGACCGTGCTCGCGCTGGCGTGCTTCGCCGAGGCGCCGGTCGACGTCGCCGTGATCGAGGTCGGCATGGGCGGCGAGTGGGACTCCACGAACGTCGTGCAGAGCCAGGTCGCGGTGTTCACCCCGATCGCGATCGACCACGCCAAGCAGCTCGGCAACACCGTCGCCGAGATTGCTCGCACGAAGTCGGGGATCGTCAAGCCGTCCTCCGCCGTCGTGTCGAGCGCGCAGGTGCCGGAGGCGCTCGCCGAACTCGAGCGGGCAGCCGAGCTCACCGAATCCACGCTCGCCGTCGAAGGAACCGGTTTCCGTGTCGTCGACGTGACCCCGGCGGTCGGCGGCCAGCTCATCACGGTGCAGGGCATCGCCGGGAGCTACGACGACCTGTTCGTGCCGCTCTTCGGCGGGTACCAGGCGCACAACGCCGCCGTGGCGATCGCCGCGGTCGAGTCGTTCATCGGCCGCGGCACCCAGCCCCTCGACGAGGACGTCCTCTCCGAGGGGCTCGCCGGCGCCACGAGCCCGGGCCGACTCCAGCCGATCGCCCAGGACCCGACCGTCGTAGTCGACGCCGCGCACAACCCGCACGGCGCCAAGGCCCTCGCCGAGGCGCTGCCCGTCGCGTTCCCGTCCGGGCACGTCGTCGGTGTCGTCGGCATCCTCGCCGACAAGGACGCCCGCGGTTTCGTCCGGGCGCTCAAGGACACGATCCAGACCTTCGTCGTCACGCAGCCGCCGGGGGAGCGGGCGCTCGACGCCGACGAGTTCGCCCGGGTCGTCGTGGACGAGGTCGGGGGCGACCGTGTGGTCGTCGAGCCCACCCTCGCCCAGGCCCTGCAGGAAGCGCGCGACCTGGCGGACGAGGCGGAGGCCGAGGACGCCATGGTGCTCGTCGCCGGCTCCATCGTGATGGTGGGTGCGGTCATGGACCTGGTGCACCAGGAAAGCGAGGCGAAGTGACGGACGCGCCCCGAGCCTCCCGGCCGGCCAGGCGACCGCGTCGCGAACGCGGCGCGCAGGAGAGCCTCACCTCGATCGCACTGATCCTCGAGGCGATCATGTTCTTCTTCCCGATGCTCGTCGTCTTCGGCAAGCACACCCTGCCCGCCGGATGGGCCTTCGGCGGCGGCATCGGCGCGATGATCATCCTGGCGCTCGCGTCGCGGATGACGGGCACCCGTGCCGGTGTATGGTTCGGGTGGCTGCTCCAGGCGGCCATCCTCGCCACCGGCTTCATCGAACCGTTCATGTTCGTCGTGGGCCTGGTGTTCCTGGTGCTGTGGGTGTTCTGCTTCGTCAAGGGCGGACAGCTCGACCGCCAGAACGCCGCCCGTCGCGCCGCTGCCGAGGACTGACCACATCCACCCCCGAACCACAGGGAGTACTGCGTGTCCGACTTCGAAGAGACCCTCGTCCTCGTCAAGCCCGACGGCGTCGCCCGCCAGCTCACCGGCGAGATCCTCCGCCGGATCGAGGCCAAGGGCTACGAGATCGTCGACCTGAAGATGCTGACGGCGCCGCGTGACCTGCTCGACGCGCACTACGAGGAGCACCAGGGCAAGCCGTTCTTCGAGCCGCTCGTCGAGTTCATGCAGTCCGGACCGGTCGTCGCCGTGCGCGTCGCCGGCAACGGTGCGATCGCGGGCTTCCGCTCGCTCGCCGGCACCACCGACCCGACCTCGGCCGCGCCGGGGACCATCCGTGGCGACCTCGGTCGTGACTGGGGCCTCAAGGTGCAGCAGAACCTCGTGCACGGCTCGGACAGCACCGAGTCCGCCGCGCGCGAGCTCGGCCTCTGGTTCGCCTAAGCCTTCCGCGCACGCGCGCCGCCGCCCCGCGGCTGCAGCGCCGTCATCTGCACAACGAAAAGCACACCGCACCACGTCGATACGTGGTGCGGTGTGCTTTTCGTTGTGCGGCGCGCGGAGTCCGTCCGCCTCGTCTGCGCCTGCCGCCTAGTTCTTGACGGCGCCGCCGTTCTGCTCGACGAACGCGGCGAAGGCGTCGGCGTCGGTCCAGGCGTTCGTACCGGTCGCGTTGTACTGCTTGCCGTTGACGATCACCGTCGGGGTGCCGGTGAGCTTGTCGAGGCTCGAGTTCGCGAGCGGCTGGGTCAGGGCGCGGTTGGTGGCGTCGGCGACCCACCCGGCGAACTTCTGGTCGGTGATGCAGGAGGCGACGTTCTCGTTCGTCGCGCCGGCCTTCTTCGCGATGTCGGCGAGCTTGGCGTTCGTCAGGCCGCGGGTGCCCTCGGACGGCTGGTTCTCGTAGAACGCGGTGTTCACGTCGAGGAAGGCGTCGGGGTCGTAGTTCGCGACACAGGCGGCCGCCGCAGCCGAGCGCGTGGAGTACTTGGAGCCGAGCGAGGACCGGTCGAGCAGGTTGAACGGGTGCACCTCGAGGGTGGCGGAACCGCTCTTCACCCACTGCTTGATCTGGCTCATGTTGCCGGTCTCGAACTGGTTGCAGATCGGACACATGTAGTCCTCGTACACGGTGATGTTCGCGACCGAGTCGTCCTGCTTGGTGGCCGTCGGCTTGCCGCCCTCGGGGATGCCCTTGGTGGTCACCGGGACGATCTTGCCGTTCTGCCCCTGCAGCACGATGCCGTCGCTCGCCATGTTCTTGGGCCCGGGTCCCGCCGGCTGGATCGAGTTGGCGATGACCAGCACGACGACGGCGATGACGGCGAGGGAGCCGACGATGATGCCGCTGATCGTCAGCGTCTTGTTGCGGCGCTTGCGGGCCTTCTCCTTCGCGCGCTGGGCGGCGGCGCGCTCCCGGGCCGCGTTCCTGCGAGCCTTCTTGCTCTCGTTGTCGCTCATCGAGAACGAGCGTAACGGCTGCCGACGCGCCCGAGGGTCGCCCTGGCTGAGAAGAGTCCAGGAATCAGGTGACGTGTCACCTAGTGCGATGGCTTCAGAGGGTCGACAGCACCGTCGGGAAGACGATGAGGATCGAGACCGCGATCACCAGGTAGTTCGCCAGCGGGAACGCCCAGCAGAAGGGCAGCAACGTCTTCCCGATGCGCTGGGCTCCGGTGCCGAACGTTCCGCGCGCCATGTTCCAGATCGTGAAGACCCAGAACAGCGGGATCGTCATCGACCACACGAGCATGCACCACGGGCAGAGGTACCCGATGAACCAGACGGTCTGCGAGAACAGCCACGTCACGAACACCCACGCCAGGAAGAGGCCGGCATTGAACGCGATCCAGAACCACTTGGTCCCGCGGATGCCGGCGAGCAGTGCCACGCCGACTGCGATCGGCGCGACGAAGCCCATCAGGCCGAGCAGGGGGTTCGGGAACCCGAAGAGGTGTCCCTGCGCGCTCGCCATCACGTTCGAGCAGTTGACGAACGGGCTGACGTCGCAGGACAGCACCGCCTGCGGGTTCTCGTACTTCTGGAACTCGTCGAGCACGAGCCGGAACGAGGCGTACAGCCCCACCGCCCCCGTGACGAGCAGCAGGATCGCCATCGCGACCGGTCGACGGGTGGTGGGTGCAGTCGTGCTCACGTCGACATCATGACATGGCGGTCTGCGCCTTCCCGGGCGTCGCGTGCGATGATTGGGAGGTCACGCGGCCGATCCGTGTGACGACGAGAGCTTTCCGGGCGCATGCCCGGACGATCAGGCACGGTGAGAGCGTGCCGTGACCGGACGACGCGTCACTCCGACGCCGAGCCGAGCGGAGCCGGGTGCTCCGCACGGATCGGGCGCGGACCGCATGAAGATGTCGGCGCCGGACGGTCACGAACCCAGCGAGTGCGGGCGGCGTGGTCGCCACCCGCCACAACTACAGAATTCCCGCCGCCCCTCGGGGTGAGGGCGGGGTCGAGGAGTGCACCAGCACATGGTGGAGCAGAACGAGAACAACACGAACAACGACGAGAGCGCACCGAAGCGACGGGGCCGCCTGTTCGGCGGCCGCCGCGCACGGTCGGCCGGCAGCCTGGAGGCCCGTGGTGGCGCCCAGCCGTCGACCGACGCGGTCGAGACGGTCGCCGTCTCGGGCACCGAACCGGTCGCGCAGACCGGCACCGGTCCCGGGACGGACGCCGCGGCGGACGCGACGCTCGTGACGGAGGCGAGCACCGCCTCCCGTCCCGAGGCGACCGACGCTGCGACGGACGAGACCTCTGCGACGGACGCGACCAGCGAGGTCTCGGTCGAGGTCTCGGTCGTCACCGGCACCACGGACGCGCACGACGTCAGCACGCTCACCGGCGACCTGCCGGTGATCGCGGCAGAGGCCGAGGCGGCCGCGGTCGCGGAGTCCGGCGCCGACGACACGGACGCGTCCGCGGTCGTCGGCGAGCAGCCGGAGGAACCGGTGGCCGAGTCGGCCGCGGAGCCGGTCGTGCCGAAGGCGACGTCGACGCTCAGCCTGATCTTCCACGCCCCGGTCCTGCCGGAGCTCCCACAGCGTGCCGCGCGCCCCGAGCGGGACGACCGCTGGGACGACGAGGACGACCGCGACGAGCAGGGCGGTGGCAGCCGCCGCCGCACCCGTCGTCGTGGCTCGAGCGCCGACCGTGAGCCGCGCGAGCCGCGCGACCACCAGGAGCCCCGCCGCCGCGAGGTCGAGTACATCACCGAGCCGCAGAAGGTGAAGGGCTCCACCCGTCTCGAGGCGAAGAAGCAGCGCCGCCGCGACGGCCGGGACGCCGGACGTCGTCGTCAGGTCGTGACCGAGGACGAGTTCCTCGCCCGCCGCGAGAGCGTCGACCGGCAGATGATCGTGCGCTCCTCCGCGCAGAAGATCGAGATCGGCGTCATCGAGGACAACGTCCTCGCCGAGCACTACGTCACCAAGTCGCACAACGTGTCGCTCATCGGCAACGTGTACCTCGGCAAGGTCCAGAACGTGCTGCCCTCGATGGAGGCCGCGTTCGTCGACATCGGCCGTGGACGCAACGCCGTGCTCTACGCCGGCGAGGTGGACTGGAACTCCGTCGAGACCGGCAACCACGGCCGACGCATCGAAGCCGCGCTCAAGCCGGGCGACAAGGTCCTCGTGCAGGTCACGAAGGACCCCGTCGGCCACAAGGGCGCCCGCCTGACGAGCCAGGTCTCGCTGCCCGGCCGCTACCTCGTGTACGTGCCGAACGGCTCGATGAACGGCATCTCGCGGAAGCTCCCGGACACGGAGCGTGCGCGCCTCAAGAAGATCCTCAAGGAGGTGCTGCCGGAACACGCGGGCGTCATCGTCCGCACCGCTGCCGAGGGCGCCACCGAGGAGCAGCTCACCCGCGACGTGCAGCGCCTCACCGCGCAGTGGGAGGCCATCCAGAAGAAGGTGGCGAACGGGCACGCCCCGGTCATGCTGCACTCGGAGCCGGACCTGCTCGTCAAGATCGTGCGTGACGTCTTCAACGAGGACTTCACGAAGCTGATCATCGACGGCGACGCCGCGCGCGAGACGATCGAGGAGTACCTCGACGCCGTGGCGCCGGACCTCAAGGACCGCGTCGAGCTCTACGACGGCCCCGACTCCTTCGAGGAGCACCGTCTCAACGAGCAGATCGAGAAGGCGCTCGACCGCAAGGTCTGGCTGCCGTCCGGTGGGTCGCTCGTCATCGACCGGACCGAGGCCATGACGGTCGTCGACGTCAACACGGGCAAGTTCGTCGGCTCGGGGGGCAACCTCGAGGAGACCGTCACGAAGAACAACCTCGAGGCCGCCGAGGAGATCGTCCGTCAGCTCCGTCTGCGCGACATCGGCGGCATCATCGTCGTCGACTTCATCGACATGGTGCTCGAGTCGAACCGCGACCTCGTGCTGCGTCGACTCATCGAGTGCCTGAGCCGCGACCGCACGAAGCACCAGGTCGCCGAGGTCACCTCGCTGGGCCTCGTGCAGATGACCCGCAAGAAGATCGGCGTCGGGCTCCGCGAGTCCCTCGCCGAGGTCAACGCGCAGGTGAACGACAACAACGCCGACCCCGGTCCCTCGAAGGGTCGTCGCAAGGGCCGTAGCGGCTCGGGCGGCACGTCGGGCAACGGCGGGTCGAACGGCAGCAACGGCGGGTCGGGCAACGGGTCGAACGGCAACGGGCCGCACGATCAGAAGTCGTCGCAGGCCCACCAGATCACCGACGACGTCAAGAACGCGCTGTCCCGGATCGCCGCGTCGACCATCCCGCACGACGAGCCCGCCGTCACCGGCGTGGCCTCGCCCACGTCGTCGGCCTCGGCTCCCTCCGAGTCACCGGTGTCGCCCGTCGTCGCTCCCGCAGCCGAGTCGACCGAGGGTGAGTCCTCGGGTGGCCCGAAGCGTCGTCGCCGTCGTGGTGGCCGCGCGAGCTCCGAGCAGACCGCCCCGGCGTCCACCGACGGCGTGCTGACGATCCCGGCCGCCGGTTCGACCGCTCCGGCCGATTCGTCCGCCTCCGTCGCGGATGCTCCGGCTGCTCCCGTGGCGCCCGTCGTCGAGGCGCCGAAGGAGAGCGCGCCGACCCGTCGGCGGGTGTCGTCCTCGGCGCCCGTGACGCCGGCGGACACCACCGTCGCGATCCTCGACATCCCCGTCGCGGTCACCAAGCGCGAGCCGCGCAAGGCCCCCGACGCCGACTCCCTGCTCGACTCGGTGCTGCAGGCGCTGCCCGAGCCGAAGCAGCCGGGTCAGGGGCGCGCTCGCTCGCGTCGGGTGTCGTCGGGCAGCATCAGCGCGCCGGCCACCGCCGACGAGGGCACGACCGACGACGGCACCGTGATCCTGGGGAACTGACGGTGACGAACCCCGAGCAGCGTCCGCAGAACGATCGCGGGTACTACGGCGCCGGGTGGCAGCAGCACCAGCCGCCGCTGCCACCCCAGCAACCCACCGGTGCCCAGGTCCAGGGCGCCGGGCCCTCCGCACCGCCGCGTCCGCCGCGGCGTGCGGGGGCCCCGCCCAGGGCCTTCGCGCCCGGTGCCTCGGCGGCCACGGTCGCCGGTGCGGCGCTCGCGGGGGTCGGGCTCATCGCGATCCAGGCGGTCTCGGGCCTCATCGG
>JASCOI010000083.1 GCA_029959665.1 Microbacteriaceae bacterium PS02333
CAACTAGCGGTCTACCCCCCCCCATTGGCGCCGCCCGGTCCCCCGGGCAGGGCCCCCCCGCTCCAGCAGGGGGAACGAAATGGTGCAGTACCGGGTCCGACCGGAGAGCCTCGGCGAAGTCGCCCAGATGCTCCGGTCCGTGGTGGCGACGTTCGACGGACACATCTCCGAGACGGACGCCGCGGTCCGCAACGTCGTCGACACGGCCTGGAAAGGCGAGGACGCGACAGCGTTTCAGACGACGTGGGGCGAGTTCCAGGCGAGTTCAGGCGTCCTCCGTGGCGTTCTCGAGAGCCTCGCGGTCCGCCTCATGAGCGCGGAGACGGCGTACCAGGGCAACGAGACCTCGCTCGGTGGCGCCTTCGCCGACACCCGGAGCCAACTCGCCCCGCAGACCGCACGCGACAAGGCCGGCCTGTCCGACCGGGTCACGGCCGACGAACAGCGCGCCGAAGCGGTCTGGACCGACCTCGAGGAGGATCGCACGTGAGCGACCAGCAGGCGGACATGGAGAGCCTCCGCCACCTCGTCGACAGCATGCAACGGCTCCACGACTACTGCGCACTGCTCCAGCAGGGCGCGACCACCTTCGCGTACATCCTGCCGAACGAGTGGCAGGGGCCGGCGATGAGCGCGTTCATTGCCAGCTTCGAGCAGTGGAACGCCGGCGCCGGGGCACTGACGTCGTCCGCGGGCGACCTGCACGAACGCGCCCGTGCGATCGAGGCCACGTACCAGGCCACCATCGACGCACTCGACCAGTCGTGGTCCAAGTTCCAGGGGGAGATCAGCGGATGACGATGGTCCGGCTCAACGCCTTCGGCCTCGCAGCCGACGGCGACGACGTCTCCGGCGTCGCACACGACATCTCGACTGCGTGGAGCACGCTCCACTCGGCGCTCCACGGAACCGCCGGGATGGCCGGCGATGACGAGAGCGCGGAGGAGTTCGCGCACGTCTACGACAGCCAGGCGAAGAGCGCCGCGACGTCTGCGAAGAACCTCGTCGGCATGCTCGCCGCGTTCGAGACCCTCCTCGCCGGCACCGGCTCGGCGTACAAGGACGCCGAGATCGCCAGCGCCGGGCAGCAGGGCGGGTCCGGGATCGCGATCCCGGCCAGCGACTTCGCGGTCGCCACCGATCTCCCGTCCTCGCTCGGAGCCGGCTGGCCGGGCGGTTGGGGCAAGGTCGAGGACGTCCTGCAGGACGCGCTCCGGGCCATCGGCGTGCAGCTCCCCCAGGGCGACCCCGACAAGCTCACCGCCGCCGCGGAGTCGTGGAACTCGTACGAGTCGTCCCTGCGGACCGCATCGAAGCGCCTCAGCGGCGGGCTCGCGCAGGTCAACGCCGCTGACATTCCGCAGAAGGCGACGATCCTCGCCGCGAAGCAGACGATGTCCGGGCACATCGGCACCGCCGCCGACGCCGCGACGGGTGCGGCCGCATCCCTGAAGCAGATCAAGGCGAACTACGACCAGGCCGCCGAGGAGATCCGCTCGATGATCGAGCAGCTCCTCGCCGAGCTCGCGCTCGACGTCGGCATCAGCATCGCGCTGTCCTTCGTGACGTTCGGACTCGGTGCGCTCGCCGGCGCCGCGAACGGCGCCCGACTCGTCGTCACCTGGGCGAACCGCATCGCCGGGGTCATCCGGAAGCTCGCGCTGCTCAACAAGATCCACGCGGAACAGTTCCTCAAGGCCGCGAACATGCTCCGCAAGCTCGAGCACGGGTCCTTCGTGACACGGTTCACGTACGAGACCGTCAAGGGCACCATCACCGGTACTGCCGCGCCGATCATCGTCAACGCCCTGCACGGCAAGGGCACCTCGATGAACGACATCATCGCGACCGCAGCCGGATCCGTCGTCGGCGGCGCGTTCGGCGGCTTCGGTGGCGCCGCGCTGAGTCGCGTCGGCCGGGGTGCTGCGAGTGAAGCGGCCGGCACCGTCGCGCCGACGTTCTGGAAGGCCACCGCCGTCGAAGGCGCGAAGAGCGCCGCGACCGGCGCGGTCGGCGGAGCTGCCGGCGGCGTCACGCAGGACGGCCTCGCTGCGGTCATGGACCCGGAGAACCACCATTTCAACGTCCTGCAGTCGCTCGCCGGTGGCACGGTGCTCGGCACCGTCGGCGGCGCCACGATCGGCGCCGGGAGCCATGCCGTCTCCACCGGGTGGCACCACGTCACCGGTGGCGGACACTCCTCGGGAGACGGCACGACGGTGGACGTCGACGTGACGCCCGTCGACGCCTCGACGAACGTGGACACGAGTTCGTCGTCGAGCGCGCCCGAGGCCCCCGCGGCCGACACCGGGTCGCACGCTCCTAGCATCGAGCAGAGTGCGCCCGTCGCCGGTGGGAACACCGCCGCCGCGCCCGGTCATGCCGGTGGCGGCGATCGCCCGCACATCGACGGGTCGCACACACCGGTCGTGAACGAAGCCGCGCAGGCGAGCACGTCGGCGCACGGCGCGGGTGAGCGGCCGCACATCGACGGGTCGCAGACGCCCGTGGTGAACGAGGCCGCGCACGCCGGGTCGACCGCGGACGGCACTGGGAGCCACGTGGCGGTCGACCACGTGGACGCGCCGGCGCACGTGGAGACGCCCGCTCACGACGGCTCGTCGGCGCACGTGGACGCGCCCGCAAACGACGGCGCGTCGGCGCACGCCGATGGCCCGACCGCTCCGCACGAGGCAGCGTCGTCTCACGGAGGATCGAGCGACAGGACGCCGGCTCACGACACCATCGGAACGCACGAGACGACCGTGGGGCACGGCACCGCGTCCGGCCAGGAGCCGAGCGGCACCCACGACGGCACGACTGCTCCCGCGACGCCGAACGGTGCTGAGCACAGCAGCGTTGCTGATCACAGCACCGCGGCCGCCGACGCTCCCACGTCCGGGGCGAACAGTGACCCAACGACGCAGGTCGACGCAACGCAAACGCATGCTTCTGCTGAGCCGCCCACAGCGGGGGAAAGCGGACAGCAGACAACCCACACGGCAGGCGAGACGTCGAACTCGGCTCCGCAAGAGAACCTCAACGCCGGGACCATCCGCTCGGACGTCGCGGATTCGGGTGCGCCCTCACACGCGGACATCGCATCGGCAGAGTCGCGTATCGCGCACGACCCGTCGAGCTCGGCGCCTCGTGAAGCTGCCCCACCGCAGACCGCCCGCGACGCTGCTTCTGGCGAGGACGCGGTCTCAGCTCCTGCCGACGGGCATGACAGCGGCCGCTCGGTCGGGACAGGCGATCACGCGCTCGTCGGCACCGGCTCGAACGACCTGGCGAGCGCAGGCGGCGCTGCGGCCGCAGGCGCGGTCGCGACGCACCCGTCGGTCTCACGCGTAGCGGCGCCTGCCACGGCCGGCCAAGGCGGCCACGGACAGGATGCGGCTCCCGCCACCCCGGCAACGGAGTCCGAGACGGCTGCCGCTGGCGAACGAGGAACGGCCACGGTGGGCTCTGACGGCCCCACCGACGGAGAGGACCTCCGTACACGACACCTCACGACGTACACCCGTTCGGAGTTGGATCGCGTAGCGTCGCTCAACGATGCGGACCGAACCATCCTGCCCGGCGAGGAGCTCCGGAAGGTCCTCGATCCGAAGGACGTCAAAGCAGCGATCGGTGAACGTTTCGATCTCGAAGCCCGCGAGTCGTACGGCCCCGTCGCAGAATCGCAATGGGGCGCCCCCGCGAATGCGCGTGGGTTCCACGCGCGCGCGTCGGCCTCGTCCACGACCCGTGCGGACGAGTTCCGCGCGAGCCTCGGCCTGAACTACTCGGGCACGCCGTACTCCGGGCAACCAGACCAGCCCGTCTTCTTCCTCGATCACCGGGTGAGCGGCTCAACGGCCGATCGCTTCGTCTCGGAGGACGAGCCCCTCCAGATGGTGCGGGAGGTCGCGGCCGGACGACCGGACTGGGACGACCTCTCCACTGCGCAACGGCGCGAGGTCATCGAGCAGGGGTACCGGGACACCGAGCTGTACTCGGGGCTCGACCCGGACGCGGCAACGGACTTCCGAGGTCACCTCGATGCACGCGTCGCTGATGCGCTGAAGCCCTTCCCGATCGGCGGCGCTGAAGCGGACGCGTCGACGAATCCGTATCGCGGGAACGGTTGGGCCGGCATCGACGGGTACGCCACGCGTGAATTCAGCGCACGCAACGAGGGCGGAGCCCCGTGGGGGACGTTGCCCGAGATCACGGACGGTGCGACGATCTCCGTCCGTCGCAACGGAGAGCCGGATCGTGTGCTCGCCGTCTTCCGCCGCATCTCGCCCACCGAGGGCGAGTGGCTCCCGCGTTGGTGACTCCCGTCTCACGGCCGATCACGATGCGAGCCGTCGGTCGTGAGGGAGCTGCACAGCAGATCGACGCATTTGTGGACGTCTACGCGTGGTGGCACGGACTGTCGGTCCGGCTGGCCTACGACGACGTCGCCGACCGGCTGATCGGCGAGGGACAGAGCGGCCAGGCAGAGGTCGAGCGTGCGGGCGCCCAGCTGCTCGATCGAAGCGGTGACTTCCTGGTCGAGCTCGACGGCCGTGAAGGAGAGCTCGTCGGGCTGCGAACCCGGATCGTGGCCCAGCACCCGGTCGACTCACGGCCGGTTCTGGATCGCGGCGCGCTCCCCGTTCTGGGCCTGCCGACGGTGTTCTCCAGGACGACGCTCCTCGGGAGCTTCCGTGGATCGGACGCGGTGCTCGTGGCAGAAGACGACGACGCAGCACTGCTGCACGTTTCGTCCGGCCCGATGCCTCCCGGTGGACTGCTGTTCGGACGTACCGGCGCATGGCGCGGGTGGGTGAACCGGGAGGACTTCCTCACGACGAATGCGAAGACGGTCGTTTGGGGTGGCGCATCCGCGCAAGGGGTGCGCGTCGGCACGTGGGTCGAGATCGACGGACGTCTGTACCCGCTCCGGTTCCCGGACCGGGACGGCCCCCTCGCGGCGCTCGACTCGAGCTTCCCGGTGTTCCCACGAGTCTCCGTAGCGAGCCTCCAGATCGGAGCGTCTGCGGCCGTGCCATGGTCGGCCGTCATCGCGGCACCGGTCTTCAGCGCGACAGCGGAAGTGGCGGGAGCCCCCGTCCAGCTCGACGCCTCGGTGTGGCCGTGGCGCGCGGACTCGATCCGTGTCAAGGCATCCGAGCCGCTCCCCGAACGTGCTCCGGACGGGTATGCGTGGCGTCTGCCGGGATCGGATCCGACCGTCGCACACGTCCGGTACGTCGACCTCGATCGGTTGTCCTCGCCTGACGAGGACGCCACGTTCCGTCACATGTCGTACACGAACGGTTCTTCCCACTGGCGATCCGTCTCCTAGGGTGGTCACCAACCCAAGATCGATTCCGAGGTCACACGAATGAGCGAGCGCGCGGTCGTCCAGAAGGCACTCACGCCTGCGATGTCGGAAGCCATTTTCCGATCCAGCTACGAGCGGGTCGCCGGCTACGTCATCCCCGTCGACGATGTCAACGGTGTCGCTGGGATCCCTGACCTCCTCAGCGTCCATGGGCTGCGCTTCCCTGGTTCACCGTTCCACGACGAAGTCTCCCAGGTCGACGTCCTCCGATTTCCCGCGGGATCCAACCTCAACGCCCAGCGAGCCCTCGGCGGCACGAGCGCGGAGGAGGCACAGCGAAACGGCGGCACGTTCGTCGAGCACCCCCCGTTCAACGGTACGGGTTTCGCTGCCCTGGACCGCCCTGCGGTTCCGGTCTACTGGGTGCCGACACACCGTCCGCCGGTCGGAACCGAGTTGTGGCGGTACGACGTCAGCGGCTCGCCGAGGTTCCTCGCTCGTTACGGAGGCGTCGCGGTCGGATGGACGTTCCGGCAGGAGCTCGAGGCTCGCCGGCCAGCCCACGGGCGAGACCTCAGCCGCTTCACCGGTGGTCTTGCACGGATAGCCGGGGAGGTGTTCCTCGCCGATCTCGTCGAGGACGGTGTCGATGTCGTTGCCAGTGGGTCGGGCGTGGCTCCATTCCTTTCGCCGTCGGACAACGGCTTGCACGTCGCACATCTGGCGCTCGATGCAGTCGAGGAGTACTTCGAACTCGATGTCCGGGCGAACTTCAACGGCATCGACTTCCGCATCACCGGTCAACGTCGCGACACCCGATCCGGCGCAGTGCTCGAAGCCACGAGCCTCACGCACAACGTCCAGATCTTGGAGGCGCTCGGGTTGACGAAGATCGACGCTGGCGTGTACGAAGCCGACCTCCCGCACGAACTCCTCGACACGGCGCACACCGAGCAAGTCCAACTCCCTGGCTGGCCTGGAACGGTCCATCAGCCGAGCTGAGCGGGTGGTGCACCACACCATCGACGGCGCGCCGACGATCCGGCGCGTCTACTCGGCGTCGCCGGATCGTCTCCTCGAATCCGAGATCCGATCGTTCGCTGACTCGACGACGCCACCAGAACTCGTCCAGCGCGACGTCACCGCGTGGTGGAGAGGGATCCCGGTCTCGATCGCGCTCGACGATGACACGATCACACTCCGCGGTTGGGCAGACGGCGCATGGCCCGACGCGAACGGCATCCTGCCGCTCGACGACCGAGACGGGTGGTTCGCGGTCCGCGTCCCCGACCTCTCGGCAGTCTCGGGGCTGCGCACGGTGGTTTCCACATCGTCATGGGCGGACGAGTCAGGTGAGTACGGACCGTACGCGGTGACCGGCGAGCGCCTCGCCGACTTCGATCCGCACCCGTCCGAAGACTTCCGCGAGGTCGCCTGGACGCGTTCCGACGGCGGCGAGTACGTCGGGGCGGTGGTGTGGAGGCGCGCGCTGGGGTACTTCCGGAACGAGCCCGTCGAGGTCCTCGCGTCGAACGGTGAGCACCTCTGGGTGACCGTCCCGGAGACGAGTCCGCTTGCAGCGCGCGGGGAACGCATCACCGACGCACCGTTCACCGGCCTGTACCGCGGCCGCTCCGCGCTCTGGCTGCCGCGCGGCGACGTCGGATCGGTCGCACCGTACACGATGACCGTCGAACAGGAAGGACCGCTGCAGTGCACCCGCGGGTCTTACGCGCGGGTCAACGGACTGTGGCGTCCGATCGACTCGACGAACGCCACCGTCGCCGCTGACCACCGCCTGCCCAGGTTCGTCCAGACCCTGTCGCCACTGCCGGAACACCCCGACGACGCGTTCGTGTTCGCGTTCCGAGCGCCGACCGCGGCCGATGACTTCACGGCGGAACGAACGGCACCGGGTACGGTTCGCGTCGAAGGCGCAGAGCTCGAGCTCGAGCTCGCGGAGCCGTACTCGGCGTGGAACGGCTCCGACCGGCTTCGCGTGTACGCGCAGGATTCACTCGATGCGGTGGCCTCCGATGGCTTCGATCGGGAGACCTCGTACGTCGACGACCGTCCGATCGCGACCGTCCGGAGCTTCGAGATCAGGTCCTGACCCGCTCCGGGGATCGACCGAGGGCGTCAGTGCCAGAACACCGCGTCTCGGACACGTCCGACCGGGATGTCCTCTCCCACCGCTGCCGCTACCCGGACAGCGGCCGCTATCGCGTCGGCTCGACCGGACGCATCCGCGTTCCAGTTGTCCGGGTAGCCCGCCTCTCCCGGCACGTGCGGCGCTGGCGGCTCGAGGTCGTAGCCGGCCGC
The DNA here is from genome assembly GCA_029959665.1 of Microbacteriaceae bacterium PS02333. GTDB lineage: Bacteria > Actinomycetota > Actinomycetes > Actinomycetales > Microbacteriaceae > Curtobacterium > Curtobacterium guangdongense. The sequence continues at coordinate 7,640 of JASCOI010000083.1, forward strand.
TTGTCCGAGGAACGGTGCGTCGCCGTCAGGTGCCTCGTCCCATTCGGTCACGGTCCCGTTCGGGTGAGCCACCGCGACCTTCTCGTACAGCATCAGGGTCTTGTAGCCGTTCGGGATCCGACTTCGAGCCTCCTCGAGCACGAGATCACGGTCCGGGTGGCAGAGGCTGACGTAGTCCTTCCCGCGCACCCAGTACTGTCGGTCCGTTGAGAGGTCCGTGATGGGTCGTCCGCCCTCCGGCCACCGCGAGTTCGACAGATGTCGCTCGCCGTCCACGCGTGACCGCTCGAACTGGCCCCACCAACGCTTGATGTTCCATTGCCCAGCCATCAGGCCCACGCTACCGGCCGCGATGACCCGCACCGAGCCTCCAGTCCGACGCCCACCCAGCCACCTGCGCAACGTACCGAATCTCTGAATTCGGGACGCCGAATTCTCTGGCATGCTGGTCCCCATGACCGACACCGCCACCCCGCGCCTCGCCCCGACCGGCGGGGCCCCACGGAAGCGCGCTGCCAGCCTGACGCTCCTCGGTCCCGCCTTCGTCGCAGCCATCGCGTACGTGGACCCCGGCAACGTCGCCGCGAACCTCACGGCGGGGGCGAAGTACGGCTACCTGCTCCTCTGGGTCCTCGTAGCGGCGAACGCGAGTGCGGTGGTGGTGCAGTACCTCTCGGCGAAGCTCGGGGTGGTCACGGGGAAGTCGCTGCCGGAGCTCCTCGGGATGCGGATGAAGCGCACGCCCCGACTGCTGTTCTGGGCGCAGGCGGAGATCGTGGCGGCGGCGACCGACGTCGCCGAGGTGATCGGTGGCGCGCTCGCGCTGCACCTGCTGTTCGGGCTGCCGCTCGTCGCTGGCGGGGTGATCACGGGCGTGGTGTCGATGGCGATCCTCGTGCTGCAGAACCGGCGGGGTGCCCGCACGTTCGAGGTCGTCGTCACGGCGATGCTCGCGATCCTGACGATCGGGTTCTGCGCTGGGCTCCTGTTCGCGCAGGTCTCCCCCGGCGAGCTCGTGTCCGGGCTGGTGCCGCGGTTCGAGGGCTCCGAGTCGGTGATGCTCGCGGCCTCGATGCTCGGCGCGACGGTGATGCCGCACGCGGTGTACCTGCACTCGGCACTGGCCAGGGACCGGCACGGGGACACTCCGGCTGGGCCAGAGCGGCGACGGGTGCTCGTGATGACGCGGTGGGACGTGGCGCTCGCGCTGGTCGTGGCCGGCGGGGTGAACGTCTGCATGCTCGTGCTGGCCGCGGCGACGCTGCCGGGAGTGCCGGGGACGGACTCGATCCCGGGCGCGCAGGCAGCGATCGCGACGCACGTGGGGCCGGTCGTGGGCGTGCTCTTCGCGGTGGGGCTGCTGGCGTCGGGGCTCGCGTCGACGTCGGTGGGTTGCATGGCCGGCGCCGAGATCATGCACGGACTGCTGCACGTGCGGGTGCCGCTGCTGGTGCGGCGGATCGTGACGCTGGTGCCGGCGCTCGTGCTGCTCGCGCTGAACGCCGACGCGACGATGCTGCTCGTGGTGAGCCAGGTCGTGCTGAGCTTCGGGATCGCGTTCGCGATCATCCCGCTGGTGACCTACACGTCCAGGCGGAGCGTGATGGGTGCCGACGTCAACGCCGTGGGGACGCGGGTGGTGGCGTGGGTGATCGCGGCGGTGATCGTGGCGCTCAACGTCGCGCTGGTGGCGCTGACGCTGGCCGACTGAGCCGGCGGCGGCGCTTGCTTTCGGGCTGAGCGACAGTTCACGCGTGCCAGCCGCCGTGCACTGTCGCTCAGCCCGCGAGGTCGCGGGACTACTCGACGACCTCGACGCCCTTCCAGAACGCCACGTAGCCGCTGTAGTCCTTGCCGACGCGGTCGAACGACGAGGGGATCGGCGTCGGGTACGACCACGCGGCGTCCGGGAGGGTCTGGTCCCCGGCGTGCACCGTGTAGTACTGCGTGTCGCCCTTCCACGGGCAGTGGTACTGCGTGTCGCTCTCGGTGAACAGCTCGGTGTTCACGCTCGACGGCGGGAAGTACCAGTTGCCCTCGATCTTGATGAGGTCGTCCTCGGATGCCTCTGCGATGACGGTGTCGCCGGCGACTGCCTTCATGGTGCGCTCCTTCGTTGGTGAGCGGTCTGCTCATCCGTCCGGAACGCTACGCGCGCGGCTTGTGTTCCCCCGGGCGGATCGTCACGAGCTCCGGTCCGGCGGCGAGCGCCGCGTGCACCCGGTCCGGCCCGATGCCGCGAGCCGCTTCCGAGGCACTGACGAGGTGCTTCACGGCCCGCCGCAGTCCCGTGTACGCAGCGCACGCGGCAGCGGCCTCCGGTGACGAGTGGTCGATCCCGACGGCGGACAGCGCGTCGATCACGGCGCCGGCACCGAGCATGTCCTCGACGGCGAAGTCCGGCGCATCGGGCACGTCGACCGACTCGCCTGCGGCTTCGGCGGCGTCGCCGCCGGAGGGCGCGTGGTCCAGCCCGGCGGCGATCACCGCGACGACGCACCGGTCACCACGCTCGGCCTGGAGGCTCGTCACCCGTTCCGCGATCGCCGCCGCGTTGCCGAGGTGGCCGGCCACCACCTCCGGTCCGGCCGGCAGCCGTCGGCGCACCGCCCGGTGGTCGGCACGATCTGGTCCGGCGGTGCCCGGACCGGCCGGGAGGACGTCCACCCAGACGATCAGGTGCGCTCCCACGGCGACACGGTGGGCACCCGAGACGCCCCATCCGAAGCGGACCTGGTACTGCTGCTGGCCTCGTTCACGCACCCCGTCACGATAACGGCTGTGGAGCGCCTGTCCCTTTCCACAGGGCGCCCGCTCGGAGCCGTTCACGAGGATGCCCGACGGTACGATCGAGTCCCATGGAGATCGCCCCCGCACCCACCCTGACCGGCGACCGCGTCACGCTCGAACCCATCGCGCACGAGCACGCGGACGACCTCCGGGCGGCGGTCGCCGACGGCGATCTGTGGCGTACGTGGTACTCCTCGATCCCGGCGCCGGCGCAGGTCGACGACGAGATCGACCGGCGTCTCGCGGAACACGCTGCCGGCCGGATGGTGCCGTTCGCGGTGCGGGACCGGCCGACCGGACGCGTCGTCGGATCGACCACGTTCATGAACGTCGACACGGCGAACCGTCGGGTCGAGATCGGGTCGACCTTCCTGGCGAAGTCGTCGCAGCGCACCGGGATCAACACCGAGTCGAAGCTCCTGATGCTGTCCCACGCCTTCGACGTGTGGCAGTGCATCGCGGTGGAGTTCCGGACGCACTGGCACAACATGCAGTCCCGCGCGGCGATCGCGGGGCTCGGCGCCAAGCAGGACGGCGTGCTCCGGAACCACCAGATCGGCCGCGACGGCACCCTCCGCGACACCGTGGTGTTCTCCATCACGTCGTCGGAGTGGCCGACGGTGCGACTCTCCCTGGCCGAGCGGCTCCGGCGCCACGACCGGGCAGAAGGCTCGCGTCGCCGTTCCGCCCGGCACGCCTGACGCCGGGGACTCCGGGCACCCAGAGCGTCCGGCGTAGCCTCGCCGACATGCACGTGGGTCTCCGCCTGGTTCTCGACGCCCCTGTCGACGTCGTCCGTGATGCCCTCATGGCGCCGGAGGTGATGGTCGGTGTCACCAAGCCGTTCCTGGTCTACCGCTCGCTCGATCCCGACGGCTTCCCTTCGCGGTGGACGCCCGGGCAGCCGCACCCGATCGCGGCGAGCGCCTTCGGGCTACTGCCGAGCGGGACGAGCCACGTGGACATCGACCGGTACGAGGTGGACGGCGTCCCCGTGCAGCGCGACAACGGCGGCGGGACGAGCGGCCTGTTCGCCCGGATGGACATGCGGCACCGGATGGCGGTGACGGCGCTCCCGGACGGGACGACGCTGTTCGTCGACCGCCTCGACTACCGGATGCACCCGTGGGCACTCGGTCTCGCACTGTGGCCGGGCATGTGGGTGATCTGGCAGTGGCGTGCGCTGCGGATGCGGCAGCAGGCCCCGACCTGGCCCCCCGCCTGACGCAACGGTCCGCACGGAATCGAGCCGAGCCTCCCGTCCGCCGCGGAGCGGGCGTAGCCTCGACCACGTGAGCCAGACGCGCCCCCAGGAGCCGACGACCGACGACCGCGTGCACAGCACGCTGGCGACCGTGGACTGGCGGCGCATGACGTTCGACCTGTACCGCCGCGTGCGCGCCACCCCCGACCCCGAGACGGCGCACGCGCTGTGGCGGGAGACCCGTGACGCGATGTTCGCGGAGCACCCGGCCAGCCCGCTGCTCGACGAGGACGCCCGCGACTTCGAGGAGCTCCCGGTCCCGCCGTACGACCCGGAGTGGCGCTTCCGAGCCCGTGTCGAGCCGGCCGAGCCGCAGGTGCTCGACGTCGAGACCGGCACGGACGGCATCGTGCACTTCGACCGCCTCGGCATCGTGACGCTGCCCGGCATCGGGACGCTCGACGTGTGGTCGCACGGCGGGTACGCGGGCGGGGTGTTCATCCCCTTGAAGGACGCCAGCGCCGGGAAGGCCCGCGGGACCTACGGCGGCGGACGCTACCTGCTCGACACGATCAAGGGCGCGGACCTCGGCGGCGACGACGGCGAACTCGTGCTCGACTTCAACTTCGCGTACAACCCCTCGTGCGCGTACGACCCGGCGTGGGCGTGCCCGCTCGCGCCTCCCGGCAACACCGTCGCGGTGGCGATCCCCGTCGGCGAGCAGTACGACTTCTAGGGTGGGCGCGATGTCTTCGACCGGGCTCGTGGCGATCGACGCCGGAGGGCGGATCCCGCCGTTCGAGCAGGTGCGGTCCCAGATCGCCGCCCAGATCACGGCCGGCTACCTGGTCGACGGGCAGCGGCTCCCGAGCGTCCGTGCGCTCGCGGACGAACTCGGGCTCGCGCCGGGGACGGTCGCGAAGGCCTACACGCTGCTCGAGGAGACCGGGCTCGTGCACACCGCACGGGGCGCAGGCACGCGGGTGATCCGACCGGCGGCCGTGCCGGAGGACGTCGTCGCAGCGGCCCGTGCGCTCGCGGCTGCGGCGCGGGGTGCCGGGTTGTCGGCGGACCAGGCGACGGCGGCGCTCCGCGACGTCTGGCCCGCGTAGGCGCTCGGTCCGGGCGACGACCTTTCGTGCTCAGCGACAGTTCACGCGCCCGGACGGCCGTGACGTGTCGCTGAGCACGAAACCGGCACCAGCGCTCAGCAGCGCTCGAACACGTACGCCTTCGACGACACGGGCACCAGGTCCCGGTCGCGCAGGATCGTCATCGCCGGGCGGTCGTCGAGGTCGCACACCGAGGACCACGACCGGCCGATGTTGTCCGAGTACTCGATGTCGATGACCCGCGGACCGTAGGTCTTCGTGTACGCGGCACACTCCCGGTACTTCACGCACTCCTCGGCGACGACGAAGTCGAACCCGGTGTCACGCTTGCCGGAGGCCCCGAGCTGCGGGGTGTTCTTCTGCCCGGCGGCGAGTCCGTGCGCATGCGCGACGTCGACCAGCGCCGAGGCCAGCGCGAGGTTCCCCGACCGGGTCAGCGCACCGTGCGACCGCGTCCACGAGTCGAGGTTGTCGAACTCGACGGCGTCGAACCCGCGGTCGCTGCACCGGGCGATCGACTTCGTCAGCACCGCCACGATCGAGTCGCGCGCGGCGGCCGTCCTGGTGTCGAGGAGCATCTCGTCCGGCCACCCCGGGTCGGACACCGGATCGCCGTCGTCGTCCCGCAGCAGGGCGTCGGCGTGCGAGCGCTTCCACATCGACGCGTCCTCCGGCTGGGTCTGGAAGCCGTTGACGTAGCAGATGTCGTACTTGCCGGACGCGGGGTGCGCGGTGCTGTCGCGCTCGACGATCGTCACGTCGTCCGCCGGCCGGTACGCGCCACCGAGCTGGTAGTCGGGGACACCCGAGGTCGGCAGGTTCGTGTAGTCGTGACCCCCGGAGGCCGGAGACGAAGCAGTCGCGCAACCGGACACGAGCAGGGTCCCCACGACGACGGCACCGATGAGCAGGGTCCGTGACAGCATGCACGGATCATCCCACGAGCGGGTTTCGGGTCCACCCGCTATGATGGGGAGTACTCGAGGCGCCGATCGCCTCGTGCGTCGTACGGACGCCCCCGAAACCTCCCGGTCGAACTCGACCGATGCGTATCACGCACCACCGCTCCCCCGGAACCCGTCCGGGTCGGAACACCGGTGCCAGGCTCTCTGCTGCGGCGACAGTGTCCCACCATCGCGCCCGCAGGCCCGCTCCCCCGGAGCGACCAGCGAACAGCGACAACGGACATGCTCCCGCCCGCGCGCTGATCCGAGCGCGCACCACGGCCGGCAACGGCCCGAAAGGTCACCATGACCAACCCCACTGCTGACGTCCGCTTCGCCGATCTCGGCGTCCCGACCCCGATGGTCGACGTGCTCGTCGCCCAGGGCAAGGAGACCGCCTTCCCGATCCAGGTGGACACCCTCCCCGACTCCCTCAACGGCAAGGACGTGCTCGGCCGCGGCCGCACCGGCTCCGGCAAGACGATCGCCTTCGCGATCCCCCTCGCCGCGCGTCTCGCCGCCAACCCGCGCAAGCGCCGCGCCGGCCGCCCCCGCGCGCTCGTCCTCGCCCCGACGCGCGAGCTCGCGACGCAGATCGACGCGACGCTCGCCCCGCTCGCCAAGGCAATGGGCCTGAACACCACGACGATCTTCGGCGGCGTCTCGCAGGGCCGTCAGGTCGACGCGCTCCGCGGTGGCGTCGACATCGTCGTCGCCTGCCCCGGTCGCCTCGCCGACCTCATGCAGCAGGGCCACGTGCAGCTCGACGCGATCGAGGTCACCGTCCTCGACGAGGCCGACCACATGGCCGACATGGGCTTCCTGCCCGGCGTGACGAAGATCATGCAGGCGACGCCCGAGCAGGGACAGCGCCTGCTGTTCTCCGCCACGCTCGACAACGGCGTGGACAAGCTCGTCAAGAAGTTCCTCCACAACCCGGTGATGCACTCCGTCGACGACGAGTCCAGCCCCGTCGAGGCGATGACCCACCACGTGTTCGAGGTCACAGACGCCGACGCGAAGAAGGACCTCGTCCGGACCCTCGCCTCCGGCACCGGTCGCCGCATCCTCTTCATGCGCACGAAGCACCACGCCAAGCGCCTCGCGAAGCAGCTCTCGTCGCAGGGCATCCCCGCGGTCGACCTGCAGGGCAACCTGTCGCAGGGTGCCCGTGAGCGGAACCTCGCGAAGTTCTCCGCCGGCGAGGCCCTCGTCCTCGTCGCCACCGACGTCGCCGCCCGCGGTGTGCACGTCGACAACGTCGAGCTCGTCGTGCACGTCGACCCGCCGACCGAGCACAAGGCGTACCTGCACCGCTCGGGCCGGACCGCTCGTGCCGGTTCGTCCGGTGACGTCGTCACGGTCGTCATGCCGGCCGAGCGTCGCGACGTCGCGCAGATGATGCGCAAGGCCGCGATCACCGCCAAGCCGCAGCAGGTCAGCGCGAACTCCGCGCCGGTCGCCGAGCTCGTCGGTGAGATCGCCCCGATCCGCCACGTGGCCGAGGCCCCGGTCCAGCAGCAGCAGCCCCGTCGCCAGCAGTCCGCCTCGTCCGAGTCCGCCGGTCAGGGTCGCGGTCGCGGCCGTGGTCGCGGCAGTCGGTCGGGAGGCTCGGCTCCGGCCGCGCAGTCCGGCTCGGCTCCCAGCGGCTCGGGCGCAGGACGTCGTGGCGGCCGTTCCGCGGACGCTGCGTCCGCGGGTCGCGGCGGTCGCTCCGCCGACACCGCGTCGGCCGGTGGGCAGCGTCGCAGCGGCGGGAGCCGTCGTGCGTCGAGCGACACCGTCCGCGGTGGCTCGGCTCCGGTCTGGTCGTCGGACGGTGGCTACGCTTCCGGTCGCTCGGGTTCCGAGTCCGGCGGCAACCGTCGTGGCGGTTCGCGTCGGGCCTCGCGTCCGGCCGGTTCCGCGCGCTGACGCCAGGGGACAACCTCAACGCTCCCTGCGAGCGGACGTCCCGTCAGGTGTAGCTTCTGGGTCACCGGAGGGCATGCGAGTGTCACCCGGTTGACCTGTCCACCGACGGAAGGAGCCGCCTATGGCTGGCATCGATGACATCAAGAACGCTGCCGAGAAGGCAGCCGGCAAGGCCAAGGAAGCCGTCGGGAACGTGACGGACAACGACCGTCTCAAGGCCGAAGGCCAGACCGACCAGGCGAAGGCCTCGGCGAAGCAGGGCGCGACCGACGTCAAGGACGCCGCGCACGGTGTTGCCGACAGCTTCAAGAACGACAAGTAAGACCAAGTCGGTCGCACAGACCGCACTGCGAAGCCCCCGGATCCCATGCGGATCGCGGGGGCTTCGTCGTGTTCGGAGGTCGTTCCAGCAGCGCGCCCGTCGTTACAGCAGCGCGCCGACGGAGGCGAGCCCCGCACGCATGAGTGCGCCGCGGCCGCCTTCCATCTCGTCGGAGACCGCGGCCGACGCGGCTTCCATCGGGCTCATCCACGTCAGCTCGAGGGCGTCCTGACGCGGCTCGCACGTGCCGGTGACGGGGACGACGTACGCCAGGGAGATCGCGTGCTGTCGCTCGTCGGTGTACACCGAGGCGCCGGGCAGCGGGAAGTACTCCGCGACGGTGAACGGCGCCGGGTTCGACGGCAGCTGCGGGAACGCCATCGGCCCGAGGTCCTTCTCGAGGTGCCGGAACAGCGCGGTGCGGATCGACTCGCCGAACATCACACGTCCGGACACGAGCGTGCGGGCGATCGAACCGCTCGGGGCGACGCGGAGCAGCACACCGACCTCGGTCACGACACCGAGGCCGTCGGTGCGGACGGGGATCGCCTCGACGTAGCAGATCGGCAGGCGACGGCGGACCATCGCGAGCTCCTCGTCGGACAGCCAGCCGGAGTCGGGGTCGGGGGTGCGCAACGAGGCCATGCACCGTGTCTACCAGGGACCGGGGCGAAGCACGTGCAAGACCACGGGGTTGGGGATGGTTGATGCGTCAACTATTCTCGGCAGCATGATCGACCAGAGCGCCGTCCAGTGGACCCGTCCGGCAGGCGAACGCGCCGGCACACCCCTGCTCGTCCTGCTGCACGGGGTGGGGTCGAACGAGCAGGACCTCCTCGGCCTCGCGCCCGCGCTGCCGCCGACGTGGACGATCGCGTCGCTGCGGGCACCGATGGCATGGGGGCCCGGGTACAGCTGGTACCCGCTCGGCACGCCGGGGTCGCCCGCGCTCGAGCCCGTCGACGCCGCGGTGGACGGCGTCCTCGACTGGATCGACTCCGTCGCCGCCGACCACCCGCGGATCGGGCTGCTCGGGTTCTCGCAGGGCGGGTCGATGGCGCTGCAGCTCCTGCGTGCACGGCCGGCGGGCTTCGCGTTCGCCGTGTCGTTGTCCGGGTTCGTGGTGCCCGGCGTCATGGACTCCCGTGACGAGGCCGTCGCAGCGGTGCGCCCACGGGTCTTCCTCGGGCACGGCGACCTCGACCCGGTCATCCCCGGCGAGGCCACCGCGCGGACGGCCGCCTGGGCAGCGGCGCACACCGACGTGACCGATCGCACCTACGAGGGCCTGCCGCACGCGGTGTCGGCGGCGGAACTGGCGGACGTGGCCACCTTCATCGGTTCCTGACCCGCGCACGACGGGAGGGCCCCGGGCCCCCGGGGCCCCGGGGCCCCGCCGCGGGGGGGGGGTGGGGGGGTGGGGGGGG
>JASCOI010000084.1 GCA_029959665.1 Microbacteriaceae bacterium PS02333
CCGCGCCTCCCGGCCGTCAGGACGACGACCGGGAGGCGCTGTGCGGGAGGTGCCGACCTACCCCTGGTTGCGGCGGCGGATGCCGCGCGCCAGCCGGGAGAGGCCGAGCAGCAGGAACCCGAGGACCACCAGGCCACCCGCTGCTCCGGCGAGCGGGGCGACGTCGGCACCGGTGAACGCGAGACCACCTGCGGTGCTGCCGACGCCGTTCCCGGAGCCACCGTTGCCGAGGCCGGCCCCCGGCAGCCCAGGTGCGCCCGGGGCACCAGGCGTGCCCGGCGTGCCCGGCGTACCGGGGTCGCCCGGCGTACCGGGGTCGCCCGGCGTACCGGGGCCACCCGGGTCGACCGCTGCGTCGACGACCACCGTCACCACCTGCGGCTCGGACGTCGCACCGCCGACCGTCTGGGTCGCCGTGATCCGGTGCGTGCCGACCGCGAGGCGCAGTACGAGCCGCCAGGTCCCGTCCGTCCCAGCCGTCACCGTCACGGGGTCGCCCCCGTCGACCGTGACCGTCACCGTCGCGCCGGGTTCGGCGGTACCCGTCACGGGCCAGTCGACGGAACCGTCGCTGCCCGCGGTCCGGTGCGACCCGGACAGCGGCGAGGTGACCGCGAGCGGGTCGACCGCTTCGACGACGATCGGGACCTCGGGAGCGGCGCTGTTCGTGCCGTTCACCGTCTGCACGGCGCGGATCGTCCAGCGTCCCTCGGGTACGCGGTCGAAGCTGACGCTCCAGTTGCCGTTCGCATCGGCCGTCGTCGTGCGGACCTGCCCGGTCGACAGCGTGACCGTGATCGTGGCACCCGGAGTGGCGTGCCCCGTGACCGTGAAGGACGCGGTGTCACCCGCCCCGGTGCCGGGGATCAGCTGGCCCGGGACCGGCGAGGTGATCACCACGTCCTCCGGTCCGGCGACGACGACCGTCACCCCGATCGTCACGGGGTCGGAGGTCCGGCCACCGACCGTCTCGGTGACGGACACGGTGTGGTCGCCCGGCGGGACGTCGCCCACCGTGACGGTCCACGATCCGTCGGTCCCCGCGGTCGTGGTCACCGTGGTGCCGTCGATGTCGACGGTCACGGTGGCCCCGGGCTCGGCGGTGCCGCTCACCGGGATCGACACACTGCCGCCGGTGGTCGGGACGACCTGACCGTCCGACGGGCTCGTCACCGAGACGGGTGTCGCGGCGACGACCGAGAAGTCGACCTCCGGAGCGGTGACGTCCGTGCCGCCGACGGTCTGCGTCGCGCGGATCGTGTGCTGCCCCTCCCCGACGCCCGGCACGGTGACCGTCCAGGCCCCGTCGCCGTTCGCCGTGGTCGTGACCGGCGTACCGCCGTCGATCGCGACGAAAACCGGTGCGTCCGGAGCGGCCGTGCCGGTGACGGTGACGTCCGTCGACCCGCCGAGCACCCGGTACGCCGTCCCGGCTGCCGGCGAGGTGACGACGATCGCGTCGGCGTCTGCGATCGCGACCGAGAACCCACGGTCGACCGGGTCGGACGTCGTGCCGTTCACGACCTGCGTCACGGACAGGGTGTGGTCTCCCTCGCCGAGTCCATCGACGGTGGTCGTCCAGCGACCGTCCTGACCCACGATCGTCTCGACCGGGTCACGCCCGTCGGCGACGACGCGGACCGTGGCACCCGGGTGGCCGCTACCGTTCACGACGACGTCCGCACCCATGGCACCCGCTGGCACCGTGATGGTCGACCCGGCTGCCGGAGCGTCGATCGCGAGCGTGGTCGCGCCGGCGACGGTGAAGCGGGTGGTCACCGGTGCCGAGGTCGAGCTCCCGATCGTCTGGGTGGCCCGTGCGGTGTGCTGGCCGGTCCCGACGCCGTCGAACTCGACCGACCACGTCCCGGCGTCCGTCGCGGTGACCGTCTGCTGGTCGCCGTCGTCGAGCGTGACCCGGACGGTGGCACCCGACTGGGCGGCGCCGGTCGCAGTGACCGTCGTGGTCTGGTCGTCCTCCGCCACCCGGATCGTCGAGTCGGCGACCGGGGTCGCGATCGTGATCGGGTCGCCGACGACGACGTGGACCTGCACGGTGACCGGAGCGGACTCCGTGTCAGCGATGCGCTGCGTGACGCTGACGACCGGGTCGCCGGCACCCACGTCCGTCACGTCGACGCTCCAGGCGCCGCCCGTCCCGGCCGTGGTCGACTCGCTGCGTCCGCCGCCGAGGTCGACGACCACGGTCGCGCCCGGTTCGGCGGAACCGCGCACCGTGATGGTGGTCGTGGCGTCGTCGTCGGCAACGGTGTACTCCTGATCGGCCTCCGGCGTGGTCACCACGACCGGCGTAGCGGCCTCGACGGTGAACGTCGACTCGACGGGGGTCGTCGAGGTCGATCCGCCGACGGTCTGCGTGACGCTGACGTCGTGGTCGCCGACACCCAGGCCGTCGACGTCGAGCGTCCACGTCCCGTCCGGTCCGGCGGTGACGTCGACCGGGTCGCGGTCGTCGATCGTCACGGACACCGTGGCACCCGGCTGGGCGTCACCGGCGACCGTGACGGTCGTCGTCTGGTCCGCGTCCGCGACCGTGATCGGCACGTCGGCGTCCGGCTGGCGGATCGTCAGGTCGGCGGCAGCGACGACGGACACCGGTCGTTCGACCGCGGCGCTCGTCGTGCCGTTCAGCGCCTGGGTCACCGACGCCGTCCAGGACCCGGTCGGGATCCCCTCGACGGTCGTCGCCCAACTCCCGTCGTCGTCGACCCTCGCCGTCGCCGAGCCGCCGGCACCGAGGTCGACGGTGACCGTCGCACCGGGTGCCCCGGTCCCGGAGAAGTCGACGTCGGTCGTCGCGTCGCCGTCGGCCACGGTGACGCGGGTGGCGCCGGCCGGGTCGGTGACGGTCAGTGCCGCTCCGGCGACGACGGACACGCCGACGCTCGCAGCGGGCGACGTCTGGCCGTCGAAGCGTTCGGTCGCCGTCACCCGGTAGTCGCCCACCGGCTTGCCCGCGAAGGTCCACTCCCAGTCGCCCCCGTCGCCGGCGGTGACCGTGCGGGTGGAACCGTCGGACAGCGTGACGGTGACGTCGGCGCCCGCCTGCGCGGTCCCGGCCACGCGCACGTCGGCAGTCCCGCTCGGGTCCGCGACGGTGAGCTGCTGACCGTCCGTCGGCGCGTCGATCACCACGCCGTCCGCGGCGCGGACGTCGACCGTGCGGTCCGGACTGGAGGCAGTGGTGCCGTTGACGGTCTGGGTGGCGGTCACGGGGACCACACCGACGCCGACGTCGGTGAACGTGACCGTCCAGTCGCCGTCGCCGTTCGCCGTCGTCGTGACCTCGTCGTCGCCGAGCCGCACCGTGACGGGTGCGTTCGCCGCGGCGGTGCCGCGCACCGTCACGTCGCGGGTGCCGTCGCCGCCGATGACGTACAGGACGTCACCCGCCGCCGGGTCCGTGACGGTGACGGGTTCGGCCGCCTCGATGCGGACGGTGCGGTCGACGGGGCTCGACGTGGCGGTGCCGATCGTCTGCGTGACCGAGACGGGGTGCTCCCCCACACCGAGGCCGGGGAAGGTGACCGACCAGGTGCCGTCTGCCCCGACCGTGGTGGTCTGGTCGTCGGCACCGTCGGTCCCTGCCGTGATGGTCGCCCCCGGCTGCGCCGTGCCGGAGACCGTGACGTCGGTGGTGACGTCCGGTCCCGCGACGACCGTCGTGGCGTCGGTGGCCGGTGCGGTGATCCGGACCGGCGACGCGGTCACGACCTGGAAGGTGGTCGGGAGCGCACCCGTCTCGACGTCCTCGATCGACTGCGTCGCGTTCACCGTGTACGTGCCGGTGGGCGCGAGCCCCTCGGCCGTGACGGTCCACGCCCCGCTCGTGGCGTCGGCAGTCGTCGTCAGCGGGGTCCTGCCGCCGACGGACACGGAGACATCAGCACCCGGCTCCGCGGTGCCGGTGATCGTCACGTCCGCGCTCGCGTCCGCGTCCACCACGACGAACCGGGAGCCGGTCGGCGGGGTGTCGATGGTGATGGCACGGCCGGGCACCACGGTGAAGTCGCGCTCCACGGTGGGACCGTCGGTGCCGTTCACGGTCTGCGTGGCGCTGACGGTGTGGTTGCCGATGCCGAGCGTGGTGCTGCCCGTCGACGGCGCCGTCCAGCGGCCGTCGGCTCCTGCCGTCACCGTGATCGGGTCGCCGTCGTCGAAGGTGACCGTGACGGTCGCTCCGGGTTCGGCGGTGCCGCTCGCGATGACGCCGGCGGAGCCGTCGCCGCCCGCGGGGACCTCCTGCGCGTCGGTCGGCGTGTCGATGGTCAGGGCGTCACCGGCCTCGACCGAGAAGTCCCGGTCGACCGCGGCAGAGGTCTGTCCGCCGACGGTCTGCGTGACGGACACGGTGTGGTCGCCGGTCCCGACGTCCGGCAGCGTGACGCTCCACGCGCCGCTGTCGTCCGCCGTCGTGGGGACCGGGGTCCCGCCGTCGAACACCACGCTGACGTCGGCGCGGGGCTCGGCGGTCCCGGAGACCGAGACGCCGATCGTCGAGGATTCCTGCGCGACCGTGGTCGTCGAACCCTGCGTCGGCGCGGTCACGGCGAGCGCCGCTGCTGCTCGCACCGTCACCACCTGCCGGAGCGCCGGCGAGGTGGTCCCGTTCGCGGTCTGCGTTGCCGAGATCGTGAAGCGGCCGACCGGGACGTCGTCGACGGTGACCGACCACGCGCCGTTGTCGTCGGCGGTCGTGGACGCAGTCCGACCGCCGCCGAGGTCGATCGCCACGTCGGCGCCGGCCTCGGCGGTCCCGGAGACCGGGAGGTCCGTCGTGGTGCCCGCGAGCACCGTGACCACGTCGCCGTCCGCCGGGGCGGTGATCACGAGCGGGTCACCGGCGCTGACGGAGAAGGTCGAGGTCACCGCGGCCGAGGTGGTGCCGCCGACGGTCTGGGTCGCGGTCACGGTTCGGTCGCCGACCGGGACGCCCTGGAACGTCGTCGTCCAGTCGCCGTCGTCGTCCGCCGTGACGATCGCCGTGAAGGCACCGCCGATCCCCACGGAGACGCGGGCGTTCGGCGCCGCCGACCCGCTGACCGTCACGGGCGTGGTGGACGATGCGTCGGCCACGGTGATGACGCTGCCGTCGGTCGGTGCGGTGATCGCGAGTGCTGCTGCCTCTGTCACCGAGAACGCACGCTCGACCGGGTCGCTCGTCGATCCGCCGACCGTCTGGGTGACCGACGCGGTGTGGTCGCCGGTCGGGATGCCCGTGACCGTGGTCGACCAGGTGCCGTCGGCTCCGGCCGTGGTGCTGGCGGTGTGGCCGTCACCGGCGTCGACGTCGATCGTCGCGCCGGGCTGAGCGGTGCCGGAGAACGGGACGTCGCGCGTCCCGCCGTCGACGGCGACCGGGAAGTCCTGCCCGGCGGTCGGGGTCGCGACCGTCAGCCCGGCCGTCTGCACGACCCCGAACGCGCGCGTGACCGCGTTGGACGTCGAGTCGCCGACGGTCTGCGTGACGCTCGCGGTGTAGCTGCCCGCCGGGACATCGGGAACGGTGACGCTCCATGCACCCGAGCCGTTCGTGGTCCCGGTGCCGGTGCGACCGCCGCCGAGGTCGACGGCGACCGTGGAGTTCGGGGTCGCCGTGCCGGTGAGCGTCACCGGGGCCGAGGCGCCCGTGATGGTGAAGGTCTGCCCGGCAGTCGGGGTGGCGATCGTCAGCGCCTGCTGCGCGACGACCGAGAACGACTGCGTGGCGGTTCCCGCCGTCGCACCGCCGACGGTCTGCGTCGCCGTCGCGGTGTGGTTGCCGGTCGGCAGGTTCGCGATCGAGGTCGTCCACGTGCCGTTCGCGGCCACCGTGGCGGTTCCCGTCCGGCCTGCACCGAGGTCGACCGCGATGGTCGCACCGGGTTCTCCGGCACCGCTGACGGTGACCGATCTGGTCGACGATGCGGACGGGACGCTGAACTGCTGGTTCGCGCTCGGGGTGGTGATCGTCACCGGGGCGATCGCGCCGGCACGCACCGTCGACGTCGCGAGGTCGACGGTGGCGACGTTCGCTCCCGGCAGGATCGACAGCCGCAGGGCGTGCACGCTCCTGGCGCCGGCGTCGGAGCCGCGCGGGTCACGGAACCCGGTCGTGGTGTCCTGCGCGTTCACGGTCAGGTCGAGGACCTGGCGCAGCAGCAGCACCACCGGCGACAGCAGGTTCGCCACCGCGGTGGTGGTCGTGGTGAGGGTCTGTCCGAGCGTGGTGATCGCGTTGCCCGTGAGGAGCGGCCCGACGACCCCGCGCACGAGCGGGATGAGCGTCGTGTTCACGACCGGTGTCAGCAGCGGCGCGAGCGCGGCGCCGGTGAGCCCGGACGCCGTGACCGTCGGGGTCCCCGCCGTCGTGCCGAGGAGCTGCCCGAGGGTCGTGGCGACGTTCAGCGTGAGCCCCGTGATCGGCAGACCGGCGAGGGTCGCGTTCGCGGTCACTCGGATCGAGATCGCCGTGGAGTTGATCGTGTTCACGACGGCGGTCTGCAGTGCGGACGGCAGCTGCCGTTCCAGGATGTCGGCGATCGCCGTGTTGATCGACGTGACCGCCTGCTGCGTCAGCACCGGGGTGTTCGCCGGCTGGCCGTTGAGGGAGGTGAGCTGGTCGAGGTCGACCGACACCGCGCCGGTGGCCGGCGTGATCGTGACCGCGCCGGAGGTGAGCGGTTGGGCGAGCACCTGCGTGAGCGTGTCGTCGAGGTTCAGGTTCACGGTCGCCTGCGCCGTCGTCCCGCTCAGCGAGATCAGGCCGAGTGACGACAGCGCGCCCGTGAGCCCGGTGGTCAACTGCCCGGTGATGCCGGCGAGTGCGCCGCTCGCACCGATGGTGGAGTTCACGCCGGACGAGAACGTCCTGAGGTCGTTCCGGAGCGAGGTGGTCAGCCCCGACACCGCGGGGCTCTGCAGGTTCAGCTTCGCACCGGCGATCTGGTAGTCGCTCGTCGTCCCGACCGAGGTGCCGCGCGTCGCGGAGATCGTCGAGGCGAGCGCACCGACCTCGAGCCGGCCGTCGGCCAGGATGCTGGAGTCCGCACCGACGCGGGACAGCAGCGGGTCGAGGTTCAGCGAGGCACCGGACCCGTTCGCGCCGTTGCCGACGCCGATGCCGCCGTTGCCAGTGATGAGCCCGGACGACCCGGTCGCGCCGGACGCCGAGGACGTCGCGTACTGCCCGGCTGCCCCGAGGGTCAGGATGCCGTTCGACCCGAGCAGGTCGATGTCGTTGCCGAGGTCGACGTCCACCGCGTTCAGCGCCGTGACGTCCACCGGCTGGCTCGTGGTCCCGCCGCCGGAGGTCGCGCCACGGGCGGAGTAGGCACCGGCCAGTTGCACGATGGCGTCGGCGTTGACCAGCCCGGACCCGCCGAGCAGCACGCCTTCGCTCTCCGCGACGTCGCTCGGCGCGGCGGCGGCTGGCTGGATCGCGACCGTCGCGGCGATGAGCGCGGTCACGGTGGCGACGACGCCGCCGCGGAGCAGCAACCGATCACCACCGGGCGCTCGCCGTCGGTGCCCCTGTCCACCGGAACTGCCTGTGGT
This sequence comes from Microbacteriaceae bacterium PS02333, assembly GCA_029959665.1. Taxonomy (GTDB): domain Bacteria; phylum Actinomycetota; class Actinomycetes; order Actinomycetales; family Microbacteriaceae; genus Curtobacterium; species Curtobacterium guangdongense. The sequence goes on from JASCOI010000084.1 coordinate 7,558, forward strand.
CTGTCGTGTGCCATCGCCGGCTCCGGTGGGTACGCGGGTACCACGGAGCGACACGTGCTTGCGCATGTGTGTTCCTCATCCTGGCGGGCATGCCCGCCACCTGATCCTCGGATCCCCGCCGGTGGTGAGCCGGTGAGGGCAGGAACCCTGGTTGGGGGTTCCTGGGGGTGATCTTGACACACGTTCAGGCTGGATGGGCGTTCCAGAACGAAAAAGACTCCTCACGCACCCGCCAGAGCCCGGTTACCCTTGCTGCGTTTCCGCCCTGGGGGAGTTGGCCTGGATGGCGTCACGTGAGGAGCCGCCAAGCAGTCTACCGGACACGAGGAGCACGATCGAACCATGAAGATCGCCATCGCCGGAGGACACGGCCAGATCGCCCTGCTCCTCGCCCGCCTGATCACCGGAGCCGGACACGAGGCCATCGGCATCGTCCGCAACCCCGCCCACGTGTCGGACGTCGAGCAGACGGGTGCGGCCGCGATGGTGGCCGACCTCGAGCAGCTCGACGACGACCAGCTCGCACTCCGCCTCCGTGGTGTGGACGCGGTCGTCTTCGCCGCAGGCGCCGGGCCGGGGAGCGGCGCGGAACGGAAGCTCTCGGTCGACCGCGACGCCGCCGTCCTGCTCGCGGACGCCGCCGAACGGGCGGGGATCGACCGCTACGTGATGGTGTCGGCGATGGCCGCGGACACGTACGACCCCGAGCTCGCGGTCGTCCCGGCGAAGGACGACGACGCGGTGTTCCAGGTGTACCTCCGCGCGAAGGCCGAGGCGGACGCCGACCTCCGGGCGCGGAGCATGCGGTGGACGATCGTCCGACCAGGTGGGCTGCTCGACACCCCGCCGCAGGGCACGATCGCGGTGGGCAGTACGGTCCCCAGGGGGTCGATCCCCCGCGCCGACGTGGCCGCCGTCGTGCTGCACGCGCTCCTCGACGACACCGCGGTCGGCGTGCAGTTCGAGGTCACGAGCGGCAACACCCCGATCCCGGCGGCCCTGGCGGCGATCAGCTGACGGGCGGCACTCCCTACAGCGCGACCGCGGCGGACTGCCGCGCGATCTCGAGCTCCTCGTTCGTGGGGATCACGAGCACCGCGACGCGGGAGGCGTCGGTCGAGATGATTCGCGCCTCCTTCGAGTGCAGTTCGTTGCGGTCGTTGTCGACCTCGATCCCGAGGTGCTCCAGCCCCGCGAGCACGCGACGACGGAGCAGCGCGTTGTTCTCGCCGACGCCCGCGGTGAACACGACGGCGTCGAGCCCGCCGAGCTGGGCGGTGTACGCGCCGACGTAGCGACGGATCCGGTGCCGGTAGACGGCGAGCGCCGCCTCGGCGGTCTCGTCGCCGTCGATCGCAGCGGCCTGCACGTCGCGCATGTCGCCGTTGCCCGTGAGCCCGAGCAACCCGGACCGCTTGTTGAGCATGTCGTCGAGCTCGTCGAAGGACAGACCGGCCTGGCGGTGCAGCTGGATGAGCACCGCGGGGTCGAGGTCGCCGGAGCGGGTGCCCATCACCAGGCCCTCGAGCGGGGTCAGCCCCATCGACGTCTCGATCGACCGGCCCCCGTCGATCGCGGCCGCCGACGCCCCGTTGCCGAGGTGCAGCACGATCGTCTTGAGCTCGGACAACGGCCGGTCGAGGAACACCGCGGCCTGCTCGGAGACGTACTTGTGACTGGTGCCGTGCATGCCGTACCGACGGATCCCGTACTCGGCCGCGAGGTCGGCGGGGATCGCGTAGGTGTACGCGTGCGGCGGCATCGTCTGGTGGAACGCGGTGTCGAACACGGCCACGTGCGGCACGTCCGAGAAGACCTGCTTCGCCGCACGGATCCCCTCGAGGTTCGCGGGGTTGTGCAACGGCGCCAGGCTCGAGAGCTCCTCGATCTGGCGCTCGACGTCGTCGGTGACGACCGTCGCGCTGTCGAAGGTCGTCCCGCCGTGCACGACGCGGTGTCCGACGACCGACGGCGGGTGCTCGTCGAACGACGGTCCGACCTTCGCGAACGCGTCGATCATCGCCTGGAACCCCGCGGCGTGGTCCGGGACGCGGGCGGCGTCGTTCGAGGAGGACTCCCCCGTCAGCGCGTTCGTGTGCTTCCACGCGCCGGTCGCCTCGCCGATGCGCTCGACGAGTCCGGAGGCGAGCGTGCGCTCCCCGTCGAGTTCGATGAGCTGGTACTTGAACGAACTCGATCCGGAGTTCACGACGAGGGCAGCGGTCACTGGGGGCTCACTTTCAGGGGTGGCCGGGTGCGGCCGGACGGGAGGCGGTGGCTGGGTCTGGTGGTCAGGCGGCGGGCGGCGCCGGGTCGGCCTGGGCAGCAGTGCCGGCCTGGATGGCCGTGATCGCGACCGTGTTCACGATGTCGCTGACGAGCGCACCGCGGGAGAGGTCGTTGATCGGCTTCCGCAGCCCCTGCAGGACCGGTCCGATCGCGACGGCACCTGCGGAGCGCTGCACGGCCTTGTAGGTGTTGTTGCCGGTGTTGAGGTCCGGGAAGATGAACACCGCTGCACGGCCGGCGACCGGCGAGTCCGGCATCTTCGTGCTCGCCACGGTCGGGTCGGCGGCGGCGTCGTACTGGATCGGCCCCTCGACCAGCAGATCGGGTCGGCGCTCACGCACGAACGCGGTGCCGGCGCGGACCTTGTCGACGTCCGCGCCCGAGCCGCTGTCGCCGGTGGAGTAGCTGAGCATCGCCACACGAGGGTCGATGCCGAACTGCGTTGCGGTCTCGGCCGACGAGATCGCGATGTCCGCGAGCTGCTCGCTCGACGGGTCGGGGATCACCGCGCAGTCGCCGTAGACGAGCACCCGGTCGGCGAGCGCCATCAGGAAGACGCTCGACACGATCGACGTGTCCGGACGGGTCTTGATGATCTCGAACGACGGACGGATGGTGTGCGCCGTCGTGTGCTTCGCACCGGAGACCATGCCGTCGGCGAGGCCGAGCTGCACCATCATCGTGCCGAAGTAGGAGACGTCGGTCACGGTGTCGCGGGCGAGTTCGACGCTCATGCCCTTGTGCGCACGGAGCTTCGCGTACTCCTCGGCGAAGCGTTCGCGGAGCTCCGGGTCGAAGGGCGACACGAGCTGCGCCGCGTCGAGGTCGAGGCCGAGCTCCGTCGCGCGTGCCCGGATCGCCGCGGGGTCGCCGAGGATCGTCAGCTCGCACACCTGCCGCTGCAGGAGGGTCGACGCGGCACGGAGGATCCGGTCGTCGTCGCCTTCCGGCAGGACGATGCGCTTGCGGTGCTCCCGCGCACGGTCGAGCAGGCCGTGCTCGAACATCAGCGGCGTGACGACACCGGACGGCGTGACCTGCAGACGTGCGAGCAGTTCGTCGGCCTGCACGTGCCGTTCGAACAGCGACAGCGCGAGGTCGGCCTTCCGCGGGGAGTCCGCGGCGAGACGACCGCGCGTCTGGGTGATACGGAGCGCGGTGTCGTACGTGCCGAGGTCGTTCGTGGCGATCGGCAGCGAGCTCGAGAGCCCTTCGAGCAGCCGCGTGATCTGCGGCGCGGTCTCGAATCCGCCGTTGAGGATCACGCCGGCGAGGCTCGGGAAGGTGTCGGACTGGTTCGCCAGGAGCGTGGCGATGAGGACGTCGCTGCGGTCGCCGGGGACGACCACGATGCCGCCCTCGATGAGGCGCGGGAGCACGTTCTCCATGCTCATGCCCGCGACCACCGTGCCGAGTGCTTCGCGGTCGAGGAGTGCGTCGTCCCCGCGGACGAGCGTCGCCCCGGTGGCGGCGAGCAACGCCCGCACGGTCGGCGCGACGAGCACGGCGTCCTCGGGGATGGCCCACACCGGGATGTCCGGGTGGTCGTCGTGCACGGCACCGGCGACGCTGTCGCAGATCGCGGCGAGGGCGTCGGGATCGGCACGGTTCACGACGACGCCGAGCAGCTGCGCGTGCGCCGCGCGGAGTTCGCTCGTGGTCACGTCCGCGACCTGTGCCATGTCCGCAGGGGTGCGGGTCCCGCGTTCGGCGGAGTCCCGTCCACCGAGCACCAGGAGTACCGGAGCGCCGAGGTTCGTGGCGACCTTCGCGTTGAACGAGAGCTCGGTCGGGCTCCCCACGTCGGTGTAGTCCGACCCGAGGACCACGACCGCGTCGCACTGGCGCTCGACCTGGGCGAACCGGCTGACGATCGTGCCGAGCGCGGCGTCCGGGTCCGCGTGCACGTCGTCGTAGGTCACGCCGACGGCGTCTTCGTAGGACTGGTTCGCCCCGCTGTGCTGGAGGAGGAGCTCGAGCACGTAGTCGGGTTCGTCCACGGAGCGGGCGACCGGCCGGAACACGCCGACGCGTCCGACCGTGCGTGCGAGGGTCTCGAGGACACCGAGCGCCACCGTGCTCTTGCCCGTGTGTCCTTCTGCTGACGTGATGTAGATGCGGGTCGACACGCTTCCCAGGGTAGCCGCCGGACATGTCACGACATCTGGGAGCGACGGACCTGTGGAGCGGGTGGTCATCCACACCCCGCAAGACCTGTACCATGGGGTGTCGTCATCGCGAGATGGCGCCAGGAGAATTCGCCTAGTGGCCTATGGCGCACGCTTGGAAAGCGTGTTGGGTGCAAGCCCTCGGGGGTTCGAATCCCCCATTCTCCGCAGTGCTCGCCACACGACCCGCACCATCGGGCCGGAGTGACATCGTCGGGAACGCGTCGTCCGAATGGGCGGCGCGTTTCGGCGTTCCTGAGGGGATCCGACGGGTTGACACGTCACCGGTCCCCCACGATGGGGACCTCCGTGCACCCCGTTCGCCAAGGACTGCCACCGAAGGGGTGGACAGACCTGTCGCCGATACCCGCGAGTCCTCTATGCTGACCCCGCGGCACCCCCGGGACGGACGGGCCGCGGGGACGAGGAGAGCAGTGGTGGGGGAAACGACGGTGCCGGCGACGGCGATGACGGACCGGGTGACGTACGACGTCGTGGTCCGGCCGCGGGCTGCACTCGTCCGTTCCACCGCGCTGAGCATCGTCTTCTCGGCGGTCCCCCTGGCCGTCGCACTGGTGTGGGTGTCGTTCCCCCTGCAGCTCTGGGCCGTCGTCGCCAGCGTGGTCGTCGTCCTCGGCGGCCTGGTCGGTCTCCTGTTCATCCGCCTGCGGTCGGCGTTCGTCGGCCTCGGGCCCGACGGCGTCACGGTGCGAGGCGTGCTGACCCCGCGCTGGACGGTCGCGCGCGACGCCGTCGCGGGCGTGGTGCTCGCGACGACGTTCGGCAGCTCCGTGGACCGCACCGCGCGGGAGCTCATCGCGCTCGATGCCGACGGCACCCGGCTGTTCCGGATGCGGGCGGAGGTGTGGGGCGACGAGGGTCTCGAGCAGATCGTCGACGGCCTCGGTGTGCAGGTGACCGAGCTCGGTCGACCGCTGTCCTCGCGCGAGTTCGCCCGGCGCTACCCCGCCGTCCGATCCCGCCGTCGCTGACGGGTCGAACGGCCTAGCGCCGACGACGCAGGGTCGAGAAGATCCCCTGCACCACCTCTTTCGCGATCGAGCCGCCGAGCCCGCCACCGAGCAGTTCGGACAGCGGGTCGTCCGCCTTCCGCGAGGTCGACGTCCGCGACGACGTGCTCCGTGACCGTCGGGTCTGCGCTGCCCGCTCGGCCTTCTCGAACTCGCGCTGCGTCCGCTCGTACTCCTTCTGCGCCGCTGCCCGGTCGCGTGCTTCCTGCTTCGCCTGCGCCGCGGCCTCCTTCGCGGCGGTGGCCGCGGCGCGCGCGGCTTCCTTCTCCGCCTCGGCGGCAGCGGCGGCCGCGGCCTCCTGTGCGTCCGCCGCAGCAGCCTGTGCGGCAGCCGCCTCCATCCGACGGGCCAGCATCTCGTGCGCCGAATCGGGGTCGACGCGGGTGCCGTAAGTGGCGAGGAGCGGGGACGAGGTGACCCGCGCCTCCATCTCGGCCGACGGCATCGGGTCCATCGACCCCTGCGGCGCACGGAGGCGCGTCCACGCCACCGGGGTCGGCGCGCCCTTCTCGTTCATCACGGTGACGATCGCCTCGCCGGTGGCCAGCGACGTCAGGACCTCCCCCAGGTCGTACTCGCTCGTCGGGTACGTCGACACGGTGGCGCGGAGTGCCTTGGCGTCGTCGGGGGTGTGCGCCCGGAGCTGGTGCTGGATGCGGGAGCCGAGCTGAGCGAGCACGTCGTTGGGGACGTCCTTCGGGGTCTGCGTGACGAAGAAGATGCCGACGCCCTTCGACCGGATCAGCCGGACCGTGCGGATGATCTGGTCGGTGAAGTCCTTCGACGCACCGCTGAACAGCAGGTGTGCCTCGTCGAAGAAGAACACGAGTTTCGGCTTGTCCTGGTCGCCGACCTCCGGGAGCTCGTTGAACAGGTCGGCGAGGAGCCACATCAGGAACGTCGAGAAGACCTCCGGCTGGTCCTGCACCCCTGGTACCTCGAGCAGGCTCACGATGCCGCGTCCGTCGGCGGCGGTCCGCAGGAAGACCTGCGTGTCGATCTCGGGCTCCCCGAAGAACTGGTCGGCCCCCTTGTCCGCGAAGGTGATGAGTTCGCGGAGGATCACGCCTGCCGTCTGCTTCGACAGCCCACCGAGGTCGGCGAGCTCCGGTTTGCCCTCGTCACTGACCAGGAACGTCAGAACTGCTCGCAGGTCGGACAGGTCGACGAGCGGCAGCCCGGCCCGCTCGGCGTAGTGGAAGACCAGCCCGAGCGACGACTCCTGCGTGTCGTTCAGCCCGAGGACCTTCGACAGCAGCAGCGGCCCGAAGCCCGAGACGGTCGCCCGGATCGGCACGCCGGTGCCCTGCCCGCCGAGCGAGTAGAACTCCGCTTGGCTCGCCGCCGGGGTCCAGTCCTGGCCGATGCCCGCGGTCCGTGCCAGCAGCTTCTCGTTGCCGGTACCGACCACCGCGAGCCCGGACAGGTCGCCCTTGATGTCGGCGGCGAACACCGGCACGCCGTTCGCGGCGATCTGCTCGGCGAGCACCTGCAGGGTCCTGGTCTTGCCCGTCCCGGTCGCGCCGGCCACCAGGCCGTGGCGGTTGAGCATGCCGAGCGGGATGCGCACCTGCACGTCGGGCAGGGGGTCGCCGTTGACCAGCGCGCCGAGTTCGAGGGCGCTGCCGTCGACCGTGTAGCCGTCGCGGATCGCCGCGACGGACGCCTCGCCGAGCGGCCCGCTCGGGCCGCCACCCGCTTCCGCCTCGGCGGTCGCCGGGACAGCCGCCTCGACAGGAGGCTCGGTACCGGTCGCCGGGGCGGCCTGCGGTGCCACGTCGACCGGCTCCGGAGCCGGGTCGGCCGCCACCGTCGGTTCCGCGTCGGGCGTGCGCGCCGTCTGCTCCAGCGCCTTCGCGAGCGCTTCGGCACGCGTCGCTGCTTCGTCCGCGAGGCGTCGTGCCTCGTCCGCTGCGGCCCGCGCTGCCTCGGCCGCGGCCCGTGCCTGCTCCACCACGTCGCTCATGGACACAGCCTATGGACGCGTGCGCCGACGCGGTACGGTCCCGGGTCGACCGGCGGCACTCAGTGGGTGAGCGCCGGCACCGTCCGCGGCCGCACGACGGCCCACAGCAGGACGATCGCGACCGCGGAGGTGCACGCCATCACGGCCGCCATCGGCGCCGCCTGCGAGATGCCGAGCCACCCGACGATCGGCGAGATGAGCCCGGCGACCCCGAAGTTCAGCGCGCCCAGCACGGACGCAGCGGTCCCCGCCTCCTTGCCGTGGGCGGCCAGGCCGATCACCTGCACGAGCGGGAACGAGAACCCGCAGGCCGCGATGAAGAACCACAGCGGGACGAGCACTCCGACGAGCCCGGCACCGAGCAGGTCGAGCACGATGATCGCGACCGCCGCCAGGAAGAGCGTCGCTGTCGAGCACGCCAGGATCCACTGCGGTCCGACGCGCTGCGCGATCCGCGACGAGATCTGCACCCCGACGACGACACCGACGGAGTTCACCGCGAAGAGCAGCCCGTACTGCTGGGCGTCCAACCCGAAGACGTCCTGGAACAGGAACGGCGACGCGCTGAGGTAGGAGAACAGCCCGCTGAAGACCATCGCCCCGATGAGTGCGACCCCGACGAAGATCCGGTCGGAGAACAGGGCGCGGTAGCGCTGCCCCATCGTCGAGTGGCCGGCCTCGTGCCGACGCGCGGGCGGCAGGGTCTCCACGATGAGCAGGATCGACGCGATCACGACGGCCAGGCCGTAGCAGGCGAGGAACACGAAGATCCCGCGCCAGCTGACGAACCGCAGCATCTGGGAGCCGATGAGCGGCGCGAGGATCGGCGCGAGGCCGTTCACCATCGCGAGCCTCGACAGCATCCGGACGAGGGGCTTGCCGCCGAACAGGTCGCGGACGGTGGCCATCGCGACCACACCACCGGCGGCGGCACCCATGCCCTGCAGCACGCGGAAGACGGCGAGCACCTCGATGTTCGGCGCCATCGACGCGCAGATCGACGCCACGATGTGCACGGTCGTGGCGATGATGAGCGGCAGTCGGCGACCGACCTTGTCGCTCCACGGGCCGACGAGCAGCTGGCCGAACGCGAATCCGATCGTGGTCGCGGTCAGGGTGAGCTGCACGGCGCCGTCGGTGACCCCGAACTGGTCCTTCAGGGACGGGAACGCCGGCAGGTACAGGTCGATCGTGAACGGCCCGAGCGCGGTCAGCGCACCGAGCACGAACACGTAGACGAGCCGCTGGGCGCGGGAGAGCGAGTCCCCCGGATGGAGGATGACGGTGAGCGAACCAGTGGTCGCGGGCGCGGTCACGGCAGGGTCCTTCGACGATGAGGGGCGGTGGGGGGAGGTGATCGCGGGATCGATCGAATCGATTCGTCCGCGGAACCATCCTAGGGGCGGGTCCGCATGCGCCGCACCCCGTCGCCGTTCGTTGCCGCGTGTCGTCGTGGTCGACACGGTGCCGCTCCCCTGACCTGCGGTACCGTCGGAGGGCTCGGGAGCCTCCGGGCGGACTCGTACCGGAAGAGGGGGTGGGCGTCATGGTGGACGCTCGGATCCTGCACACCACGGCCGCGCTGCGCGAGGCGATCCTCCGGCTCGCTGCCGACCGCCCCGTCTCCGAGATCACGGTGGCCGACGTCACCCGCGCCGCCGGGATCAACCGCGCCACGTTCTACTCGCACGCCGTCTCCCCCGGCTCGCTGCTGGCCGACGTGCTCACCCCCGAGCTCGACCGCATCCGCGACGACGACGCCGAGGCGCGCCGGACCGCCTCCGACCGGGGTGCGAGCCGCGACGAACTCGCCGCGATCACCCGCAAGGGCATCAACGCCGTCGTCGAGCACGTCGTGACGCACCGGGACATCTACGGCAAGGCGCTCCCCGACCCGAACGACGGCTCGCTGCACCGGTTGCTCGTCGAGCACTTCACGGTCTCGAGCGCGCTGCACATCCGGGAGCTCGACCCGGCCACGCGCCCGGAGCTCCTCGACGACGTCGCGGCGGGCTTCGTCGCCCAGGGGTTCGTCGGCGCGATCGAGGCCTGGCTCGCCGGCCCCCGACGTGCCCGCAAGGCCCTCGTCGACACCATCACCGCGTCCTTCCCGACGTGGTGGAGCTGACCGCCCGTCGTTCCGGTCGGGGCCCTTTCGCGCGTAGGAGGTCATTCCGCGCGTAGGAGGTCCTTCCGCGCGTAGGAGGCCGTTTTTTCCCGCCTCCTACGCGCGATTCGGCTTCCTCCTGCGCGCGTGATGGGTGGGAACGCACGCGCATGGCGGACCGGGGGGGGGCGGGGGGCGGCGGGCCCCCCCACCCCCACCCCGAGAAT
>JASCOI010000085.1 GCA_029959665.1 Microbacteriaceae bacterium PS02333
CCCCCCCCCCCCCCCCCCCCCGCGGGGGCCCCGCCCCCCGGGGGGCCGGCCCCCCCCCCCACGAACCCAGGAGGCACGGCATGCGACTCGGATGGTTCCGGAGGCGACGGGTGCGCGGTGCCGCACCGAGCCTCCAGTCCGTGCCGACCACCGACGGGACGGACCGTACCGGCCGGGCGGACCGCACCGATGCGACGGGGACCCGCGGACTCCGGCTGGTGCTCGGGCTCGCCGCAGCCGTCATCATCGCGATCGGTTGCGCGCGGTTCTCGTCGATCATCGGTCCGACCGTGCTGGCGCTCGTCGTCACCATCTGCGTGCAGCCCGCCCGCGTGTTGCTGGAGCGCATCGGCCTGGCGCGGGGGTTCGCCTCGGCGGTGGTGATCATCCTGGTGCTGCTCTTCGCGATCGGGTTCTCGGCTGCCCTCGTGGTCTCGGTCGCGCAGTTCGCGACGCTCATCCCGCAGTACTCGGCACAGTTCACGGAGCTGGAGCACTCCGTCGGTGACGCCCTCAGCGCGGTCGGCATCGGGCAGGCACAGGTCAGCGCCGTGTTCGCCGAGTTCGACCCGAGCAGGATCGTCGCGTTCGCCTCCGGACTGCTCGGGAGCGTGTTCGGCTTCGGGTTCTCGACGTTCCTGGTGCTGTCGCTGATCGTGTTCATGACGCTCGACGCCGGGTGGGGTCGGCTCATCGCCGCCCGGCTCCACCCGTTCCGACCGCTGCTCGTCGACGCGCTGTTCGCGTACACGGTCAGTGTCCGGCGGTACATGGTCGTCACGGCGTTGCTCGGTGCGGCGGTCGCCGCGCTCGACACGCTCGCGCTGTGGCTGCTCGGCATCCCGGGAGCGGTGCTGTGGGGGCTGCTCGCGTTCATCACCGGGTTCATCCCGAACATCGGGTACTGGATCGGGATCATCCCGCCGGTCTTCCTGGCGCTGCTCGCGAACGGATGGCAGAACGCGGTGGCCGTGATCGTGATCTACGCGGTCATCAACGGGGTGATCCAGTCCGGGCTGCAGCCGCACATCGTCGGGTCGGCGGTGTCCCTGAACCAGACGATCTCGTTCCTGTCGGTCGTCGTGTGGTCCGCGGTCCTCGGTCCGCTCGGAGCGATCCTCGCGCTGCCGCTCACCCTGCTCGTCCGGTCGCTGCTCGTGGATGCGAACCCGGACTCCCGGTGGATCCGTCCGGCGCTCGGGGACGTCGAGGGTCTCGCCCCGCCCAAGCCGAAACGGCAGCAGAAGGGGGCGCGCGCATGAACCGCCCACTCGCCGGGCTCGGACGGGGCACCCTCCGCACCGAGCTCCTCGCCGGCGTCACGCTGGCGGCGATCGCGATCCCGCTGAACATCGGGTACGCGCAGATCGCGGGCCTCCCGCCCACCGCCGGGCTCTACGCGCTCATCGTCCCGGCAGCGCTGTACGCGCTCCTCGCGTCGACGCGGCAGCTCGTCGCATCGCCCGACGCGGCTGCAGCGGCCCTCGTCGGCTCGTCGCTCACGGGGCTGGTCGCGGCGGACAGCGGTGCGTACGTGCAACTCGCGCTCGCGCAGGCGCTCATCGGCGGGGTGCTGTTCGCACTGTGCGGCGTCCTGAAGCTCGGGTTCCTGGCGAACTTCCTCTCTGCCCCGATCCTCGTCGGGTTCGTCGGTGGGCTCGCGCTCGACATCCTCGTCAGCCAGGTCGCGAAGATGCTCGGGGTGCACATCGACAGCGGTGGTGAGTTCGTCGAGAAGGTCGGACAGCTCGCCGCGGGACTCGGCGGGACGAACGGTTGGTCGGTGGTGATCGCGGTCGGATCGATCGTCGTGCTCGTCCTCGGCCGCAGGCTGCGTGCGGTGCCGTGGGCGCTCGTCGTGCTCGTCGTGTCGACGCTCGTGCTCGTCGGATTCCACCTGGACGAGGCCGGCGTCGACGTGCTCGGGAGCGTGCCGGCAGGGCCTCCGGTGTTCACCTGGCCGCAGATCAGCTGGCACCAGTGGCTGCAGGTCGTGCCGAGCGCGTTCGCCCTGACGCTCGTGACGATCGCCGAGGGCCTCCTCGTCGCCCGCCGGTACGCCGAGCGGCACGGCTACACGGTGGACCCGAACCGGGACCTCCTCGCGTTCTCGGCGGCGAACCTCGGCGCCGGGATCACCGGCGGGTTCACCGTCGGCTCATCCGCGTCCAGGACCGCGGCGATGGACCAGGCGGGCTCGCGGACGCAACTGCCGGCGCTCGTCGCCGCGGTGCTGACGCTGCTGGTCGTCTGCTTCGGCACCGGGCTGCTCGAGGACATCCCCTCACCGGCGATCGGCGCCATCGTCGCGGTGGCCGTCGTCCCGCTGCTCGGCTTCCGGGACTTCGCCAGGCTCTGGCGGCTCCGCCGGTTCGAGTTCACCGTCGCCGCGGTCTGCTTCCTCGGGGCGCTGTTCCTCGGACCGGTCATCGGTGTGGTGATCGCGTTCGTCCTGTCCCTCGTCGACGTCGTGCGTCGGGCGGCCGCACCACCGGTCGACGTCATCGCGCCGTCCGGGGAGCCGATGAGTGCCTTCCGGGCCGTGCGGGACGACAGCGTGACGACGGCACCCGGTGTCGTCGTGCTCCGGTTCGCCGGGCCGCTGTTCTTCGGGAACGCCCAGCGGTTCGGCGACGGCGTGCGGGCGGCCGTCACAGCGGCTGTCGACCACGACGTGCGGACCCTCGTGCTCGACTGCGAGGCGATCACGGGCGTCGACACGACGGCGGCGGACGTCGCGGCCGAGGCGCTCGAGTGGTGCCGAGAGCAGGACGTCGAGGTCGCCTTCAGCCGGGTGCGCACGGCGCTCCGCGCGGAGCTCGACCACTTCGGGTTGGTCGGGGACGCACGGGTGTTCCCGAGCAACGCGGCAGCGGTGGACGCGGTGCGGACCGACCACCCGGTCACCTGAGCCGGGTGGTCAGGTCACGTCGTCCCCGTGGTCGGGTCCGGCACTCACAGGAGGCCGTGCTTGCGTCCGGCGCTCACCGCTTCGGTCCGCCCGGTCACCCCGAGCTTCGCGTAGATGCTCCGCAGGTGGGTCTTCACGGTGTTCACGCTGAGGTGGTGCTTCGCGGCGATCTCACCGAGGGTCTGGTGCGCCGGCAGTTCCTCGAGCAGGACCCGTTCCTTCGGGGTGAGCGGTACCGCCGGCTCGTCCGAGTCCGCGCCGAGGTCGATGTGCTCGGCAGCACACCGACCGAGCACGTGCGCCGCGTAGGGCTCCAGCGCACCGAACGATCCCTGCGTGGCGAGGACGAGCCGCGCGCCCAGTCCGCGGCAGGCGAGGAACTCCCGTGTGTAGCCGAACTCCTCGCTGAGGTCGAGGGCACGACGGACGCGGTCGGCCGCCTCGCCCGATCGGCCACCGTCGAGTGCGTGCGCGGCGAGTGCGAGGTGTGCCTGGACGACGCTCGTGCCGGTCCACGCGACGTGGTCGCCGTCGACGGCGTCGGCGAGCGTACGCACCGCACCGTAGTCTGCCCGGTTCGTCGCGGACACCCGGAGCGTCCGGACTTCGAGCGACGTGCTGCCGAGGACGCTCGCGACCACTCGGCGGACCTCGCCGGCGGCAGCGGCCCCGTGGAGCAGGTTCGCCCAGAAGTGCATCCGCGGTGCGGCGGCCGCGACCGTGCGCGGGTGTCCCTCGCCCTCGGTCCGGACGAGCTGGAGCAGACGGGACAACGACTCGCGCGGGCCGTGTTCGCCGTCGAGCGCGGCGAGGAGCAGGAGCGCTCGGGACTGGAACAGCAGACCGAGGTCGTCTCCCGTCGGGTCGGCGGCCTCGACGAGACGGGCCGGGGTGAACGACACCGGCTCGCACCGCTCGTAGGCGTACGCGATGTTGACGAGCACTGCCCTCGCCGTGGCGCGGTTGTACGGGGGAGTGGCGTCGAACGGCAGCGCCGACATCCGCCCCTCCTGCACCGTCGCGCTCCGCCAGTCTCCTCGACGTGCGGCGAGGGTCGCGATCCCGTCGGTCGCCATCAGGTAGACCCAGGCGTACCCGGCGCGGAGTGCGGCCGCCTGGACGGACCGCAGGAGCGGCTCGGCCTCGGCGAACCGCCCGGCTGCGACGAGACACCATGCGATCGCCGACCGGATCCCGAGCGCCACGTCCAGGGAGCCCATCGAGGTGGCCCGGAGGTACCCGCTCAGTTCGGCGAGGGTGCGTTCGGCCTCGACCGCGTCGTCCACCATGAACCCGGCGATCGCGTGCACGTACGGGGTCCAGCGCGCGACCTCTGCATCGCTCGCGGCGCGCAGCATCCGACGGACATCAGCGAGTCGTTCTGCGGCGCCGACGCGATCGCGGAAGTCCGGCAGGTCCATCGCGAGCCGGACGATCGCGATCGGCAGCGAGGTGGTCACCGGTTCCACGACGCGGAGCGCGGCTGCGACGCCGGCACTGCGGCCCTGCATGAGGAGTGTGAGTCCTGATCGCTCGAGTTGCGCCTGCACGACGCCGCGGTCGCGGGAGCGCAGCGCCTGCGCGAGAGCGGACTCGTGGTCTCCACCGGCCTCGTACCAGTGTGCGGCGGTCGCGTGGTTCTGGACGGCCGAGACCTCGTCGCGGCGTCGGGACTCGGCGCACATGTAGCTGACGAGGAGCGGGTGGAAGCTGAAGCCGTCGTGGGTGCGGTCCCGTTCGACCAGGGTGTTCCTGGTGCTGAGTCGTTCGAGTACCGCCCCGGCATCGCGCTGCCGGGTGAGCGTGACGGCGAGGTCGAGCGGGACGTGCTCCGTCACCGCTGCGCGCATGAGCACCGCCCGGTCGTGCTCGTCCAGCCCGTCGAGCACCCGGACGACGAGGTAGTCGGCCACGGAGTGCAGGTCGCCGTCGAACTGTGCGATCGCGGACGACGGGTCGGCGTGCGACCACAGGTACGGCATCGCGAGCCCGATCCCAGCGGCCCACCCGTCCGTTCGATCGGTCAGCCGCTCGGCGTCGGCGATGCTGAGCGAGATCCCGAACTCCGCCGCGAACGCGTGGGTCTCCGCGGCGGTGAACCGCATCTCGGCCGTCCGGAGCACCGTCCGGCCCCCGGCGGCATCCACCACGGCCGCGAACTCGCTCGGCTCGTACCGGCCGGCGATGAGCAGGCGTGCGCCCTCCGGGACCACGCCGAGCAGGCGGACGAACGCGGTGCCCGCGGGGTCCGTCTGCTGCAGGTCGTCGACGAGGATCCACCGCTCTGCCGACGCAACCGACTGACCGGACGCCGTGTCGGACGACCGTCGGACCGCCAGCTCGTCGATGAGTGTCTGGAGGTCGTCGCGGCACGGACCGACCGTGTGGTGCGGGATGCCGCGCATCGACAGCGACGACTCCCACTGCGCGAGGAGCGCGGACTTCCCGGCTCCGGCGGGCGCCCACAGCGTCATGAGCCGGTCGCCCGACTGCCGGAAGTCCTCGATCCGGTCGGTCAGCCGGCGTCGTACAAGTGCTCTCGTCGGCGTCCGTTCCCGGTCTCCCCGGATCGGACGCGCGCTGGTGATCGTGTTCATGGAACCGCCTTTTCCCTGATAAAGGCAAGAACTACGAGAACCATAGGTCTTCCCCCGGGTGAAGGCGAGGAATCCTGCGCCCCTCACCCGGTCGGGGTGAGGGGCGCCGCGCGGTCAGACCGGCCGGTAGACCGTGATCGCCGGCGCGTCTCCGGCGTCGTGGGTCTCACTCGTCGCGGCCCACGTCCGACCGTCGTGCTCGAGTGTGGGTGGCAGGTCACCGCGGACGAGGATCCTGATCGCCGGTTCGTCGCCGTCGACCAGGTCGACGCCGTGTGATTCGGGCTCGGCAGGGGTGCCGTCGGTGGTGTCCTTCACGAAGTCGCTCATGCCCCCCAGCCAACACGGACACGCCCGGTTCTGGCAGAGAGTCGGGCCGAACGCGCAGGGACGGGTATGGTGGACCCTGCGCGACCATCCAGTCGCGCGATGCGGATGTGGCGCAGTGGTAGCGCATCACCTTGCCAAGGTGAGGGTCGCGAGTTCGAATCTCGTCATCCGCTCGGGAATCGCCGGCTCCACCCGGCCCCCCGGAAACCCCGACCTCGGTCGGGGTTTTCTGGTTCCGGGACGAGCAACACCGCGAGTCAGAGTGTCACCGCTCGGACCCCGGGGAACCCGACCAGTCGTCGGGAACCGACGAGGACGACCGTGACCAGCACCGTGCCGCACCCGTCGCACCGTGCGACGGAGCCCATCGCACTCCGGTGCACTCGTGCCACACCGAGTGCGTCGGAGGAACCGCACCCCACACACCGGAGCGTGGCGGACGTCGGGTCCGGTCCGAGGACCTCCGCCAGATCGCCGGCGAGGGCGTTGCCGTCGAGGATCGTCATCCGTTCCCTCCGAAGCGCTCCGCGCGGACGTCCCCGGTGTCGTGCCCGAGTTCCCCGAGCCACCGGAGGACCTGTTCGACGAAGGGAGTCGATCCGCAGACGTACACGAGCGCACCAGCTGACGGTGGGAGGACCGCGGCGCCGAGTGTGTCCCGCGTGAGACGACCGACCGGCGCGGAGGATCCGTCGGGCGCACGTCGGCTGTACACGATCGTCACCTCGAGGGGAGCTGACCCCGTCGCGGCTGCCGCCAGCTCGGACCGGAAGAAGACGTCCTCGGGGGTCCGCACGGCGTAGAGCAGCCGGAACGGTGCGGGATCGGCGGCGTCGGCGTGCGCCGACACCATGGCGACGAGCGGGACGATCCCGGATCCGCCCGCGATGAGCTGGACCGGGCGCGATGCCGAGGACGCCGACGTGTCCGGATGCCAGACGAACCACCCGCCGAGCGGCCCGTGCACCTCGAGCGCGTCACCGACCTCGACGGCGTCGACGAGGAACGGGGACACCTCGCCGTCGTCGACACGATCGACCGCCAGCGTCACGCGGGTGCCGGGTCCACTGGACGCGATGGAGTACGAGCGGGTGGCCTGGTAGCCGTCCTCGGCGGTGAGCCGGAGGTCGAGGTGCTGTCCGGCGTCGTTGCCGGGCCAGGTCGGGACGTCCAGGACGATCCGGCGCGCGGTCGGGGTCTCCGCTCCGACGGACGCGACCGTGGCGTCGTGCCAGGCCGGCCGTCTGCGGGTCGCTGGCGGCGCGACCGTGCCGGCCCGGGCCTCCAGGCCGCTCACCAGTACCGCTCTTCCTTCCACGGATCCCCGTGCAGGTGGTAGCCCGCGTTCTCCCAGAACCCGGGCTCGTCGTCGGACTGCATCACGATTCCGCGCACCCACTTCGCGCTCTTCCAGAAGTACAGGTGCGGGACGAGCAGCCGCGCCGGCCCGCCGTGCTCGGGCTCGAGCGGCGCACCATCCGCCTCGAAGGCGATCCAGGCCTGCCCGTCGAGGAGCTCGTCGAGCGGCACGTTCGTCGTGTAGCCGCCGAAGCTGTGCACCATGCAGTAGTCGAGGGACGTCTCGACCTGGTCGAACAGTCGGTCGAGGGGCACCCCGCGCCACGGCATGTCGAGCTTCGTCCAGTGGGTGACGCAGTGGATGTCGACGGTGACGTCCTCGACCCCGAGGGCCTGCACCTCGTCCCAGGTCCACTCGTGCAGCGCCGTCTCGGTCCTGATGGAGAACGTCCAGTCCGTGGGGGAGACGTCCGGTGTGTCCCCGGCGGACAGCACGGGCCAGTCGCGCACCAGGGTCTGCCCGGGTGGCAACCGACCGTCGTCGTCGCGCCGTCGTCCGCCGAACCCGCGTGTGAAGGTCGCCATCGGTGCTCCTCGCCTCGACATGATCCTGGTCCCGCCGAGCCCGCGCTGTGTAACGGATTCGTAAACGTTCGGGGACCGTCTACTGGTCGCCGCATCCGCGGATTCCCGCGGATCGAGCGGCCGCAGACGCGAACCGTCGACGCGTCACACGTTTGGATCGCAGGCGCGAGCACCTCTATCGTTCACCGGAACGATTACCAGGAGGGGTCACCCCGAATGCCACCCATCGTCCAACCCGAAGACGGCCGCGCCCCAGCGGACCGTCGCCCGAGCCGCCGCGCGCTCCTCACCGGCGCCGCCGGTCTCGCCGGCCTCGGCCTGCTCACCCTGACCGGATGCAGCTCCGGAGCGAGCGCCGGAACGGTCGGCATCCCCGAGCAGGCGGCGACCGGCACCGCCCGGCGAGGCGGTCGTCTCCGCATCGCCCGCCCCGCCGCATCCGCCGCCGAGACCCTCGACTCCGCGAGCTCCCTCTCCGCGTACGAGTACCTCGGCGCGCTCTACAACCGGCTCGTGAAGCTCGACGAGTCGGGGGAGACCGTGCCCGACCTCGCGCGGGAGTGGTCCGCGAACGCCGACGGCACCGTGTGGACGTTCCACCTCCGTCAGGGTGTCCGGTTCCACGACGGGTCCCGGTTCGGCGCCGACGACGCGATCGCCAGCATCCGGCACATCCTGGACGAGAAGACCGGATCCCCGCAGGCCGGCGTGCTCGGCGAGGTGATGGACGCGAACTCGATGCGCGCGGTCGACCGGTACACGCTGCGGTTCGACCTGACGAAGCCGAATGCCGAGTTCCCGTCGCTCCTGACCGCGTACCAGTGCTACATCGTCCCGGCGTCGGCCGTGGGGACGATCGGCAGCACCGGCATCGGTACCGGTCCCTTCAAACTGTCCTCGTTCACCCCGGCCGGAGCCGGTAGCGTCGAGGCGTTCGACGACCACTTCGCGGGTCGTCCGGCACTCGACGGGATCGACTTCTTCTCGATCCAGGACACCACCGCACGGGTGAACGCGCTGCTCGCCGGGCAGATCGACCTCATCTCGCAGACGAACCTCGACTTCGCAACCGCCCGTGTGGTCGCGGCATCGGACCGGGCGACGGTCGCGCGTTCCGTGAACGCGCAGTGGTACACGATCCCGATGCTCGCCACGAGCGCCGAGTTCAAGGATCCGACGGTGCGCCAGGCGATGAAGCTCGCCTACGACCCGAAGCGGATCGTCGAGACCGCCCTGCAGGGCACCGGGTCGCCCGGCTGGGACAACCCGGTCCCGCCACAGCTCGCCGCGTTCCTCGACGAACCGCGCGAGTACGACCCCGACAAGGCCAGGAGCCTGCTGAAGCGGGCCGACCGGGAGGGACTGCGCGCGTCGATCTACACGTCCAGCTACGAGTCGGTCTTCACACCGCTCGCGGTCGCGTACCGCGACCAGGTCGCGGACGCCGGCATCGACCTGACGGTCCGGAACGCCTCCTCGGACTCCTACTACACGCAGATCTGGATGCAGAAGCCGCTCATGGTGAGCTACTGGTTCACCGGCCGGCCGATCGACCAGCTGCTGAACCAGATCTTCCGCTCCGGGTCGTCGTACAACGAGAGCGCATGGTCGAACGGCTCGTTCGACCAGCTCCTCGACGAAGCGCGTGCCGAGATGGACGACGCCAAGCGGAAGACGCTGTACCAGGACGCCCAGCGGCTCGTCGTGGCCGACGGTGCCGACATGACCCCGATGTTCGGCGACCGCCTGGTGGGGTTGTCCCGTGACGTCGTGAACTACTCGGAGTTCGGCTTCGAGTTCGACTACCTCCGGATCGGACTGCGCCGATGAACGTCCTCCTCCCCGTCCTCCGCCGGGTCGGCATCGCCCTCCTCACGGTGGTGCTCGCCTCGCTGTTCGTGTTCCTCGCCGTGCAGGCGCTCCCGGGTGACGTCGCGCAGCAGCTGCTCGGGCAGAACGCAACGCCTGATGCGGTCAAGCAGCTCCGCGAGTCGCTCGGCCTCGACCAGAACGTCTGGCTCCGGTACGGGCAGTGGCTCGTCGGTGCCGCGCACGGCGACTTCGGCACGTCGCTCGTCAGCGGCGAGCCGGTCGCGCCGACGCTGTTCACCGCCTTCCGGAACAGCATGCTCATCGCCGTGCCCGCGATGCTCGTCGGGGTCACGCTGTCCCTGACGCTCGGTGTCGTCGCCGGCGTGCGTCGGGGTCGCCCGACGGACCGGGTCATCTCGATCGTCAGCCTCGTCGTGATGAGCGTGCCCGAGTTCATGGTCGCGACCGTGCTCGTGCTGCTCTTCGCGATCGGCATCCCGCTCTTCCCGGCCGTCGTCCTGCGCGGCAGCGACGCCACCGTGGCCGAGCTGCTGCCGACGATCTGGCTCCCGATCATCGTGCTCACCCTCGCGATGGCCGCGTACATCGTCCGTACCGCACGGTCCTCGACGATCGACGTGATGGCGTCGGAGTTCGTCACGACCGCCGAGCTCAAGGGCCTGACGATGCGCCGGGTGGTGTGGAAGCACGCGGTCCCGAGCGCGCTGCTGCCGACGCTCAACGTCGTCGCGCTGAACGTGGCGTGGCTGCTCGGCGGTGTGGTCGTCGTGGAGAACGTCTTCAACTACCCGGGCATGGGCAAGCTCATGCTCGAGTCGGTGTTCAACCGGGACCTGCCCACCATCGAGGCGATCGCGCTCCTCAGCGCCGTGATCTACGTCATCTGCAACCTCGCCGCCGACCTCGTCGCGCTCGCGCTCGACCCAAAGCTCCGCACCCGGCAGCGACGGACGCGGATCCGACCGGCGAGCAGGCGGCGCACGGCGACCGGCACCGCAGCGACGACCGAACGGAAGGCCACCGCATGACCGCCATCGCCCCGCGCTCACGCAGCGTGATCGGTGCCGCCGTCGCGCCGCTCCGCAGCTCCACCGCACTCGCCATCGGCCTCGGGCTGATCGCCCTGCACCTCGTCCTCGCGGTGCTGGCGCCCCTCATCGGCGTGCACGACCCCGTCGCGACCGACTCGACGAACGTGCTGGCCGGTCCGGAGTGGACGCACTGGCTCGGCACCGACCAGTACGGCCGCGACATCCTGTCCCGCACGCTGAACGGCGGTCGGTACGCCCTGCTCGTCACGTTCCTCGCGACGACGATCGCGGTCGCCGTCGGGACGTTCCTCGGCGCCGTCACCGCGTACGCGGACAACTGGTTCGACGAGGTCGTGATGCGGGTCGTCGACGCGCTGCTCAGCGTGCCCTCGATCCTCGCGCTGCTCGTCGTCGTCACGGTCTTCGACGCCGGCCTGTGGGTGATCGTGCTCGCCGTGACCATCGTCTACGCTCCAGCGGTCACCCGGGTGGTCCGCGGTGCCGCACGGACCGTGATCACGCAGGACTACGTCACCGCGGCCCGCGCCCGTGGCGAGAAGCCCCTGTCGATCGTGTTCCGCGAGATCCTGCCGAATGTCCTCGACGTCGTACTCGTCGAGTACGCCATGCGGGCGTCGTGGATCGTGCTCCTCGTGGCGTCGCTGTCCTTCCTCGGGTTCGGCGCGAACCCGCCGACGCCCGACTGGGGGCTCATGGTGCAGGAGAACCGCACCGCACTGACCGTCGTGCCGCTCGGCACGCTGGCGCCGATCGTGGCCCTGGCGACCCTCGTGATCGGCCTCAACCTCGCTGCGGACGGACTGAGCAAGTCGCTCGGGGTCGACCGCGCCACGCAGGGAGCGACGAGCGCATGACCGTCATCGACACGACCACCACGCAGGCCGTCCGCGTCGACGACCTCGCCATCTCCTACGCCGCCGGTCGCACCTGGGTCCCGGTCGTCCGGGGCGTCTCGTTCACGATCGACGCCGGCCGGACGCTCGGTCTCGTGGGGGAGTCCGGCAGCGGCAAGTCCACCGTCGCCAGGACGCTCCTCGCCCACCTCCGCACCGGATCGACCGTCGTCGGCGGAACGGTCACGGTCGCCGAGCAGGACGTCTTCGCCCTGTCGCCCGCCGAGACCAGGGCGCTCCGCGGCGGCACCGCGTCCGTCGTCGCGCAGAACGCGGGTCAGGCGCTCACACCGTCGATGCGGATCGGGGAGCAGATCCGCGAGGCGCTCCGCGCCCACGGCGAGCCGGACGGCCCGGAGCGGGTCGCCGAACTGGTCCGGCTCGTGCGGCTGCCCGACCCGGACACCATCGTCCGTCGGTACCCGCACCAGCTCTCGGGTGGCCAGCAGCAGCGCGTCGCCATCGCCATGGCCGTCGCGGCGCGACCGCGTGTGCTCGTCCTCGACGAGCCGACCACGGCGCTCGACGTGGTGACGCAGGCGGCGGTCCTCGACCTCGTCGCGGACCTCGGCAGGGAGCTCGGGATGGCCGTCCTCCTGGTCAGCCACGACCTCGGGGTGGTGTCGGCCATGGCCGACGAGATCGCCGTGATGCGGCACGGCGAGATCGTCGAGCACCGCGCGACCGCCGACCTCTTCGCCGACCCGCAGCACGAGTACACGCGGGCCCTGTTGGCCGCTGTCCCGGACGGGACACGGTCTGGAGGCGCGGGTCGCGACGGTCTGGAGGCGACCGTCCCGGTGACGGTCGGCTCCACTGCCACGCCCACCGTGCCTCCCGTCCGTCCCGTCGTCACCGCACGGGACCTGGTGGTCCGGTACGGGCGCGGCCTGCCGGCCGCGGTCGACGGCGTCTCCTTCGAGATCGCGGCCCACGAGACCCTCGCCGTCGTCGGTGAGTCCGGCAGCGGCAAGTCGACGCTCGCGACGGCACTGGCCGGGCTGGTGCCCGCCGAGTCCGGCAGCTTCGACTACACGGACGACACGGTGACGGGGGACCTCCGCGAGCCCGTCGCTGCCAGGTCCGCCGAGCTCCGTCGCGCCGTACAGCTCGTGTTCCAGAACGCCGACACGTCCCTCAACCCGCGTCGGACCGTCGGCGCCGCGATCGCCAGGCCGCTGCGGCTCTTCACCGGCTCGTCCTCGCGCGAGCGCGTCGCCGAGCTCCTCACGCAGGTCGGCCTCGGACCGGAGTTCGCGAACCGTCTGCCGGCACAGCTGTCCGGCGGACAGCGCCAGCGCGTCGGCATCGCACGGGCACTCGCCGCCGGGCCGCGACTCGTGATCGCCGACGAGATCACCACGGCGCTCGACGTGCAGGTCCAGGCCGGGATCCTGTCGCTGCTCGCCGACCTGCAGCGTGAGAACGGGCTGAGCTGCCTCTTCATCAGCCACGACCTCGCCGTGGTGCGGGGCGTCGCCGACCGTGTCGCGGTGATGACCGGCGGCCGCATCGTGGAGATCGGCCCGACCGAGCGGGTGTTCACCGGCCCGAACCACCCCTACACGAGCACGCTGCTGGCGGCCACGCTCGAGCCGGGCGTGACCACACTGCCGGAGGTCGACGACGGCGTGCAGCACTGGCGACACGTCGACGGCTGGACCGACCACGGCGACGGACACCGGATCAGGAACTGGGAGGACGCATGACGGACGGGCTGACGGCGATCGGGGTGCCGACCGGACTGCCGGAGGGGGTCACCGTCCGCGACGAGTGGATCCCGATGCCGGACGGGGTGCGGCTGCACACCCGGATCTGGACCCCCGCCGACGCGTCCGCCGATGCCCGGGTGCCGGTGCTGCTCGAGTACCTGCCGTACCGGCTCGACGACTGGACGGCGCCGCGGGACTCCGAGCGGCACCCGTGGTACGCGGCGAACGGGTACGCGTCGGTCCGCGTCGACATCCGCGGGACCGGGTCGTCGGACGGGTTCTTCGACGACGAGTACAGCGAGCAGGAGCTGCGCGACGGAGAGGCCGTGATCGCGTGGCTGGCCGCGCAGGAGTGGTCGACGGGCGCGGTCGGGATGTTCGGCATCTCGTGGGGCGGGTTCAACGCCCTGCAGCTCGCAGCCAGGGCACCGGCGGCGCTCAAGGCCATCGTCACGGTGTGCTCGACGGACGACCGCTACGACAACGACGTGCACTACGTCGGCGGCGCGGTGCTCGGGATCGACATGGCGGCGTGGGGCGCGACGATGTTCGCGTTCAACTCCCGTCCGCCGCGGCCCGAGGTCGTCGGGCCGTCGTGGGTCGCGCGCTGGAAGGAGCGGCTCGACGCGAACCGACCGATGACGCCGGTGTGGCTGTCGCACCAGTCCCGTGACGACTACTGGCGGCACGGCAGCGCGGCGGAGGACTCCGAGAACATCGGCGCAGCGGTCCTCGCCGTCGGCGGCTGGGCGGATCCGTACCGGGACGCCGTCCTGCGCCTGGTCGAGCACGTCGACGCCCCGGTCAAGGGGATCGTCGGGCCGTGGTCCCACCAGTACCCGGACCGCGGGCTCGCACCGGGACCGTCGATCGGGTTCCTGCAGGAGACGCTGCGCTGGTGGGACCGCTGGCTCAAGGGGGTCGACACCGGGGTCGAGGCCGATCCGGCACTGCGCGCGTGGATCAACGACCCGGAACCGCCCGCGACGTACTACGCGTCGCGGACAGGGCGGTGGGTCGGGGCGACCTCGTGGCCGTCGACCGCGACCGAGTCCGTGTCACACGCGCTCGACACCCTGCGTGGCGGCCGTGACGGCGAGGTCGTGGTCGCCTCCCCGCAGGAGACCGGCACGGACGCCGGACGGTTCTTCCCGTTCGGCAACGCGACCGACCTGCCACCGGACCAGCGCGCCGAGGACGGCCGCTCGATGTGCTTCGACCTGGACGTCGACGAGTCGTTCGACCTGCTCGGCAACGTCCTCGTCGGCCTCGCCGTCACGAGCGACCAGCCCCGCGCCACGGTCACCGTGCGGCTGTGCGACGTCGCCCCTGACGGCAGTTCGACCCTCGTCACCCGTGGTGTGCTGAACGCGGCTCGCCGGCACGGCATGGACCGGTCCGACCCGCTCGAGCCGGGAGTGCGCACCGAGCTGCCCGTCCGGTTGGTGTCCACCGGGCACCGCTTCGTCGCCGGACACCGACTCCGGGTCGCCGTGTCGACGTCGTACTGGCCGTGGGTGTGGCCGCACGGAACGGCAGCGACCCTCGTGCTCGATCCGTCCCGGAGCTCGGTGACCCTGCCGGTGTGGACCGGGTCGGACGACGACGACATCCGCTTCGAGGAGCCCGAGCGGTCGACCCCGCTCGCGATCACCCGGGTGGAACCGAGCGACCCGCTCCCGCAGCGCACCGTCACCCACGACGTGGAGACCGGCACGTGGACGCTCGACGTCGATCCCGGGTACGGCGGCGGCCGGGTCTACCCGGACGGACTGGTGTTCAGCGAGGACGCGCGCGAGACGTACCGGATCCGGTCGGACGACCCGACCTCGGCCACCGCGGACTCGCGCTGGGCGATCGGACTCGAGCACACCGACTGGGCCGCACGCCTGGAGACGACGTCGCACGTGGCGGCGGACGCCGGGTCGTTCCACCTCGTCAACACCGTCCGTGCATGGGCACGCGACGGCGCGGCCGGGACCGAGGAGCAGCTCGTCGCCGAGCACACGTTCCGTGACGAGGTGCCGAGGACGTCCGCGTGAGCGCCGAGCAGCAGGCACCGGAGCCGGCGCGGCCGAAGCCACGGGCACGCCAGCGCCCGGAGGTCCGCCGCGCGATGATCGTCCTCGCGGCGCGCAGCGTCATCGTCCGCAACGGTCTCGGCGCGACCGGACTCCGCGACATCGCGGCAGAGGCGGGTGTCTCCGTCGGGACCGTGACCTACCACTTCGGGAGCGTCGCGGAGATCCTCAACGAGGTCGTCGTGCTCGAGACCGAGCGCTTCTACGGCGCGATCGTCGCCGCCGTCGACGCGGAGCCCGACCCGGTGACGGCGCTGCGGATGCTCGTCGAGCCGTTGTTCGACGACAGCGAGGAGGTCCGGCAGCACTGGCGGATCTGGTCCGACTACTGGACCGCCGTCGCCCGTCGGCCGGAGGTCGCCGAGGAGTACGCGGAACGGATCCGGGTCTGGGAGTCCTGCCTGGTCCGGGTGATCCGCCGCGGGATCGACGGGGGGACCTTCGACGCGGCGTCCGACGGCATCGACCCCTCGGTCGTCGCGCTCAAGCTCGCCGCCTACAGCGACGGCGTGGCGACGCAGATCGCACAGAACGCCCCCGGGCTGACCAACGCGGTGGCGCTCACCTGGATGTGGGAGTTCCTCGCACAGCACCTCGGGGTTGTCCTGAGGTAAGGCTTCCCTTACCGTTGGGTCCATGGCCAGGACCCGTCGACAGCCCAGCGAGCGCATCCTCATCGCGGGGAGCTCCGACGACCTCGTCGAGATCCACCGTCTGCTGCTCGACCTCCCCGAGAACGCGTACGGCCAGGTCTTCGTCGAGGTCGCCCTCGACGAGCAGGTCCGCATCCTCCCGGCGCCCCCGCGGGTGACCGTCACGTGGCTGGTCCGCAGCGCCCGCGCGTCCGCCGTCGCCCCGCTGGTCTTCGCCGACCACGGGGAGGCCCTCGCCGCCGCCGTCATCGGCTGGGCCGCCGAGTGGTGCGTCGCCGACTGCGAGCCGCGAACGACGGTCTGGATCGGCTGTGCGGACAGCCCGTGGGTCGAGCAGGCCCGTGCGGCGGTGCAGCTCGAACTGACCGACGCCGGCCAGCAGGTCCAGGTGGAGTACGGCGGGTAAGGTCAGCCTGTGCTTCCTTGCGCCGTTCAAGAAAGCGGAGCATGGTTGTTCCATCGGCACGACCGGCGCACGAGATCCGGTCGTGCCCACGAGGTAGGAGGAAGCAGCACATGACCACGAGCACGACCACCCCGAACACCACGTCCCCGTTCTCGACGACGCCGGAGCTCGCAGCCGGTGTCGCACAGTTCCTCGCCCCGGTCGTCATCGACCTCGAGGCGCTCGTCGTCAACGGCAAGCAGGCGCACTGGCACGTGCGCGGCCGGAACTTCGTCGGTGTCCACGAGCTGCTCGACGACATCGTCGACCACGCGCAGGAGTACGCCGACCTCGCCGCGGAGCGCATCGTCGCCCTCGGGCTGCCGGTCGACTCGCGCATCGCGACCGTCGCCGCGAACACCACGATTCCGGCGCTGTCCGAGGGCTTCCAGAACTCCGACGTCACCATCACCGAGGTCATCGCCGACATCGACGCCGCGCTCGCGCAGGTCCGTCGTGCGGTCGAGGGACTCGACGAGGTCGACCTCAACAGCCAGGACGTCGTCATCGAGATCGAGCGCGGTCTGACCAAGGACCGCTGGTTCCTGCAGGCGCACCTCGCGGCCTGAGACCCAGCGATCTCCCGGACAGGAGGCCCCGGGGCCCCGGGGCCCCCGGCGCCCGGGCCGCGGGGTGGGCCCCGCCCCGG
>JASCOI010000086.1 GCA_029959665.1 Microbacteriaceae bacterium PS02333
CGCCACGGGATTCCGTGGCGCGAGCTGCTTTCGGTTGTGCAAGCGGCGGAGCGGCGGCGCGGCGGCGCGGCGGCGCGGCGGCGCGGCGGCGCGGCGCGGCGCGCTACATGCGCTCGGGGGCGCTCACGCCGAGGAGCCCGAGGCCGTTGCGCACGACCTGGCCCGTCGCGTCGTTCAGCCAGAGCCGCGTGCGGTGCAGGTCGGTCACGTCCTCGTCCCCGAGCGGCGTCACCCGGCAGGCGTCGTACCAGCGGTGGTACAGGCCGGCGAGCTGCTCGATGTAGCGCGCGATGCGGTGCGGCTCCCGGAGTTCGGCGGCCTGCCGGACCACCCGCGGGTACTCGGCGAGGGCACCGAGGAGCGCACCCTCGGTGTCGTGCGTCAGGAGCGACGCGTCGAACGCCGAACGGTCGACACCCGATGCCGCGGCGTTCCGTGCGACGGACTGCGTGCGGGCGTGGGCGTACTGCACGTAGAACACCGGGTTGTCGTTGGTGCGCTTGGTCAGCAGGTCGAGGTCGATGTCGATCGCGGTGTCGATCGCGAACCGCACGAGCGCGTACCGACCGGCGTCGACACCGACGGCCTCGACGAGGTCCTCCATCGAGACGATCGTGCCGTTGCGCTTCGACATCCGGAACGGCTGGCCGTCCTTCATCAGGTTGACCATCTGCCCGATGAGGATCTCGAGGTTCTTGCCCGGCTCGTCGCCGAACGCGGCGCACATCGCCATCATGCGGCCGACGTAGCCGTGGTGGTCGGCGCCGAGCATGATGAGGTTCCGCTCGAACCCGCGCTCGCGCTTGTCGAGGTAGTACGCCAGGTCGCCGGCGATGTACGCGGGCTCCCCGTCGGACTTGATGACGACGCGGTCCCGGTCGTCGCCGAAGTCGGTCGTGCGGAGCCACTGCGCGCCGTCGGCCTCGTACATCTGGCCCTGCTCCTGCAGGCGCTCGATGGCGCGCTCGACGGCCTTCGACTCGTGCAGCGAGTTCTCGTGGAAGTAGACGTCGAAGTCGACGCCGAACTCGTGGAGGGACTGCTTGATGTCGGCGAACATGAAGTCCACGCCCTCACGGCGGAACATCTCCTGCGCCTCGTCGCGGGGGATGTCGCGGACGTCCCCGTCGAACGTGGACAGCACCCGCGCCGCGATCTCGGCGATGTACGCGCCGCCGTAGCCGTCCTCCGGGGCCGGCTCCCCGAGCGCCGACGCGACGAGCGACCGGGCGAACCGGTCGATCTGGCTGCCGTGGTCGTTGAAGTAGTACTCGCGGGTGACGAGGCCGCCCTGCGCCTGGAAGACCCGCGCGAGGCTGTCGCCGACCGCGGCCCAGCGGACACCGCCCATGTGGATCGGGCCGGTCGGGTTCGCGGACACGAACTCCAGGTCGATGCGCACGCCGTCGTACAGGTCGCCGTGCCCGAAGGACTCGCCGGACTCCATGATGGTGCGGGCGATCTCGCCGGCCGCCGCGGCCTCGAGCGTGATGTTGATGAAGCCGGGGCCCGCGACGTCCACCGAGTCGACGCCGTCGAGCTCGGTCAACTCGCCGGCGATCTCGGTCGCGAGCTCGCGCGGGTTCGTCCCGAGGCGCTTCGCGAGCTGCATCGCGGCGTTCGACGCCCAGTCGCCGTGCGCCCGGTTCTTGGGGCGCTCGAGGGCGACGTGCGACTCCTCGACGGTCACGGTGTCGGACGCGCCTCGACGCTCGACGATCCCGGTCAGGATCGACAGGTACGCGGCGGAGAGTTCGGCAGGAGTCACGGCGGACGAGTCTACCGGGCGAGCGGGAACCCACCGGTCCCACCCGGCGACGTGCAGCATCATGTCCGCATGACCACCCGACGATCCGCCCGGGCGATCAGCGTCGCCGCGCTCGCCGTCCCCGCAGCCCTCGTGCTCGCCGCCTGCTCCGGTGGCGACTCCGGCGGGTCCCCCACGCGGACCCCGACGACGGCTCCGAGTGCGAGCGCCACGGCCGCCCCGATCGGCAAGCGCATCAGCCAGACGTGCGCCGAGCTCATCCCGGACACCGCCTTCGCCGTGTACGGGAAGCAGTTCGAACTCGACGCGTCCGCGACCCCGGAGAAGGGGTCGGCAGCGGCGAAGATCGCCCAGCAGCGCGGCCGCGTGTGCGTGTTCCACGAGGTGTCGGACGAGTCCGTCACGATCACGCTGGCCGTTGCGAACCTGCCTGAGAAGTCGCTCACGAACCTCAAGGACGCCCTCTACGAACGCGGTGGCTCGGTGCCGACCTACCGCGTCGAGGGGTACTTCGCCCTGACCGACGACGTCGGTCGCGCCGACGCGTTCGCCGATCCGTACTGGATCACCACGTCGTCGACGCTGTTCACCGAGCCGGGCTCCGCCCAGCCGGTCGTGGACGCCGTCCGCCAGGCGCTCGCGCCGACCGCCTCCTCGACCGCGACCCCGGCAGGCTGACGCGGGTCGGACCGACTGGAGGCGCGGTGCCAGGCCGCCACGGGCCTCCCGTCGGTCGTCAGTCGCGTGACGGCAGCATCGCGACCAGCAGGTCGCGGAGCGCGGTGCCACGGGCACCGGAGTCCTCCGGGTGCCACTGCACCGCCCAGAGCGGCGCGGTCTCGTGCTCGACCGCCTCCACCGTGCCGTCCGGCGCGGTGGCGACCACGCGGAGTCCGTCGCCGACCCGCCCGACCGCCTGGTGGTGCGACGACCGCACGTCGAGCTCCTCGGACCCGAGCGCCGCTGCGAGCCGACTGCCCGACACCACCGACACCCGGTGGTCGACCATGCTCTCCGCGGGGTCCCCCGGCGCCACGTGCCCGCCGTGCTCGAGGTGCTGGACCAGGTCGCCGCCGAGCGCCACGTTGATCACCTGCATGCCACGGCAGATGCCGAGCGTCGGCAGCCCGTCCGTGACCGCCGCCCGGACCGTCTCGATCTGCGCGAGGTCGGCGACCGAGAAGTGCTGCCCGCGCCCCTCGTAGTCCTCGGGGCCGCCGTAGTGAGCGGGGGCGACGTCCTCGCCGCCCATCACGAGCACCCCGTCGGCGTCCGCCAGCGCCCGCTGCAGTCCAGCGGTCCCGAGCTGCTCGGCGGCCACCCGACGCGGCTCCCACCCCGCGGCACGGGCAACCTCGACGGCGCGCCCGGTCAGCGTCGTGAGGGCGTCGTGGAACGCGGGATCGTGTCGGCCGGTGTCGCTGACGTCGACCACGGCGAGGACGGGACGAACTCCTTGCTGCATGGGACGATCCTGGCGCAGGTCGGGCACGCCCGGGTGAGGTCGGGTGGTCTCGGGGCCGCGTCGGGACCTGCTACGGTTGTTCCCACCCAGGGCCCCCATAGCTCAGGGGATAGAGCACTGCCCTCCGGAGGCAGGGGCGGAGGTTCGAATCCTCCTGGGGGCACAGTGACATCCCCGCCGTGGTCACCTCCGGAGCGGAACGCACGAGTCGCGGTAGCGTCAGGCCATGTTCTCGTTTCCGGTGCACACCGCTGAGCCGCTTCGAGGCGGGCCGCCACTGGGCTGGGGCGTGATCGGGCCCGGGGTCATTGCGAACGACTTCACGAGCACCCTGCACGCGAACTCCGACCAGCGCGTCGTCGCCGTCGGGTCCCGCTCCCCCGAACGCGCCGCGGCCTTCGCCGCCAGACACGGGATCGACGGCGTGCACGGCTCGTACGAGGCACTCGTCGCCGACCCCGCGGTCGACGTCGTCTACGTGTCCTCCCCGCACCCGCAGCACCTCGGACACGCACTCCTGGCGATCGCCGCCGGCAAGCACGTCCTCGTCGAGAAGCCGATGACGACCTCCGCGGCGGACACCCGACGCCTCGCCGACGCAGCCCGCGCCGCCGGGGTGCTCGCCATGGAGGCGATGTGGACCAGGTACCTCCCGGGCACCACCGTCGTCGCGCAGCTCATCGCGGACGGTGTCCTCGGCGACGTCCACCTGGCGACCGTCGACGTCGGCTGGCCGCACGAACCGGACCCGGCGGACCGGATGTTCGACCCGGAGGCCGGCGGCGGCGCCCTGCTCGACGCCGGCGTCTACGGCCACTGGTTCGCCCGCTTCGCCACCGGTGCCCCGGTGACCAGCCGGACGACGGGAGCGGTCTCGGATCGCGGGGTGGACCTCCAGTCCGTCACCGTGTCGACGGCCACCGGCGGCGCGCAGTCCGTGGTGGCCACCTCGATGACGGCGTGGACCCCCGGTCTCGCCGTGGTCGCGGGCAGCACGGCGACCGTGCGGTACACCGACCACTTCGTCTTCCCCGCCTCGTTCGTGCTGCACCACGCCGCCGGTGACGACCGGTGGTCCGAACCGACCGGACTCCGCGGCAGGCAGGGTCTGGCGTGGCAGGCGGCAGCGCTCGCGCGGTACGTCGCGGACGGCCGAACGGAGTCACCGCTGCACGGGCTCGACGACTCGATCGGACTCGCGACCGCGCTCGACGACGCCAGGTCAGCCCTCGGCGTCCGGGGTGTTTCCGAGCACGACACCTCGGCCCCCTAAGATCACGGGCCGGTCGACCAGCACACGACCGGGAAGAGGACGCGATGCCCATCGTCACCGGGAACCCGCAGCGGGAACTCGCCCGCGGCGACCTCGCCGCCGACCCGCGGACGCTGCTCGATGTCCTCACCGCGACCGCGGACGCGCACCCGGAGGCCCTCGCGCTCGAGGACCCCGACGGGACCATCGACTACCGGACGCTCATGAGGCTGGTGCGCGAGCGAGCGGACGACCTCGCGGGGCGCGGTGTCCGGCGGGGCGACCGGGTGGGCATCCGGATCCCGTCCGGCGGCCGTGACCTGTACCTGTCGATCCTCGCGGTGCTCGCCGCCGGCGCCGCGTACGTGCCGGTCGACGCGGACGACCCGGAGGAGCGCGCGACGCTCGTGTTCGGCGAGGCCGGCGTCGTCGGCGTGATCGGCGCTGGCGGGGTGCTGCGGACCCGCGACGGCGACGCGATCCCGGTCGGCAGCGACGGGGACCAGGCGCCGTCGGCGGCGGCTCCGACCGTCGATGACGACGCGTGGATCATCTTCACGTCCGGCTCCACCGGCGTCCCGAAGGGCGTCGCGGTCACCCATCGTTCCGCAGCGGCCTTCGTCGATGCCGAGGCGCGGATGTTCCTACAGCGCGCACCGATCGGGCCGGGCGACCGCGTGCTCGCCGGGCTGAGCGTGGCGTTCGACGCGTCCTGCGAGGAGATGTGGCTCGCGTGGGGCCACGGCGCGTGCCTGGTGCCCGCGCCCCGCTCCCTCGTCCGGACCGGCGTCGACCTGGGTCCGTGGCTCATCGTGCACGGCATCACCGTGGTGTCCACCGTCCCGACCCTCGCGGCGCTCTGGCCCGACGACGCCCTCGAGCAGGTCCGCCTGGTGATCTTCGGTGGCGAGGCCTGCCCGCCGGAGCTCGCCGCCCGCATCGCCTCCAGGGACCGCGAGGTCTGGAACACCTACGGCCCGACCGAGGCCACCGTCGTCGCGTGCGGCTCCCTGATGGACGGGTCGGCACCGATCCGCATCGGCCTGCCGCTCGACGGCTGGGACCTCGCCGTCGTCGACCCGGCGGGCGCCAGGGTCGCCCCGGGCGAGGTCGGCGAGCTCGTCATCGGCGGCGTCGGACTCGGTCGGTACCTCGACCCGGCGAAGGACGCGGAGAAGTACGCGCCGTTCCCGTCGCTCGGGTGGGAGCGCGCGTACCGGAGCGGCGACCTGGTCCGGTACGACCCGGAGGGCCTCGTGTTCCAGGGCCGCGCGGACGACCAGGTGAAGCTCGGCGGTCGCCGCATCGAACTCGGCGAGATCGACGCCGCGCTGCAGGCCCTCGACGACGTCGCGGGCGGTGCCGCCGTCGTGCAACGGACCCCGGCGGGCAACCAGGTGCTCGTGGGGTACGTCGCTCCCGTCGCCGGTACGACGATCGACACCGCGGCCGCGAATTCCAGGCTCCGCGAGGAGCTGCCCGCGGCGCTCGTCCCGTTCCTCGCCGTCGTGGACTCCCTGCCCACCCGGACGTCGGGCAAGGTGGACCGCGCGGCGCTCCCCTGGCCGCTGACCGGTCCCGCCGGCGGCGACACCGCGGTGCTCCCGCCGACGGTCGCCTGGATCGCCGAGCGCTGGGCCGCGATCCTCGGCGTGCCCGTCACGGGAGAGGACGACGACTTCTTCGCGCACGGCGGCGGGTCCCTGACGGCCGCGCAGCTGGTGTCCGCGATCCGTGAGCGCTACCCGACGACGACCGTGGCCGACGTGTACGACCACCCGCGGATCGGTGCGCTGGCCGACGCGCTCGACGCATCGGGACCGGTCGCCGCCGCCTCGCGCGACGTCCGTCCGACACCGCCGGCGACGGGGCTGGCCCTGACGCTCCTCGGCATCCCGGTGCAGCTGCTCCGCGGCCTGCGGGTCCTGACGTGGACGGCGCTCGTCGCCGGGGTGCTGCACCTCACCACGCTGCCGTTCCTGCCGGCGCTGCCGGTCCCGGTGCTGGTGATCGCACTGCTCGTGTTCGTCGCCCCGATCGGGAAGATGGCGCTCACCGTCGCCCTCGTCCGGCTCGTGCTGCTCGGCGTCCGCCCTGGTGACCACCCGCGCGGCGGATCGGTGCACGTCCGGGTCTGGCTCGCCGAACGCATCGCCGAGGCCGTCGACGGTCCGTCCACCGCCGGCGCCCCGTGGATCAGCTACTACGCCAGGGCCCTCGGCGCGACGATCGGCCGCGACGTCGACCTGCACACGCTGCCGCCGGTCACCGGCATGCTCACGATCGGCAAGCGTGCGTCGATCGAACCCGAGGTCGACCTCGCGGGCCACTGGGTCGACGGCGACGTGTTCCGACTCGGGCGCGTCCAGGTCGGCGCGGACGCGGTCGTGCACAGCCGCACGACGCTGATGCCGGGTGCCGCGGTCGGCGCGGGTGCCGAGATCGAGGCCGGCTCCGCCGTCGCCGGGCAGGTCCCGGACGGGGAGCGCTGGGCGGGATCGCCGGCGGAACGCGTCGGCTCCGCCCGGCACGACCGGGAGGCTCGTCCCCCGGCCCGTCGTCGCTGGCTCGTCGCGTACGGGGCCGGGTCGGTGGCCGTGGCCGGGTTGCCGGTGATCGGCGTCGCGGTCGGCCTGCTGGTCGCCGTCGCGATCGTCGGCCGTGCCCCCTCACTCGGCGCCGCCGTGCTGCACGCCCTCGCCGTGGTCCCGGTCGCGACGATCGTGGCCGGCGCCGTGTACGCCGGGCTCGTCGTGGCGGTCGTCCGCCTGCTCGGGATCGCCCTGCACGAGGGCAGGCACCCCGTCCGCTCCCGGATCGGCTGGCAGGCGTGGTGCACCGAGCGGGTCCTCGACGCGGCTCGGACGCTCCTGTTCCCCCTGTACGCGAGCCTGGTGACGCCGCTGTGGCTCCGGCTCCTCGGCGCCAGGGTCGGCCGCAACACCGAGATCTCCACGGTGCTCCTCCTGCCCTCCCTCACGCAGATCGCATCCGGGGCGTTCCTCGCCGACGACACCATGGTCGCCACCTACGAGCTCGGGGGTGGCCGGGTCACCATCGGGAAGTCCAAGGTCGGGCGTCGCGCGTTCCTCGGCAACAGCGGCATGACCGGCGCCGGACGGAGCGTCCCGCGCGAGGCGCTCGTCGCGGTGCTCTCCGCCGTGCCGAAGAAGGCCAAGCGGGGGTCGTCGTGGCTCGGCTCCCCGCCGGTCCGGCTCCGTCGCGCAGCCACGACGTTCGACGAGGAGCGCACGTTCCGTCCGCCGGTGCGGCTCCGTGTCGCCCGCGGCTGCTGGGAGGTCCTGCGGGTGCTCGCACCGATGGTCTCCGCGGCGATCGCGCTCGGCGTCGGCGCCGCCCTCGTCGCGCTGTGGTCGGCCGTCGGGATCGGGTGGACGGTCCTGCTCGCCGCGCCCGTCCTGATC
Source organism: Microbacteriaceae bacterium PS02333 (assembly GCA_029959665.1). GTDB lineage: Bacteria > Actinomycetota > Actinomycetes > Actinomycetales > Microbacteriaceae > Curtobacterium > Curtobacterium guangdongense. The sequence goes on from JASCOI010000086.1 coordinate 7,911, forward strand.
GTCGCCGGAGCCGTCGCCGCGATCGTGTCGACGATCGCGAAGTGGGCGTTCGTCGGTCGGATCACCGCCACCGAACACCCGCTCTGGTCGTCCTTCGTGTGGCGGAACGAGGTGCAGGACACGTTCGTGGAGACCGTCGCACGGCCGTGGTTCGCCGAGCAGGCGACGGGGACGCTGGCGTTGGCCGCGTGGCTCAGGAGCCTCGGGGCGACGATCGGGCGGGGCACCTGGCTGGAGACGTACTGGCTGCCGGAGGCCGACCTCGTCACGATCGGTGCCGGGGCGACCGTCGCGCGCGGCACCGTCGTGCAGACGCACCTCTTCCACGACCGCGTGATGCAGCTCGACGAGGTCCGCATCGATGCCGGCGGCACGCTCGGGCCGCACAGCGTCGTCCTGCCCGCCGCCGGCATCGGCCCGGGCGCCACCGTCGCACCGGCGTCCCTGGTGATGCGCGGCGAGCAGGTCCCTGGCGGCACCCGCTGGGCAGGGAACCCCATCGCGCCGTGGGAACAGGCGCCGTGGGAGGACTCCGCCGGGGACTCCGCCTGGGATGAGCCGTCCGCCCGCGTGGCAGACTCGACGGCACCGTGAAGCCGACGAACGCAGCCGACCCGTACACCCCGCACAGTGGAGACCGTCGTTGGCGTGCCGACCACTACGACCTGCGACTCGACTACCGCGTCGCGACGAACCGGCTCGACGGCACCGCGACGATCACCGCGACCGCCCTCGAGGACCTGGACAAGGTCCCCCTGGACCTGCACGGACTGTCGGTCGACCGGGTCGACATCGACGGGCAGCGGGCACGGAAGACGACCACCGCCGTCCACAAGGCCACGGTGACGCCGGCGACCCCGATCGCGTCGGGCACCGAGTTCACGGTGCACGTCCGGTACCGCGGCACCCCGCGACCGCTCCGGAGCCCGTGGGGTCAGATCGGCTGGGAGGAACTGGCCGACGGTGTCATCGTCGCCGCCCAGCCCACCGGTGCGCCGTCGTGGTTCCCGTGCAACGACCGACCGGACGACAAGGCCACCTACCGCTTCGAGATCTCCTGCGAGACCGGGTACGACGTCGTCGCGAACGGCGAGCTGCTCGGCAAGGAGCGCACCGGTCGCGGCACCAGGTGGACGTACTCGACGACCGACCCGATGTCCACGTACCTGGCGACCGTGCAGATCGGACGCTACCGGACGCACGCGCTCCGCGGTGCCGACGTCCCCGTGACACTGCACCACCCGGCTGACCTCGCCGCTGCGGCGAAGACCGACTTCGGCCGGGTGCCGGACATGCTCGCGCTCTACGCCGACCGGTTCGGGCCGTACCCGTTCCCGGCGTACGGCGTGGTCGTGACCGACGACGAGCTCGAGATCCCGCTCGAGGCCCACGGCCTGGCGGTCTTCGGCCGGAACCACGTCGACGGTGAGCACGGCACCGACCGGCTCATCGCCCACGAGCTCGCGCACCAGTGGTTCGGCAACTCGGTGACGCTCGGACGATGGCAGGACATCTGGCTGCACGAGGGCTTCGCCTGCTACGCGGAGTGGCTCTGGTCCGAGCACCGCGGTGGTGACGACGCCGATCGACTCGCCGCCGAGCACCGCGCCGGACTGCTCGACCAGCCGGAGGACCTCGTCGTCGCGGACCCCGGGCCGAAGGACATGTTCGACGACCGGGTCTACAAGCGCGGTGCACTCGCCCTGCACGCGCTGCGGCGGACCATCGGGGACGACGCGTTCTTCGACGGGCTGCGCACGATCACCGAGCGACACCGCCACGGCACGGTCGCACCGGCCGACGTGCTGGACGCGTTCGCGACGGCGTCCGGCCGGGGTGTCACCGCCATCGACGCCGTCGTCTCGCCGTGGATCGACGACCCGGGCGTCCCGGAGCTCCCCTAGCGGCGGTCCTCGAGCCGCAGCGGCACCCGGTCCGCTGCGACGGCGAGCACGAGGTCCTCGTCCAGGCGCACGACGGTGACCGCATGCGTGACGCCCTCGAGGACGGCCGACCCCGCTGCCACGTCGACGTCGACCGCGCCGGGATCGACGCGCATGCCCCTGCCGTCGCGCTTCAGGACGGCCTCCTTGCCGGCCCAGCACGCTGCGAGGAGCGCCGCATGGCCAGCAGACCGTGCACGCTCCCCCGGGGCGAACACGTCGAGCGGCGCCGCGGCCACCCGTCCGACGCGCTCCACGTCGACGCCGAGCGCTGCGGGACCGACCGCGAGGGCGACGGCGCCGTCCGTCCGCGACAGGCTCACGCCGAGCTGCCGGTCGCCCACCGCGGCCCACGGCCGCCCGTGCGCGGTGCTGCCGCAGTGCGCGCACCGACGGCCGCCACTGACCGTCGTGGGGTCCGCTCCGGTGACCTCCGCGACGAACGCGAGCAGGGCCTCCCGGTCGGCCGTCCGCGTCTCACCGGGCGCGCTGACGCGCACCGACACGGTCTGGAGGCCCGGATCACCCACACAGGCACCTTACGGCTGTGGCATGGTCGGCCCGGTCGCGTCTGCCGACGTCCCGCGAACACAGCGAGACACCGCCGCATGCGGCGGTGTCTCGGAGGTCGTGCGGTGTTCCGGTGTCCTGGAGGATCAGGCGTGCGTCAGTGCGATGAGCGCGACGTTCATCGTCGAGTAGAGCCCCTCGGAGCGAGTGGCCTGCCGCACACGTCCGCGGAGTACCTCGTACCGGCCGTCGTGCTCGCGCACGAACCCGATCACCCCACTGGCGGGCGTCGAGACCCGGTGGAAGCCGTCCTCGAGCGGGACGACCTCCGTGCTGGTCGTTCGTTCCATCATCGACCCCTTTCGTCGTCGAAACGGTCACCGCGGATACTACCCCGACCGGGGGACAGACGGTGTCCCCCGTGAGTGTTCTCCACAGGTGCGACGCTTCCCGGACGAGTGCTGCGCTGCCTGGATAGACTCCGGGCGACGGCGCCCTCCCGCGGCGTTCCGGGGATCCACCGGGACGATCGGGACGGTGCCGCCGACGGACGGAGGACGGATGCGAGCGGTCCAGGGTGGATCGAGCAGGATCGGGTCGACCACGGGCAGGGGGACGTCCAGGCGCTGGGCAGCGCGACTCGCTGCGGCGACGATCACCGCCCTGCTGGTGCTCGCGCCGGCGACCGCGGCTCGGGCGACCGCGCCGGTGGACCTCCGGGGCGCCTACGTCCTCGACGACGCCGATGCACTGACGTCGTCCCAGCAGTCCGACGTCGAGCAGGCGGTGCAGGACCTCTACTCGGAGACGAAGACGCAGCTCTACGTCGTGTTCGTGCCGGAGTTCACGGACCCGACCGACCACGGCGCCTGGGGCGACGCGGTGATGAGCGGGAACCAGATCCAGAACGACAGCATCCTGCTCTCGATCGCGGTGGACGAGCGCAACTACGACGTCCAGCAGACGAACGAGACCTCGATCAGCTCCGGCGACGTCGAGTCCGCCGTCAACGACGACCTGCTCCCCAAGCTCAAGGCGAACGACTGGGCCGGGGCCGCCACCGCCTTCGCGAACGGACTCGCCCAGACGCAGCAGCCGCCGAACCTCACGTGGCTTTGGATCCTGCTGCTCGTCGTGGTCGTCGCGATCGTCGTCATCGTGCTCGTGATCCGGACGCGGAACAAGCGGAGGACGGCTGCCGCGACCAAGGCGCAGCAGGCGTCCCTGGCGGATCTCGAACGCACAGCGGGTGCCGCGCTCGTGACCATCGACGACGAGCTCAGGACCGCCGAACAAGAAGTCGGGTTCGCGACGGCCCAGTTCGGCCCCGACGCCGCGAAGCCCTTCGCCGACGCCGTCGCCACCGCGCAGAAGAACGTCCGCAAGGCGTTCACGTTCCAGCAGCAGCTCGACGACGAGATCCCGGACTCCCCCCAGCAGCGGGCCGACTGGTCGAACCAGATCATCGCGATCTGCGAGCAGGCCCACGCCTCGATCGAGGAACAGACCGACTCGTTCGACAAACTGCGGTCACTGGAAGACGGCGTCGAGGCGGCGGCCGTGTCCCTCGGCGAGGCGGTCCGTGCCGCCCCGGCGGCGGTGACCGAGGCAGCCGCATCGCTGGAACGGATCAGGAGCACCTACACCGGCCGCACCCTCGCGACCGTCGCCGACAGTGTCGACCAGGCGCGCGAGGTCCTCGGGTACGCGACCGAACGGTCCCAGGCAGCAGACGCCGCCATCGCGAACGGCGACAAGGGCGAAGCCGTCGTCGCCGTCCGGGACGCCCAGCACGCGCTCGCGCAGGTGCAGCAGCTCAGCACCTCGGCGACCGGCGCCGAGGCGTCGTTCCGCGAAGCGACGGCTCGGGTGGACGCGATGCGCCTCGACATCGAGGGCGACGTCGCGGCGGCCCGTGCCATGACGACCGGCGGACCCGACCTGGCGTCGGCCGTGGTCACCGCGGAGACCGTCCTGCGGGAACGCCTCGACCCGAAGGACCCGATCGCCGCCGTCGACGCGCTGACCCAGGCGAACACCGCGATCGACGCTGCGCTCGCCTCGGCCCGTGGTGCCGAGGAACAGAACCAGCGCGCGATGCAGGCCCTCGACGCGGCACTCCGCGACGCCCGGACCAGGATCAGTCAGGCGCGCGAGTTCATCTCGCTGCGTCGCGGCGGCGTCGGCCCGACGGCACGGACCCGCCTGTCCGAGGCGGAACGGGCACTCGACGACGCGGTCCAGCTCGCCACCACCGACCCGCAGCGGGCGCTCCAGGCGGCCCGCGCCGCCGAGCAGTACGCGGCGGCGGCGTGGGTCGGAGCCGGCAAACACATGGGCGGGTGGCCCGGCGCAGGCGGCGGGGGCGGCGGGAACGGCGCGCAGCTCGGCGGCCTCGTCACCGGCATCATCCTCGGTGGGCTCCTCGGCGGCCGCGGCGGCAGCTACGGCGGCGGGTCGTTCGGCGGCGGCGGGTTCGGCGGCGGGGGCGGGGGTTTCGGCGGCGGAGGCGGAGGCGGCGGGGGCGGCTTCTCGGGCGGAGGTCGCTTCTGAGCTGATCCGCTGAGTCGCACCACCTCGCACGGCACAACCACCATCCCAAGAAGGGGAAACAGCAATGGCAAAGCAGTCGATCTTCGGTCGCATCTCCACGCTCGTCCGGGCGAACATCAACCAGCTCATCGACAACGCGGAAGACCCGCAGTTGATGCTCGACCAGCTCGTGCGCGACTACACGAACAACATCGCGGACGCCAAGAGCGCGGTCGCCCAGACCATCGGCAACCTCCGCCTGCTCGAGCAGGACAACGAGGAGGACGTCAAGGCCGCGCAGGAGTGGGGCCAGAAGGCGCTCAACGCGTCGGCAGCGGCGGACAAGTACCGCGCAGAGGGCAAGAGCGAGGACGCCGACAAGTTCGACAACCTCGCGAAGATCGCGATCGGCAAGCAGATCGCCGCCGAGCAAGAGGTCAAGGACAACGCCTCCCCGCTCGCCACCCAGAACGAGCAGGTCGAGAAGCTCAAGACCGGCATCACGAACATGGAGCAGAAGCTCGAGCAGCTGAAGTCCAAGCGCGACAGCCTGGTGGCGCGCTCGAAGACGGCGGAGGCCCAGTCGAAGGTCAACGACGCGATCGGCAACATCGACATCACCGACCCGACGAGCGACCTCAACCGCTTCGAGGAGAAGGTCCGCCGCGAAGAGGCGAAGGTCATCGGCCAGCAGGAGCTCCAGTCGTCCAGCCTGGACTCCCAGTTCGAGAGCCTCGAGGACGTCGGCAAGGACGCCGAGGTCGAGGCGCGTCTCGCAGCCCTGAAGTCCGGCGGCTCGTCGACGCTCTGAGCTGAACCGGCCACGCACTGCGGACGACGCCGGACCCGCCTGACAGACTGAGGAGATGCAGTTCCTCGTCGTCGGTCAGTGGCAGGGTTCGGCGTCGTCGCGTGCGATGCGCCTCGGCGACGGAGCCGCAGCCATAGCAGCCGATCTCCCCCGCACCGCGACCACCGTCGTCGACGTCCCGACCGGGGCCGGCGACCGACTCGAGACCGCGCTCGCCCGCTACACCTCCGTGCTCCACGTCGCGGAGCGCGTGGCGGAGGAGACCGCGATCGCATCCGAACCGGTGCTCGTCATCGGCGGTGACGGGTCGAGCGCACTCGGCGGCAGCGTCGCCCTCGAGCCCGGCACCGCGTTCGTGCGCATCTCGGGGTCGAGCGGCTACCGGGCGCTGAACCGTGCGCAGCCGATCGCCGCCGAGACCGCTGCGCTCCGGATCCTGGTCGACCGTCCGACCGACCTGTTCCCGTCGCTGCCCACCGTCGCTCCTGCGTCGGTGGTGCTCGCCGGGACGCGCGGTGTCGACGAGGCCGAGGCGAACGCCGTCGCGAGGGCGGGCCTCACCCACCTCGACGTCGACGCGGCCACTCCCGAGGCGATCTCCGCTGCGGTCGACGCGACCGGTTCGGACTCCGTCTACGTGCACGTCGACCTCGACGTCCTCGACCCGTCCGAACTCGACGGGCTCCTCGAACCCGTCCCGTTCGGCCTCGACGGCGCCGGACTCGTCGAGCGGATCCAGGCCGCCACGCGCGGACGCCGCCTCGTCGGTGCGGCACTCACCGGCTTCGCACCGGTCGATCCGGACCGTGCAGTCGACGACATGGGCGTCATCCTGCGGGCCGTCGGTGCCCTGAGCGCGGCCGCCCGGGTGGCGTAGTCCGGGGGACGCACCGCATTCGGTGTGGTTCCATGCCGCTCCGCGTACGCTCGGCCGCATGACGGACTACGACCTCATCGTGATCGGCGCCGGCGCTGTCGGCGAGAACGTGGCGGACTACGCCCACAAGCGCGGCCTCTCGGTCGCGATCGTGGAGTCGGAACTCGTGGGTGGTGAGTGTTCGTACTGGGCGTGCATGCCCTCGAAGGCGCTCCTGCGCAGTGGCCACGCGCTCGCGGCGGCGAAACGGCTCGCGGGCTCGGCAGAGGCGGTCACGGGTTCGCTCGACGCCGCGGCGGTCCTCGCGCGACGCACCTCCTTCACCAGCGACTGGAAGGACGACGGGCAGGTCTCCTGGCTGGAGTCCGCCGGCATCGACCTCGTCCGCGGGCACGCCCGCATCACCGGCCCGAAGACGATCGAGGTCGACGGCACCACCCACACCGCCCGTGCAGCAGTCGCCGTCGTCACCGGGTCGCTCCACGCGCTCCCGGACGTCCCAGGGCTCGCGGACGCGAAGCCGTGGGGCACCCGGGAGGGCACGAGCGCCAAGTCGGTGCCGGAGAGCCTCCTGGTGATCGGTGGCGGCGTCGCCGGCACCGAGCTCGCGACCGCGTGGGCGTCCCTCGGCGCGAAGGTGACGCTCGTCGCTCGCCACGGGCTGCTCGGCGGGATGGAGCCCTTCGCCGGGGAACTCGTCGCCGACGCGATGCGCGAATCCGGCATCGACGTCCGCACGGGCGTGAACCCGACGCGCGTCGACCGCGACGAGCACGGACTCGTCACCACCACCCTCGACGACGGCACCACGGTCATCACCAGCGAGGTCCTCGCGGCCACCGGGCGCACGCCGCACACCGCCGACCTCGGACTCGAGTCCGTCGGGCTCACCGCGGGTGACTGGCTCGACGTCGACGACACGATGCTCGTGACCGGGACCGACTGGCTGTACGCCGTGGGCGACGTCAACCACCGTGTGCTCCTCACCCACCAGGGCAAGTACCAGGCCCGTGCTGCCGGCGAGGCGATCGCCGCGCGGTACCAGGGCACCCCGCTGCACACCGAGCCGTGGGGCGCGCACGTCGCCACGGCCGACCACGCCGCGGCACCGCAGGTGACCTTCACGGACCCCGAAGTCGCGAGCGTCGGCCTGACCGAGGCGAAGGCGAAGCAGCAGGGGCTGAACGTCCGCGCGGTCGAGTACGAGCTCGGGAACATCGCCGGCGCGGCCCTGCAGGCGGACGGCTACACCGGCCGCGCGAACATGGTCGTCGACGAGGACCGCGGGGTCGTCGTCGGCATGACCTTCGTCGGCCAGGACGTCGCGGAGATGCTCCAGGCGGCGACGATCGCCGTCGTCGGGGAGGTCCCGCTCGACCGCCTGTGGCACGCCGTCCCCGCGTACCCGACGATGAACGAGATCTGGCTGCGCCTGCTCGAGACCTACGGCCGCCCGGAGTAGCGGGTGCGCAACCCGCTGCTCGACTCCCCCGTGTCGTGGGCGGGCTGGGCGTTCGCGACGCTCGTCGGGTTGTCGATCGGCGTCCCGCTGTCGACCGGCCCGATCCGCCGCGTCGACGGGTTGATCGTGTGTTCCGGCCTGCCGCGGTGGGTGTTCCGTCGCGGCGGCACGTGCGTTGGCTCGGTGTACCTCACCCGGGACAACGACGGCGACCGGGTGCTCCGGCACGAGCGGATCCACGTGTCGCAGTGGCGTCGGTACGGCATGCTCATGCCGTTCCTCTACGCGGCCGCCGGCCGCGATCCCCTCCGCAACCGCTTCGAGATCGAGGCCGGGCTCGAGGACGGCGGCTACCGCTAGTCCCGCGCGGTGCCCGCCGCACGCCGCCCCGCTCTCCCGCGCCCCAACGCGGTGCCACAACTCGCCGCTCAGTTTCGCCAAGGTTCCACGACACGCGGGCGCGGACGTTCGAGATGCCGCAATTACGGCATGTCGACGCGACCGCGACGGGACCGGGGACCGCGCGCGCCGCGCGCCGCGCGCTCAGCGCACGCGGCGCGGGACCACGAGGGGCGTGCCCGTCTCGGGGTCGGGGACGACCACGCACGGCAGCCCGAAGACGTCCTCGACGAGGTCCGCCGTCAGGACGGACGCCGGCGGACCGGACGCGACGATCGACCCCGCCCGCATCGCGATCACGTGCGTGGCGTAGCGCGCGGCCTGGTTGAGGTCGTGCAGCACCGCGACGACGGTCCGACCGGCCGCGTGCAACGTCGACGCGAGCTCGAGCACATCGTACTGATGCGCGATGTCGAGGAACGTCGTGGGTTCGTCGAGCAGGACGATGTCGGTCTCCTGCGCGAGCACCATGGCGATCCACACCCGCTGCCGCTGCCCACCGGAGAGCTCGCCGCCCGCGCGGGGGGCGCGCGCCCCCCGGTGCGGGGGCGCGAGGGCCCGCGGCCCCCCGCTGCGGGCGGTGCCGGG
>JASCOI010000087.1 GCA_029959665.1 Microbacteriaceae bacterium PS02333
CCCCGGGGGGGGGGCGGGGCGCGGCGCCGCCCGCCCCCCCCCCCGCCCCTCCAGTCTGGTTTTCAGACCACGCGAACGACGGAAGGAGCACTCGATGACCGACATGGACGAGGACTCGCCCGTCTTCGCGATCGCGGTCGCGGCGGAACTGGCGGAGATGCACCCGCAGACGCTGCGGCAGTACGACCGGCTCGGCCTGGTCGTGCCGGGGCGGACCCGTGGTGGGTCGCGTCGGTACTCGATGCGGGACATCGCGCAGCTGCGGGAGATCGCGCGGCTGGGTTCCGAGGGGGTGTCGCTGGAGGGGATCCGGCGGGTGCTCGACCTCGAGAACGAGAACCGTGCGCTTCGTGACCGGGTGCGGGAGCTCGAGACGGCGTTGGCCGATCAGCTCATCAACCGGCCGGGTGCTCGCGTGTTCGCGGCGACGACGACCGGTGCTGCTGTGTCGTTGCGGGCCGGGGCGCGGCCGCAGCGGAACACGCAGATCGTGTTGTGGCGGCCGCCGCACTGAGCTCGTGGTGGTGATCGGCACGGTGATCGTCTCTCCGTGCGTCGCTCCGTCCTTCCCGAGTTCGACCGCCACGTCCACCGAGCCTTACCGCTCCGCGCCGGTTTGAGCCTGCCATCCGAAGCCATCGGCGAACCGCACCGCGTTCTCGGGCGACGGATCGAAGAAGAAGTTGCCGCCGCCGTCGATGAGGTACGGGTTCTTCCAGCCGTTGATGTCGTCGACGTGGATGTAGCCCGCGTCGTCGATGCTCCAGGTCAACGCTGCGCGGCACGACCCGAGGATGGGTTGCTTGCTGCCCGCTTCGAGGCACTGGCCGGAGTCGAGGTCACGGATCCACCGCGTCTTGGGGTCGAAGCTGAACGGCGAGGACGCCGATCGTGCTCGTTCCGCGGAAGGGAAACTCTTGTACATCATCCCGTGCGTGATCCTGACCACACCCAACCAGGTGGAGTCGGTGCCCTGGGTGACGAACTCGAAGGCCGGTTTGGGTTCGCGCGGTGGCACCGGGGTCGAGGCCTCGGCGACGGAGCCGATGCCCAGTCCCGAGATGATCGTCGCGGCGGCGAGACCGGCCGCGGCGAATGCCTTGCTGATTGTGCGCATGAGGATGGTGTTCTTTCTGTGAGGACCGCTCGCTGCTGAGGCGAAGGGTCAGATCGATGGGGGAGGGCGGACGGCGATCGGTTGCCGGCCCGTGGTACTCAACATGTAACATGTTGTCGGTATGCACACTACTGCATCGCGATCGTCTCCGGTCACCATCGGCCCCGGGCTGGGCGAGATGGCGGGGTGGCTGCATCTTCGGAGACATGGCATGCGCCAAAGCAACGGGAATTGCATTTCTGGATATCGCACGGCTCGATATATACGAAATGCAAAAAGCGCCGTACATCCTGAATTTGTCCGGTAACGTTCCTGGATCGTCGGCGCCGGGTCGGCGATGAACTCGGGGAGCATCCATGCACACGTCCACAGCGCCGTCTTCGTTCGTGTCGCCGGCATCCGTCGTCGCAAGTTCGGTCTCGCTGGGATCGGGGGTGCGTATCTGGGACCACAGCCACCTCGAAGCGGATGCCGTGGTGGGCGCCGACACGGTCGTCGGTCGCGGGGTCACGATCGGCCGAGGCGTCCGGGTGGGTGCTCGGTGCAAGGTGCAGAACGCTGCGCTCGTGTACGGGCCGGCGCTCCTCGGCGACGGGGTCTTCGTCGGGCCCGGAGCGGTGCTGACGAACGACCACGCGCCTCGGGCGATCACGCCGGACGGATCGGCGAAGGGACCGGACGACTGGGTCCCGTCCGGAGTCGTCGTCGAGCACGGTGCGTCGATCGGGGCGGGGGCGGTGTGTGTCGCGCCCGTGCACGTCGGGCGGTGGGCGTCGGTCGCTGCCGGTGCGGTCGTCACGCACGATGTCCCGGACCACGCGCTCGTCGCAGGCGTCCCCGCCCGTCGGGTGGGCTGGGTCGGTCGAGCGGGCCACCGCCTCGCGCAGGTCGGGGACGAGCGCTGGACGTGTCCGTCCACCGGTGAGACCTACCGCGCGCGGCACGACGGCGGCGGGCTCGAGGTCGTGTCGTGACCATCGGGCAGGGCGTCGAGACGATCGTGGCGGCGAAGCCGCTCATCGGTGCCGAGGAGCGGCGCGCGGTCGACGCGGTCCTCGTGAGCGGGATGCTGGCGCAGGGGCCGGAGGTCGCGGCCTTCGAGCGCGAGTTCGCCACGACGCTGCTGGACGGGCGGCCGGTCACCGCGGTGAACAGCGGGACCGCGGCGCTCCACCTGGCCCTGCATGCGCTCGGCATCGGACCGGGCGACGAGGTGATCGTGCCGTCGTTCACGTTCGCGGCGACGGCGAACGCGGTGCGCTTGGCCCGCGCCGTTCCGGTCTTCGTCGACATCGATCCCGACACGTACTGCATGGATGCGGCATCCGTGCACGGTGCCGTCACCGAACGGACACGGGCGATCGTCCCCGTGCACCTCTACGGACACCCGGCGGACATGACGGCGTTGTCGCGGATCGCCGCATCGTGCTCGGCCGTGCTCGTGGAGGACGCGGCCCAGGCGCACGGAGCCCGGTGGAGCGGCGCGCGGGTCGGCACGTTCGGCGCGGCCGGGGTGTTCAGCCTCTACCCGACGAAGAACATGACGGCGGCGGAAGGCGGGATGATCGCCACGTCGTCGACGTCGGTGGACCGCACCGTGCGCCTGTTGCGGAACCAGGGCATGGCCGAGCGGTACGTGAACGAGGTCATCGGCTTCAACGCCCGGATGTCCGACGTGCACGCGGCGATCGGACGGGCTCAGCTGCGGAAGGTCCTGAGCTGGACGGCGCAGCGGCAGGCGAACGCGGCGTACCTCAGCGCGGAGCTCCGCGGCGTCGTGCTGCCGACCGTGCACGACCAGGCCGAGCACGTGTTCCACCAGTACGTGATCCGGGTGCCATGCGATCGCGACGGCTTCGCGGCCGCGATGCGCGCCGAGTTCGGGATCGAGACCGGCGTCTACTACCCGACGCCCGTGCACCGTCTCGCGCCGTTCGCCGACGTGACACCGCGGACGTGCCTGGAGGAGACGGATCGTGCCGCTTCGCAGGTCCTCGCCCTCCCCGTGTACCCGACGCTGACGCTCCGCCAGCTCGATCGCATCGTGACCGCGGTGACCACGCTGGCCGGGGCCGGCTCGTGACGGCGCGGTTGGGGCCCGGTGCCGGAACGCGGATGCTCCGGGCCGGAGTCGTCGGGCTCGGCGCGATGGGCCGGCACCACGTGCGCGTGCTCCGCGGCCTCGACGGGGTGTCCCTCGTGGTCGCGGCCGATGCGCTCGGCGACGTGCACGGTGTCGCGGACGGCGTCCCGGTGGTCACGTCGGTCGCCGAGCTGATCGCTGTCGGCGTCGACCTCGCGGTCGTGGCCGTACCGACCGCCTTGCACGAGGACGTCGCGCTCGAACTCGCGGCAGCCGGCGTGCACGTGCTGGTCGAGAAGCCCGTCGCGGTGTCCGTCGAGGCAGCGGCCCGCATGGTCGACGCGTTCGAGCGGGCCGGGCTGGTCGGGGTGGTGGGGCACGTCGAGCGGTACAACCCGGCGCTCCTGGAACTCCGTGTCCGGCTCGACGCCGGGGCACTCGGTGAGGTCTACCAGATCGCGACCAGACGGCAGGGGCCGTTCCCGTCGCGGATCGCGGACGTCGGGGTCGTGAAGGACCTCGCCACGCACGACATCGACGCGACCGCGTGGATCGCGCGTTCGCCGTTCGCCCGCGTCGGCGCGCTGGCGTGCACGAAGAGCGGGCGGCCGCACGAGGACCTCGTCACCGTCACCGGGGAGCTCCTCGACGGCACGCTCACGTCGCACCTGGTGAACTGGCTCAGTCCGTTCAAGGAGCGGCTGCTCGTGGTGACGGGGGAGCGCGGCGCGTTCGTCGCGGACACGTTGAGCGCCGATCTGACCTTCCACGAGAACGGGACGGTGGTGACGGACTGGGAGCGCATCGCGGCGTTCCGCGGGGTCGCCGAGGGGGCGAGCACGCGGTTCGCCATCCCGAAGCGCGAGCCGCTCGTCGTCGAGCTCGAGGCCTTCCGCGACGCGGTCCTCGGGATCCCGTCCGAGGTCGTCACGATGCGCGACGGGATGCGCACCCTGGCGGTCGCCGAGGCGGTGCTCGCATCAGCGGGCACCCGGACGATGGTGGAGGTACGGGCGTGAGCGCCATGCGGGTGACGGTGGTCGGGCTGGGCAAGATCGGCTTGCCGCTCGCGGTGCAGTTCGCCGGGTCGGGGGCCGAGGTCATCGGTCTCGACGTGTCGTCAGCGGTCGTCGACTCCGTGGCAGCGGGGGTTCCGCCGTTTCCCGGTGAGCACGACCTCGACGTCCGGCTGCACGCCGTGGTGACCGCGGGGCGCTTGCACGCGACGAGCGATCCGGGTGCCGCGATCCCCGATGCGGACGTCGTCGTGGTCGTGGTGCCGTTGTTCGTCGGTGCCGACGGTGCGCCGGACTTCGGGTGGATGGACGCGGCGACGGAGGCGATCGGTCGGCACCTGACCCCCGGCACGCTCGTCGCGTACGAGACCACCCTGCCCGTCGGCACGACTCGCGATCGCTGGGCGCCCATGCTCGAAGCGGGCTCGGGGCTCCGTGCCGGGCAGGGCTTCGAGGTGGTGTTCTCGCCCGAGCGGGTGCTCACGGGCCGGGTGTTCGCCGATCTGCGGCGCTACCCGAAGCTGATCGGCGCCCTCACGCCGCGCGGCGCCGAGCAGGCACGTGCGTTCTACGAGTCGGTGCTGCAGTTCGACGACCGCCCGGACCTGGAACGCCCGAACGGCGTCTGGGACCTCGGGTCCGCCGAGGCCGCCGAGCTCGCGAAGCTCGCCGAGACCACGTACCGCGACGTCAACATTGCTTTGGCGAACGAGTTCGCGGTGTTCGCGGAGCGAGTGGGCGTCGACGTCGAGCGGGTCGTCGCGGCCTGCAACTCGCAGCCGTACAGCCATCTGCACCGGCCGGGGATTGCCGTGGGCGGGCACTGCATCCCCGTGTACCCACGGCTCTACCTGTGGAACGACGGTGCGGCGTCGGTGGTGCGGGCGGCACGCGAGCGGAACGCGTCGATGCCGGAGCACGCGGTCGAGCTGCTCGAACGGGTCCACGGGGGGCTCGCGGGCGCCCGCGTCGTGGTGCTCGGGGCGGCGTACCGGGGTGGAGTGAAGGAGACGGCGTTCTCCGGCGTCTTCGACACGGTCGCGTGCCTGCTGGAACGCGGTGCGGCGGTGACCGTGTCGGACCCGCTGTACTCGGCCGCCGAGTTGGAGCGGCTGGGTCTGGAACCGCATCGCCCCGACGCTTCCGTCGATGCCGCGATCGTGCAGGCCGACCACGCCGAGTACGCCACGTGGTGCCCGGATCGGTTGCCAGGCGTCAGGTCGGTCGTGGACGGGCGGCGGATCCTGGACCCGGAACGATGGTCGGCCGTGACGGTGGCCGTGATCGGCGCGCCCGCCCGAACTGCGACCGGGTCATCGGAATACGACATGTGAAGAACTCGCGTCCGCGGCTGTCGTGACCCTAGCGTCGGACCATGCCTCCCGGACCCCGCCCGTTCGACATCGTGCACGTGTCGAGCGCCCACCCGTGGACCGACAACCGGGTGCACCAACGTGGGGCGGCCAGTGCCGCGGCGGCGGGCTACCGGACGGCGCTCGTGGCGGTCACGGACGACGAGCGCACCGACGCTGATTGGCGTCAACCGGACCCGGGCACCGGTGTCTACGTGCGGCGAGTGCCGCGCCGGCCACGACTGCGGCGGATGGCCTGCTCCAGCGTGCAGGTCGTCCTCGCTGCGCTGTCCTCCCGCGCCCGCGTCGTCCACCTGCACGACCCCGAGCTCGTCTGGGCGGTACCGCTGCTGCGGATGCTCGGCCGCGTCGTCGTCTACGACGCGCACGAGGACCTGCCGCAGCAGGTCGCGGGCAAGGAGTACCTGGGCCGGATCGGGCGGGTAGCCGGTGCCGGAGTGGCGCACGGCGTGATCGTCGTCGCCCGTCGCGCCTCGGCCGTCGTCGCGGCGACACCGACGATCGCCGAGCGGTTCCCGTCGACGCGGACACGGGTCGTGCGGAACGTCCCGCGGCTCCGGGCGATCGAGGCCGGCCGCGCCCCGGCATCGCGTCGGCCTGCCAACGTCGTCTACATCGGCGCACTGTGTCGGGATCGCGGTCTCGACGTCGTGACCGGACTCGCCACACGCCTGACCGGCGCCGACTCGCCGTCCGGGTGGGGCGTCGTGACCGCAGGACCGGTGGACGGCGCGGTCGATCGCAGCGCGTTCGACCGACTCGTCGCCGCCGGGCACATCGACCACCGGGGCGTCCTCCCGCCGACTGCCGCGCGTGACCTGCTGCACGACGCCCGCATCGGTCTCCTCCCGTTGCTGCCCACGCCGGCGTACGCCGCGTCGCTGCCGACCAAGCTCTTCGAGTACCTCGCGGCCGGTCTGCCGGTGATCGCAACCGACGTCCCCCTCTGGCGCGAGCTGCTGGCCGGTGCCGACTGCGCGACGTGGGTGCCACCGGGTGACGTCGATGCCGTCCTGCGCGCCGTCTGCCGCTACGACGCCGACCCCGGCCTGCTCGACGCGCACGCAGTAGCGGGACGCGATCTCGTCACCCGTTCCTACCGCTGGGACGTCGAGGAGCGTGTGCTCCTCGACCTCTACCGCGAACTCCTCGGGGCTGACCCGTTCCACCGACACGAGGGAATCTGATATACCAATGACGAGCCCGTCCACACCAGCGACCACGATCGGCGGACACCGTGCGCTCTCGACGACGCATGCCGGCTGTGGTGACCATCCTGACCGGCACCCTCCTCGGGCAGGGGACGGTCGTGGCGGTGTCGCCACTGCTCACCCGCGTCTACTCGGCAGCCGACTTCGGAGCGCTCGCGGTCGTCACAGCGGCGGCGTCCGTCCTCGGGGCGGGGGCGACGCTCGGGACCGATCGGGCGCTCGCCGTCGCGCGGGACGACGTCACGGTGCGCTCGCTGACCCTGCTCGGCTCGGCAGGTGCGCTCTCGGCCGGGATCGTCGTGGCGGTGGTGCTCGGTCCCGGGCGCTGGGCGTTGGCGGACTCCTTCTCCGCGCCGGTGTTGGCCGAACTGTGGTGGCTGGTGCCGGTCACCACGACGGCCGTGGCCCTGCAGCGGCTCGTGTCGGCGCGGCTCGCGCGTGCACAGCGGTACCCGGCGCTCGCGCTCCGGAACGCGGGGCAGGGGCTCGGCCAGACGGCGTGCAACCTGCTGCTCGCACCGCTCGGTCCGGTCGGGCTGATCGGTGGGCTCGCTGCCGGACGGCTCGTCGGACTCCTCGGGGTCGTGCGGCCGGGATCGTGGCGTCCTCCATCGCGGTCTGGTGTGCGACAGGCGATCGGGTCGCACCGACGGTTCCTGCTCCTGACGCCGTGGTCGGCGATGCTCAACGTCGTGGGGCAGCAGGCGCCGTGGCTGGTGATCGCGGCCGTCCACGGCAGCGCGGCGGCCGGGTTGGTCGCGCTGACGGTGCGCGTGCTCGGATCGCCCGTCGGCATGGTGGCCGATGCGGTCGCGCAGTGGGCGGCCGGAGCGTTCGGGCGACGAGTGCGTTCGGGAGCGCCCGTCTCCGACCTCCTCCTGCGGCTCTGCCTACGGCTGACCATGCTCGGAGCCCCCGCGGTCGTGCTGGTGCTCCTGGCGGGCCCGGAGCTCTTCTCGTTCCTGTTCGGACCGGAGTGGCAGGAGTCCGGCCGGTACGCGCAGATCCTCGTGCCAGCGATCGCCGTGCAGCTCGCCGTTTCACCGGTGACCCAGCTGCTCGGCATGCTGGGACGGCAGACGACCCAGCTCGCCTGGGACGCCGCGCGACTGATCGCCACCAGTGCTGCGGTGCTCGTACCGTCCGTTCTGGGAGCGCCGATGCCGGTGGTCCTCACCGCACTCTCGGCGGCGATGGCGGGCAGCTACCTCGTCGTGGTCGGACTGGTGGCGCGGGCGGCGCGCTGACCCGCGGAGGCGCTCGTGCTGCGCGGTGAGCTCGCGTCGGTCTCCCGGCGGGCGGCACTGCTCGGCCTGGTCGGCGCGGTCCCGAGCGGCGTCGCGGCCCTTCGGGCTGGCGTCACGACCGACAGGGCGGAACCGAACGCGGGCGTCGACGGTGTGCCAACGACGAACGGCCCGGGATCGACCGGGACGGGCGAGGAGCACACCGACGTCGGCACGGCGCGCCTGCAGGACCTGCTCGACGGGGTGGAAGCCGGTGCGGTGGTGCACGTCACGCGGAACTGGGTCCTGACCGAGTCGCTCCGGGTCGAGCGACCGATGACGATCCGGTTCGTCGGGGGATCGTTGTCGACACCACGCGACATCGACCTCGTGCTCGTGACCTCGTCCGACGTCCGTGTGGTCGACGCCCTGCTCACCGGCGGGGGCGCAGACGACTCCGGGCTCGGCCGCGGCGTCCGAGCGCTCGGCACGGTCGATGCACCGCTTCGGCACGTGCAGGTCGTCCGCGCCACGATCCGCGCGTTCTCCCACGACGGCGTCCTGCTCGAACACTGCACGGAGTTCGCGGTGACCGGGAGCACCATCGAGGACGTCGGCTACGCCGGCGTGCTGCTCTTCTCGTGCGTGGGTGGGAGCGTGACGAACAACCGGATCGCTCGGGTCGTCCAGCCCGCCCCGTACGTCAACTCGTACGGCATCGAAGCGGTCCGCGCGACCACGAGCGGACTCGATCGAGCTCCGCGGAGTGCGCGGATCCTGATCGCCGACAACCACGTGTCGGACGTCCCGAACTGGGAGGGCATCGACACCCACGGCGGCGAGTCCATCTCGATCCTGCGGAACCGGGTGGACGGGTGCCGGGTGGGCATCGCCATCGTGCCCTCGAAGGACGAAGCCGACGAGAAGGCGACGAAGTACGCACCGCTCGACTTCGTCGTCGTGGACAACGTGGTGACGCGCACAGTGACGGGCCCCGGTTCCGGCATCGTCGTCCGGGGTGCCGGCGAGACCGTCGGGTCCGAGGCCGAGCGGGCCACCGGCGCCGTCCTGCGGAACACCGTCACCGGGTACGGCGACGGTGATCGCGACGCGGCGATCCTCGTGTACCTGACCCGGCACCTGGTGATCGGGCACAACCGATGCGATTCCGGGGTTCGGCGGGGCGTCTCGCTGTACCACTCCAACGACCGGGTGACCCTGATCGGGAACCTCGTCAACGGACTGCGACGGCAGGGTACGGCGACCTCGGTGGCCGTGGACGTGCGCGCCACGGCGAACTCGGCGGTGCTGCTCGGCAACGAGTACCGGGCGGCCGGCGGCGTCGACAGCGTGTACGGCGTGATGTGCCGGCAGGCGGACAACGACCTCGTCCTGGTGTCGAACGACTGGCGCGCGACGACGACCGCGGTGGTCGCGAGCACCGGGACGGTCGTCCGCTACCGCGAGACCTGACGGCCCGCGACGGACGTGTCGCGCGAGTCCTGACCAGGCTCGTCGCCGTCCACCACGGCCCGCCCGGCCGACCGTCGTCCACGACGGGGCTCCGAGCGGGCCGTCGTCGTCCCCGGCACGTCGAGAACGGGAACGCGAGCCGGACGCGCCCACCCGCTCCGCGGCGCGATCGCCAGCACCAGCGTCCCCACGAGCAGCCCGTGCGACAGCATCGCCGTGAAGATCGACGTGTTGCTCAACATGATGCTCGGCATCACGACCGCCATCGCCACGACGCGCATCGGCAGCCCTCGACTCGCGCGGTCGAGGAACCAGAGCCAGGCGAACAGCGCGGCCGCGGCTACCGGGATGCCGATCCATCCCAGGTTGGCGAATCCGTCCGCGAACAGGTTCGCGTTGGCGTACCCGTGCGAGCCCGGCACGAGGTGGTCCGCGATCCGCTTCGGCGGCGGCAGGTCGTACGGGTACGGCACCCAGGCGCGGAGGAACGAGTACCCGTACCCGGCCACGGGATTCGCGGAGAAGTACTCGACGTACACCGAGGTGAGCAGCCCGGGGGTGAGCATGAACCTCCGGGTGAAGACCGAGGTCCACGTGATGCCGCCCTGCAGTTCGTCTGCCACGGCGGACACGATCATGATCCCGATCGGCGCGGTGAGGAACCACGCGGCGTTCCGAGGCCGTCGGCCCCGGAACAGCAGCGCCATGCCGAGCACGGCCGCGAACGAGAACAGCACGGCCTTGAAGCCGGTGCTCGAGTAGAGCAGGAACTGGCCCGCCAGCGCGAGCACGACGAGCGAGGGGCGTCGCCGCACGAGCCCCCGTGCCAGGACCAGCGGGTTCACGACGTAGGCCTGCCCGGTGAGCAGGTACCCGAGGACGCCGCCGGAACCGACGTCCTCGGTGTACTCGGCCCGGACCTCGTAGATGTCGTCGAGCGCGATGAACCGCAGGTGGACCCCGACGGTGAGGGCCATCACGGAGTAGGTCAGCAGCGAGTAGACGCCGCACACGGTCCAGGTCAGCACGCCGCGATCCACCCGACGCCACCCGAGCCGCACGCTGTCCGGACCAGAACCAGGATCAGAGCCAAATGAGACACCACGCGGGGTGCACACCGCGACCGCCGCGTAGGACGCACCGACAGCGGCGCTCAGCGCCACCGCAGTCCCCGTCGGCAGGTACCCGGTCGACGGGCTCATGAGCATGGTCGGTGCCACACAGACCACGAAGATCGTCCACAGCACCACGTGCGAAGCCCGCGCGAGCACCCACGGGAGCGTCAGCGCCACGACGACCGTCATCGCGACCACCGCCGCCCGGGCGGGCCAGGGCGCCATCACGTGCGTGAATCCCGAGTACGCGAACAGGGGTGCGACGAGGTTCGCCGCGATCCAGTCGGTCGCGACCCCGAGCACCCCGACGGCCACCGCCGTGACGAGGACCCGCTGCAGCACCGCGACGACGAGGACCCGGTCGGCGCTCCTCACGACGGCCGCTCCCGGCCGCGCTCCGCTCGGACACCCGGGAGGAGCTCGTCGTACATCGCCACGAGCCGTTCGGCCTCCGGCTCCCAGGCGAAGCGCCGTGCTGCTCGCCGGGCCTCGGATCCGTGCCGTGCCAGCAGCACCGGGTCGTCGGCGTACGCCCGGATCGCTCGTGCGACGGCCCCCGGGTCGTCGGCCGGCACGAACGTCGCGCAGTCGAAGCCGTCGAGCAGGTGTCGCAGGAGCGGGATGTCCGTCGCCACGATGGCGAGCCCCGCAGCCAGGTACTCGAAGAGCTTCGTCGGGAAGATCTGGTCGGTCACCGGGGACCGACGGAACGGCACGAGGCCGATCCTGGCGCGCAGCAGGAGATCGCGAGCATCGTCGGGTCCGACCACACCGTCGTGCCGCAGCCGCCCGGACGACACCGCGGCGCGGAGCGCGGCGGTGTCCGTCGCAGGGTCGATCGAGCCGACCGCTTCCACCCGCCATCCCCGCGGGAACGACGCATCCGCGACGGTCGCGGCGACCACGTCGATCCCGCGGTCCCGACTCAGGACGCCGACGTGCGCGACCAGGGTGGGGCGAGCCTCCAGGCCGGCCTGCGCGTCGTCCACCGGACGCGCCAAGGGGAAGTTGTGCACTGCCAGCCGGCGCGCCGCCGGGAACCGGCGGCCGGTCCACGTGGTCGCCGTCACGATGCGGTCCGCCGTGGCCGCGACCCGCAGCAGCCCGTGCGAGCACCACGCGAACACCGCGCGCTGCCGGAACGACAGGTAGTCCTTGCCCCACACCTGGTCGGGGAGGTCCTCGTGCGCGTCGTAGACGACGCGTCGGCCGGCCAGCCGCAGGAGGGGGATGGTCCAGATGAGCTCCGGATCGTGGAGGTGCACGACCCGCGCGCGCGACCGGAGCGCCAGGAAGAACGCCTGCGTCGTGGACAGTGCCATCCGCCGGACGCGGGGACGCCGGGGCAACCGGACGACCTCGACCGGTGTCGGCGGCGCGTCCAACCCGGAGTCGACGGCGATCAACCGGACGCGGAAGCCCGCTCGTGCGGCCGAGGCAGCCTCACGCAGGTGCACCCGGTTGTCGACCCACGGATGCGCGCTCGACACGTGGATGATGTCCGGCGTCACCGGAGCGCCTCGGTCAGCGCGCGGCCGTACCGTGCGGCGAGCCGGCGGTAGTCGTACTCCCGGAGCACGTGCTCACGTCCGCGCGCCCCCATCGCGTCGAGGACCGCTGGGTCCGTCGTCGCCATCGTCAAGATGCCGGTCGCGAGCGCGTCCGGCGAGTCCGCCGCGACCTGGACGCCGCACCGGGAGTCGTTCACGGGCACGATCGGTACCGGTGCCCCGACGAGGAGCGGCCGGCCGAGGAGCATGTACTCGTACTGCTTGTTCAGCGAGACACCGTGTCGGTAGAGCGGGAGCGCGTGCATGTTGACGACCAGGCACCCGGCCTGGCGGCCGATCCGACGCGCCTCGGCCTGCGGGACGCGTCCGGTCCACATGATGGACCGAGCGGACGGGAGGCCCGACGCGCGTTCCCGGAGTCGGCTCGCGTCCGCGCCGTCCCCGACCAGCACGAGCGCCAGTTCCGGTCCGCCAGCTGCCGTGGCGCGGCGGTGGGCGAGGTCGAAGCCGTCGAGCACGGATTCGAGCGCGTTGGCGGGCCCCATCGACCCGATGTACGTGACGGAGAACACGGCATCGGGATCCCGGGGTGGGAGCCGTTCGTCGTCCGGAGCGACGCCGTTCGGGACCCAGGTGAACGGGACGCGGCCGCCGTAGTAGCGGCCGACGCCCTCGAGCGGCGAGATCAGGTGGACGGCGCGACGGACCGTGGTGCGTTCGATGCGCCGGAGGATCCGGATCACCGGGTGTCGCTCGTGCAGTCCGGCGAGTCCGATGGCGGACTCCGGCCAGAGGTCGCGGGGCTCGAACACGAACGGCACGCCTCGGCGCCGAGCCAGGACTGCGGCGGCGACGGCGGCGAGCGGGTGGAACGAACTGCCGACGACCACGTCCGGACGGGGGAGCCCGCGGAGTGTCCCGGGGAGCAGGAGCAGGGCGGTGAACAGCAGGATGTCGGCGGTTCGCATGACCGACCGTCGGCGTCCCGACCCACGGTGGTCGACGCCGCGGAGCCAGCAGAACTCGTAGCCGTCGCCGAACCAGCGGCGCCGGAGTCGTCTCCCGCGGAGGTGCGAGCGGCCAGTGGGGTGGTCGGTCCCGGCCGCGATGACCACGGTGTGCCAGTCCGGCGCGAGCCCGGCGGCGAGGTGCTCGTGCCGGGTGGAGCGGCCGTCGCGCTCGTGGTGGTGGGCGTAGTGGTTCACGATCCACACGGTCTTCCTGGCGGGCTCCGTCATGGCGGGCTCCGTCATGACGGGCTCCGTCATGGCGGGCTCCGTCATGCCGGGCTCCGGTTCCCGGTGAAGGCGTCCGAGGTGACGTGTCCCGGGGTCGTGATGCCCTCGCGGCGGAGGACGATGCCGACCGTGCGGACGAGGATCCGCGCGTCGAGTGCGAGCGTGTGCGTGTCGACGTACTCGACGTCGGACCGCAGGCGTTCGGCCCACGGTAGGGCGTTCCGGCCGCGCACCTGCGCGAGTCCGGTCACACCGGGGCGGACCTCGTGCCGGCGCGACTGTTCGGCGTCGTAGAGCTCGAGGTACCGGCAGAGACTCGGTCGTGGCCCGACGAGGCTCATCTCACCCCGCAGGACGTTCCAGAGGCTCGGGAGCTCGTCGAGGCTCGTCGACCGGAGCCACTCGCCGAACGGGGTCAGGCGGTCGGCGTCGTCGACGATCCCGGCGGCAGCGTCCACCGCGAGCATCGATCGGAACTTCAGGATGGTGAAGGTCCGGCCGTGCAGCCCCGGTCGTGGCTGCCGGAACAGCACGGGGCGTCCGAGTCGGAGCGCGACGAGGACCGCCACCGCACCGAGCAGCGGGGCGAGGACGACGAGGAGGACGGCGGCACCGACCGCGTCGAGCAGCCGCTTCATGCTCGTCCCCAGCGTGCTCGGGTCGGCTTCGGCACCCCGACCGTCGGGATGCCGTACGCGTACCGCGAGGTCACGCGCTGCTTGGTCTTGGTGAGCACGATGCCGTCCGGACGCTCGCCGACGCGGGCGAGCGCCTCGACGGCCAGCCGGACGTCGGACCGGCGGGTCTGGTTCGCCGCCGTCACGAGCAGGGTCGTCGTGACGAGGGTGCTGACGAGTGCCGCATCGGTGACGGCCAGGACCGGCGGGGTGTCGACGAGCACCACGTCGAACCGGCTCGCGAGTTCGGCGAGCACGCACTCCATGGCCTCGGAGCCGATGAGTTCGCTCGGGTTCGGCGGGACCGTCCCGGCCGGCAGCACGACCAGACCGTCGTCGCCCCACGGTTGCAGGACGTCGTCGAGCTCGGCCCGGGCGACGAGGACGTCAGTGAGCCCGACGGCGCCTTCGATGTCCATGGTGCCGGCGACGCTCGGACGTCGGAGGTCGGCATCGACGACGACCGTGCGGAGCCCGCCTGTGCTCAGGACGATGGCGAGGTTCGCGGTCGTCGTCGTCTTGCCCTCTGCCGGTCGACTGCTCGTCACGGCGATGGTCGGCGACCCACCGGTCCGGAGGAACTGGATGTTCGTCCGGAGACTCCGGAAGGCCTCCGACCGCGTGCTCGATGCGTCGTCCCGCACGATCAGCGGACGTCGTGCTGCCTCCGGGTCGTGCGCGATGTCGCCGACCACGGGGACGTCGTCCTCGAGGTCCGCCGAGGATCGGATCCGGGTGTCGACCAGGGCGCGCAGGAGTGCGAGGACCGCTCCCGCGACGAGGCCGGCGAGCGCGCCCGCGGCGATGTCCGCTGCCCGACGCGGCGCTACCGGTCTCGTCGGTACGCTCGCGGGCATGACCGGCTCGAGTCGGACGGACGGGGTGCCGTCGGCTGCCGCCGGCTCGATCTCCGAGACGACCCTGGCCAACGAGGCCCCGACCGCACGCGCGACGTCGCGGGTCTCGACGGCGACGGGCCCACGGACCGCGACGCTGATGATGACCGTCCCGGACCGCACGGAGGCGGAGACCCGGTGTGCGAGCGCGGACGGGGTGGTCTCCAGGTTGAGGTCCGCGATGACGCTGCGGAGCACCCGGGGAGACGAGGCGAGTTCGGTGTACGAGGTGATCTTCTGTTGCGCTGCCGTCGACCCCTGCGCGATCTCGCCCGCGGACGACGCGCCTGCTCCGGCGACGGAGACGTAGTACGACGTCGACGACTCGTAGGTGGGTGGCGTCGCGTTCGTGACGACGAGCGCCACGCCGACACCGAGGGCACCGGTCCCGAGGACGATCCACCACCCGGTCAGCAGGACACGGGCCACGGCGAGCGCTGGCACTGGCTACTCCGCCGGGATCGTGAAGAGCCGCGACCGGTCGGTGTCGTCGCCCTTCGTCTGTTCGATCTTGAAGCGGAACTCCTTCGCACCGCGCGACACGACGCGGTCGAACGTCCACGCGCCGTGCTCGTCGACGGAGAACGGGCCGCCCGCGACGATCTCGTTGTTCGAGACGTTGAGGACACGGTAGGTCGCACCGGGCGTCCCCGTGCCCCGGAACGTGTTCGACACCCCGTCGTGGACGGTCGAGGTGGTGACTGTGGCCGGCTGCATCGTGTCGGCCGGCAGCGTGAACACCTCGGAGGTCACGGGCGTGCCCCACGCGGTCTGCCGGATCGCGAAGCGGAACTCGGTCGCGCCGGCCGGGACCAGGTGGTCGAACGACCACTTGCCCTGGCCGTCGACGGCGAACGGGCCACCGGGCACGATGACGACGCCCGCGCCGTCCACGACCTCGAACGTCGCGCCGGGAGTGGCGGTCCCCTTGATGGTGTTCACCGCACCGGGCTGCACGGAGGCGGGCTCCGTCACCTTCGCCGGCACGACCTCGCCCGCGATGGTCACGGTGACCGAGGCCCGGTCGCGGTACCGCCCGTCGATGTACTGGTCGAACGACAGTGTGCTCGTCCCGATCGGGAGGTCGCGGATGGTGGCGCTCCACGAACCCCACTGGTCGGCGCGGTCCACGACGATCCCGTTGCGCTTGATCTCGGCGTTCGGGGTCGCCGTCCCGCCGATCGTCGCGGTCCGCGCCTGGTCGTTCTGGCTGGTGAGTCTCGCGGTGATCGCGCGTGCCGCGTACGGTCGCGTGATCGTCCCGAGCGACGTCGATGATCCGTAATAGCCGAACCCGAACAGGTTGCGTCCGTACGAGGCCACGGAGCCGGTCGTGACGGACTGCCCTTCGCGCCAGTTCGACGGCCACCGCACGAAGTACCCGCCCGTCGTCGTGACGTCCTTGACGTCGATGCCCCATCCCGGGATCGTGAACCAGGAGCGGCACGACTTCCACGCCCCGTAGCAGACCGGGGTGGCGTACACGTACATGCCGGTCTCGTTGGTGGACACGGAGACGTTCACCGGGAGGCCGAACGATCCACGGGGCTGCTTGGCAGGTGTGGTCGCCACCGCGCCGTCCGGCATCGCGCCGGCGGTCGTCGTGCCGTCGTTCGACGGCGCTGCGGCGGACGGAGCCGCACCGACGAAGACGGCAGCGGCGAGGAGAGCGGTCCCGGTGGCGACGCCGAGCGTTCGCCTGGAGCGGTTGGACATGGACTTCTTTCGTCGAGGAGGGGAGTGAGGGGGGGCCCCCCCGCCCGCGGGGGGCCCGCGCCCGGGGGGGGGGGGGTGCCCCCGGGGGGTTTTAACA
>JASCOI010000088.1 GCA_029959665.1 Microbacteriaceae bacterium PS02333
GATCGAGATCGGTGCGGCACGCCCTTGTCTCAGTCTTTCCGGACCAGGTCGACCAGGAGCCTGGCGAGGTTCACGAGCAAGCCCGCGACCCCCAACCAGAACACCCGACGCCCGGGCTTGGGATCGGTGTCGTTCGACATCGAGACCACCTCCGGTGTCAGTGCCGGCGGACACGAGGAGCGGGGACCGGGACGGGCGTGCAATCGTGCCGGAGCTCGATTACACTGGACCCGAGCGTTCAGACTCGGGAACGGCTTACGCCCGTCCTCGGCTTTCCACTCGGAGAGCAACCCGAAGCCCATCACCGTCCTACCGGTGGTGGGCTTCACGCTTGCCCCAGGACCACGACCCGGCGGTATCGGGATCCACGCGCCCAGCCTACGTGGAATGTCACCGGACACCAGGCTCTGCGATGATCTCGTACGCTCGATCGATGGACGCCATCGAGGTCGACGAGCGCGACAGCACCTGGGAAGACCACCATCCGCATTTCCGGGTGTACGTCCAGGAGCGTGCCGGCGAAGTCTTCACCACCGAGACCAGCGATCTCACTGGCGCAGACGTCCTGCAAGCGATCGACTGGGCCCAACGCCAGGCCGCGACCCGAACTGACGCCGTCTGGGCACTCGCACTGGTCGGGCGGGACAGCCGTGCACTCCGCGGACTGACGTGGCTCGTCGGCATGGACGCGAACGACCCGCCGTCCGATGACCACGAGGTCGACCTGCGCTTGCGCATGAGCACCAGGCGGGATGCGCCGGTCGGGGTACCGTCGCACGACCGCTGGCGGGCATGACGTCCAGGTGTCGCCGGTGCGGGTCAGGCGGGGGTGAGCCGGGCTCCTGCCCGGTCGGCCGACGCGTCGTCGCGGAGCATCCGGTCGGCGGTGCGGAGTGACAGCGCCATGATCGTCAGCGCCGGGTTCGCGATGAGGGAACTCGGGAAGACGGAGTTGTCGACGATCCACATGTTCGGCACGTCCCACGAGCGGCCGGCCGCGTCCACGACGGAGCGCTCCGGGTCGGTGCCCATCCGCGCGGTCCCGACGGTGTGCGCGGTCCGGCCGAGCACGCGGACGTCGCGACCGCCGGCCGCCTCGACGATCGACGTCATGGTGCGGACGGCGTGCCGGGTGATCGCCTCCTCGTTCGCACCGGGGGAGAACGTCACGCGGGCCTTCGGCACCCCGTTCGCGTCCACCTCGTCGGAGAGCACGAGCCGGTTGTCGTCGTACGGCAGGCACTCCGCGTTGATGCCGACGCCGGCCATCCTCGGGTAGTCGCGCATCGCCCGGACGAGCGCCGCGCCCCGCAGCCCGCCGCCGCGGACCAGCGAGGTGGCGAGGGTGAGCGGCTGCGCGCCGAGGCTCTGGATCAGGTACCCACCGGCGAAGTCGGCGTCCACGGGACGGATGAAGTCCTCGGTGATGATCGACGATGGGTACCCGCGGTATGAGCGCATCGACTCGTCGAACGTCGCCCAGACCTGGGTGGCCCCGTGCGCGGTGAAGTTCCGCCCGACCTGGCCGCTGCTGTTCGCCAGCCCGGTGTGCAGCAGGAGTCGCGGGGTCTCGATGCCACCCGCGGCGAGCACGAGCGACCGGGTCCGCTGCCGGTGGTCGCGACCACCCTGTCGGTACACGACGGCCTCGACCGCACCGCGGGCGTCGAGCTCGATGCCGTGCACGAAGGCCTCGGCACGGATCTCCGCACCGAACGCGACCGCGGCGGGCAGGTACGTGGTGTCCATCGACACCTTCGCGCCGTTCCGGCAGCCCTGGTGACAGGAACCGCAGGCGACGCACGCGTGCCGGAGGCCGTGGTGCTCCTGCATCCGGTCCTCGGTCGTCAGGCCGACGGGTGCGTCCGTCGCGGTGATCCCGACGGCAGCGGCACCCCGCATCATCATGTCCGAGGACGCGTTGCGCGCAGGCGGCCCCATCCGGTAGCGACGAGCGGGGTCCCACGGGTACTGCGCCGGGCCCGCGACGCCGACGTCGTGCTCGGCCTGCTCGATCCAGCGCACGAGTTCGGCGTGCTCGATCGGCCAGTCCTCGCCCTCGCCGGAGTCGGTGCGGAGCCGGATGTCGTGCTCGTTCGGGCGCGGGGTGAACGCTCCCCAGTGCAGCGTCGATCCGCCGACGCCGGTCCCGCTGTTGTTCGGGCCGAACGCGGTCGGGGCGTCCCCGCCGCTGATGCGCTCGTCCATCCAGTTGATGTCGCCAGGAGCCTCGACCTCGTCCGGGGTGAACCGTTCCGGGTCGGTGTTCGGGCCGGCCTCGAGCGCGACGACCCGCAGACCCTTCCTGGCGAGGGTCGCGAGCAGCGGTGCGCCGCCCGCCCCGGTGCCGACGACCACCGCGTCGACGATCTCGTCCTCGTCGTACCGGCGCTGGTGGTCGAGTCTCATCGTGCTGCTCCCGTCGGTTCCCATGCTTCGCGCTGCCCGGCGGCGAGCAGCTGGAAGCCCTGCTTGCGGACGCCGTCGCCACCGTTGGCGAATCCGTCGTAGTCGATCTCGGCCATCGTCGCCGGGTGTGCCGCCCACTGCTTGACGAGGTCCACCGCGGCGTCCTCGGCCCATGCCCGGAGCTGTTCCGCGTCGAACGGTCCGACCGCGGGAGTGTGTTCGCCAGCGGTGACGGCGTCGAGGACCGCGGCGAGGTGTTCGTCGCCTCGCGCAGCCTCTGGAGCAAGCGCGTCGAGTCCGGCCCGGTAGGCATCGACGTCGGCCGGCAACCCGTCGGGCCGCCACCCGTCGCCGAGCCCCGCTGCGAGTTGCGCGTCGACACGCAGCGCGAGGTCGATCGTCGTGTCGCCGGGCTGCGGGACGACGATCCTGGCCACCGCACGGAGCGTGTCGAGCTGGTCGACGCTGAGCGACGCGGGGGTCGCTGCGGGGTCGTCGGGCAGGGCACGGACGGCCAGGATGCCGCGGGTCCGCGCGCTGACCCGCGGGGAGGCGATCACTCGGACGGTCGCCGGCGGGACGACCGGGCCGCCGGCGATCCGCCGCTCCCAGAAGTCCCGGATGCGCTCGGCCACCGCGTCGGGCTGCTCCCACGGCAGCAGGTGTGCGGCATCCGGGACGACGTCGAGTTCGCCGGGCGTCCAGTGCGGCAGGTTCAGCGTGCGCTGCGCGTCCTCGCCGAGGTCACCGTCCGCAGCACCGGCCAGGACCAGCGCCGGCACCGGGTTCGGCGGGAAGGTGGTCGACCAGTCCTCGCGGCTCCCGCGCACCAGCCAGTCCGTCCAGGCACGTGGGTCGGCCCGCTGCACGTCGTGCACGGCCATCGCGTGC
Source organism: Microbacteriaceae bacterium PS02333 (assembly GCA_029959665.1). Classification (GTDB taxonomy): domain Bacteria; phylum Actinomycetota; class Actinomycetes; order Actinomycetales; family Microbacteriaceae; genus Curtobacterium; species Curtobacterium guangdongense. Next base: position 3,301 of record JASCOI010000088.1, read on the forward strand.
GGTTCCGGCGCGAGCGGGGCGTCGACGTTCGCCGACACGAAGGTCTCGGCGTCGCTCGGACCGATCGGGCCGTCGGAAGCCCAGCCGAGCATCGTCGCGCGACGCTCCTCGTCCATGGGCTCCGGGGACAGCGGCGAGGCGGCGAGGAGCACGACCGCGCGGAGCCCGAAGAGCCCGTTCGAGCCGTCGATCGTGCGGGAGGCGACGACCGAGGCGACCTTGCCGCCCATCGAGTGCCCGATGAGGACCCACTCGGTGGTGCCGCTCTGGCCGATGGCCCGTTCGACGTGCTCGGCCATCTCCTCGACGGTGGTCCCCGGCGCGGCGGACGAGCGACCGAACCCGGGAAGGTCGATGCCGACGAGGTCGAGCGTGCCCGCCAGGCGGGTGCGGAGCGTGGCGAACTCCTCGGAGCTGGACCCGAGGGCGTGCAGGCAGAACGCGGTTGCCGTCATCCTTCGTTTCTACGGCCCACGGTGGCCGTGTTCCCAGACGGGTGTACCCCCGGGCGCTCGACAGGCGTCACGGGTAGGTTCGGTGAATGAGTGCAGAGCTGACGCTCGGCGCCGAGGAAGAGCTGCACCTCATCGACCTCGAGTCCGGCCGACTTTCCGCGAAGGCCCCGCGCCTTCTGCCCAAACTCCCAGCAGACCGCTTCGGCGCAGAACTCCAGCGCACGACGATCGAGACGAACACCCCGGTGGTGACGACGCTCGACGATCTCCGACGGGTGATCGTCGACCTCCGGCAGGAGCTGACGGGAGCGATCGCGCCGGCTGGTGTCACCATCGCCGCCGCCGGCACGGCCCCCAGGTCCGAGTACGCCGACTTCGAACTGACCTCCGGTGGCCGCTACGGCCGCATGCAGGAGCAGTACCGGATGCTCGTCGACGAACAGCTCATCTGCGGCCTGCAGGTGCACGTCGGCGTGAGCGACCGCGACCTGGCGGTGCAGATCGCCCAGCGCGTCGCGCCGACGCTCCCGGTCCTGTTGGCGCTGAGTGCGTCGAGTCCGTTCTGGAACGGCCAGGACACCGGGTACGCGTCCTTCCGGAGCATCATCTGGCAGCGCTGGCCGTCCGCCGGCAGCTTCGGCCGCGTCGAGAGCGCCGCCGAGTACGACAAGGTGCTCGAGGACCTCATCGCGTCCGGCGTGATCGCCGACAAGAAGATGGCCTACTTCGACGTCCGTCCGTCGTCGCACGCACCGACGCTCGAACTGCGGGTCTGCGACGCGACACCCGTGGTCGACGACGCGGTCCTCATCGCCGGGCTGTTCCGCGCCGCGGTCCGCAAGGCCGAGATCGCGGTCGAGTCCGGCGCCGAGTGGCACCCCAGGAGCGAACCGCTGCACCGCGCGGCGATGTGGCAGGCCGCACGCAGCGGGCTGAGCGGCGACCTGCTGGGGCTCGGGCAGCACCCGGAGCGACTGCCGGCGGAGATCGCCGTGCGCCAGCTCGTCTCGCGGCTCCGCCCCGAACTCGAGGAGCTCGGCGACTGGGGGACCGTGAGCGCCCTGCTCGAGGACACCCTGGCGCGCGGCAACTCCACCGACCGGCAGCGCACCGCGTACGCCGAGCGGGGGTCGCTCGACGACGTCGTGGCGCTCGTGGTCGAGGACACCGCCGGCACGCCGTCCGGACGGGACGACCACCCCGTCGTCGCGATCCCGTCGTACCGTGTGCGAGCCGGCGACGAGGCAGTCGGACCGGGCGCACGGCCCCGTCCCGCGTTCCGCGACCTGGCCGCGTTCTTCCGCGGCTGGGACGCCGAGACGACCATCGACCGTTGTACCGCCCGCGACACCTGGACCCGGGACCACGAGGTCGGCTTCGTGGTCGCCGGCGCCGTGCAGGACTTCGGCTGCGACCTCGTCCCGCGCACGGTCAGCGCCTACGAGTGGGACCAGCTCGCGAAGGGCCTCGGGCAGCGTGCCCGCGCGATCGAGCTCTTCCTCCGCGACGCGTACGGCGATCGACGGATCGTCGCGGACGGGGCGATGGACGAGCGCGACTTCGTCGGTCGCAACGGGTGGGATCCCGACGCGACCCGCCTGCCGAGGGACGCCGTCCGTGCCCCGGTGCTCGGCTTCGACCTCGTGCGGAACGAGTTCGGCGGCTGGCGGGTGCTCGAGGACAACGTGCGCTCGCCCTCCGGCGTGGCGTACGGCATCGCACTCCGCGAACTCATGGACGAGGTCGTCCCCGACGCGCCCCGGCCGGAACACCTGCGCGATCCGCACGGCGTCATGGACCGGATCGCCCACACGCTCCGCACCAACGCGACCGCCGTCACCGGCGAACGCGAGCCGGTGCTGGCGCTGATCAGCGACGGCCCCGCCGCCGGCGCCTGGTACGAACACCGCAGGCTGTCCGACGGAGCCGGGATGCGCCTCCTGACCGAGTCGGACCTGGACGTCCGCGACGGCCACGTCGTCGAGGCCGCGACCGGTGACGTCCTGCACGCGCTCTACCTGCGGGTGGACCGCGACGCCAGCGCCCTCCGGAACGACCAGACGCCCGAGCTCGGCGCGCGGATCCTCGACGCGGCCGAGGCCGGGCGCGTCTACCTGGCGAACGCGCCTGGGAACGCCCTCGTCGACGACAAGGCGATGTACGTCAACGTGCCCGACCTGATCTGGTACTACCTCGACGAGAAGCCGCTGCTCGAGTCGGTGCCGACCTACCGGACCAGCATCGAAGGCGAGCGGCTGTCGGTGCTCGACCGCGTCGGCGAACTCGTGACGAAGCCCGTCGACGGCGAGGGCGGCCGCGACGTCCTCATCGGCCCGGCTGCGAGCGCGCCGGAGGTCGCGGAACGCCGACGCGCGATCGCCGCGGACCCCGCCGGGTGGGTCGGGCAAGAGGTCGTCCAGCTCTCGTCGCACCCCACCATCGGTCCAGCCGGGCTCGACCCACGGCACGTGGACCTCCGCGCGTTCGTGTACGTGACCGGCACCGGTCCGGACGACACCCACCTGGCGGACGTCGCGCTCACCAGGGTCGCGCCGGAGGGCAGCCTCGTCGTGAACTCCTCGCGAGGCGGCGGCGCGAAGGACACGTGGATCGTCGGCACGGACCAAGGAGACAGCTGATGTGTGGACTCGCCGGCGAGATCCGGTTCGACGGGACGTCCCCCGACGTCGGAGCGGTCGCCCGGATGACCGGGTGCCTGGTGCACCGGGGGCCCGACGGCGACGGACTCTGGGCGCGCGGACCGGTGGCGCTCGGGCACCGCAGACTGTCGATCGTGGACCTGTCGACCGCGGGCGCGCAGCCGATGGTCGTCACGCGCCTCGGCCTGACGATCGCCTACAACGGGATGATCTACAACTACCGGGACCTCCGCGAGGAACTCCACGGCAAGGGCCACACGTTCGACTCGACGTCGGACACCGAGGTCATCGTCGCCGCCTACGCCGAGTGGGGCGAGTCGTTCGTCGACCACCTCATCGGGATGTTCGCCATCGCGATCTGGGAGCACGCCAGCGGTCGGCTCGTGCTCGCCCGGGACCGGCTCGGGATCAAGCCGCTCTACGTGGCGGAGGTCCCTGGCGGCGTCCGGTTCGCGAGCTCCCTACCGGCGATCCTGGCCGGCGGCCAGATCGACACGTCCATCGACCCCGTCGCCTTCGCGTCGTACATGAGCTTCCACTCGATCGTCCCGGCGCCCCGCACGATCCTGTCCGGCGTCGGCAAGCTCCCGCCGGCGACCGTGCGGGTGTACGAGCCGTCGGGCGCGTTCCGCGACACGACGTACTGGCAGCCCCGGTTCGAGCGTGACCCCGCCCGTTCCGGTTGGTCCGACGAGGACTGGCAGGAGGCGTTCACGGCGTCGCTCCGCACCGCGGTCGAGCGCCGCATGGTCGCCGACGTCCCGGTCGGGGTGCTGCTCTCCGGCGGCATCGACTCCTCGCTCGTGGTCGCCCTCCTCGCCGAGGCCGGTCAGCAGGACCTCGCCACGTTCAGCATCGGCTTCGAGTCGGCCGGTGGGGAATCCGGCGACGAGTTCGAGTACTCCGACGAGGTCGCCCGGCACTTCGGCACCGACCACCACCGCATCCGCATCCCCTCGTCACGCCTGCTCGACGGCATCGACGGGGCGATCCAGGCGATGAGCGAGCCGATGGTCAGCCACGACTGCGTCGCGTTCTACCTGCTCTCACAGGAGGTCTCGCAGCACGTCAAGGTCGTGCAGTCCGGGCAGGGTGCCGACGAGGTGCTCGGCGGGTACAGCTGGTACCCGCCGCTCGCTTCCGTGCCGCGGGACCAGGCGGCCGAGGCGTACCGGTCGGTGTTCATGGACCGCCGCTGGCCCGCCCTGCAGGGGTTGCTCGGGGAGCGGTGGCGGAGCGACGACGACACCCCGTCGGCGTTCGTGGACGCGGAGTTCGCGCGTCCCGGTGCGTCGACGAGCGTCGACGCGGCGCTGCGGAGCGACACGACGATCATGCTCGTCGACGACCCGGTCAAGCGCGTCGACAACATGACGATGGCGTGGGGGCTCGAGGCCCGCGTGCCGTTCCTCGACCACGAGTTCGTCGAGTTCGCGGGCACGATCCCACCGGAGCTGAAGCTCGCCGACGGCGGCAAGGGCGTCATGAAGCGCGCGGCACGCGGCATCGTCCCCGACGCCGTGATCGACCGGACGAAGGGGTACTTCCCGGTGCCGGCGATCCGGCAGCTGGAGGGCCCGTACCTGGAGCGCGTCCGCGAGGCGCTGCACGCCCCGGAAGCACGGGAACGCGGGCTCTTCGACGCAGGGGAGGTCGAGCGGATGCTCCAGGACCCGAACAGCACCAGGACCGAGATCGGCGCCAACGCGCTCTGGCAGCTCGGCCTGATCGAGATGTGGCTGCAGCACCAGGGGGTGCGGTGAGCCGGCCGGGAGGCTCGGTGCAGGTGGGCGCATCGGCGTCCGTCGCGCAGTCGGCCGACACCAGGGCCGCGGTCGACCTGGGCGAGCGGCTCACCGCCGCCTGGGGCTCGTGGGGTCCGACGATGACGCGGAACGCGCGCCGGGTGGCGTTCGTCAGCGACCGGCACGGCACGCCAGAGGTCTTCGTGCAGGACGTCGTCGTCGACGGTCCACTGCCCGATCCCGTCCGCATCCGCCTGTCCGACGACCCGGTCACCCGGGTGACGTGGTCGTCCGACGGGGAGTGGCTCGCCGTCGCCATCGCGACCGACGGCGGCGTGAAGCAGCAGGTCTGGGTGGTCCGGCCGGACGGCAACGACGCCGCACAGATCGCCGGGTCGCGGTACCAGCACGCCGAGCTCGGACCGTGGAGTCGCAGTGGGCACCGCGTCGTGATCACGCTGCCGTCGACCGAGCCCGAGCAGCCGGCACGCTCGTACCTCGTCGACCCCGTGTCCGGGGACCGTGACGACCTGGCGGTCGGGGAGCTCATCCACATCCTCGACCTGTCGGTGGAGGAACGCCTCGTCGTGCTGCGCGACGGTGCCCGCGGCCACGAGTTCGTCGTGGTCGTCGACCGGCTCACCGACGAGAGCCAGTCGCTCCTCACCGACCCGCCGGACGGCTCCGCCGAGATCGCGTTCCTGCGCCCGTCCCCGGCGAGCGAGACCAGCCCGCTCGTCGCCTACGTCGCGACCGAGGCCGGGCTGCCCCGCCGTGGGCTCGTCGCACAGCCGGTCGGGCCGCACGGGTGGCGCGGGAAGCCCCGCAGGATCATCGACCGCGACGACGCCGAGCTCGAGTTCCTCGACGCCGACGACGCCGGGCGCACGCTGCTGCTCGGCTGGAACGTCGACGGTCGCAGCGAGCTGGACCTCATCAACACGCACGACGCCTCGCGCACCCCCGTGCCCGACCTGCCCGGGTACGTCGTCACCGACCCGGTCCTCAGTCGTGACGGGCGGAGCGTGATCCTCGCCGTCGAGGGGCCGACGCGACCCCGGGAGCTGTGGCGTCTCGACACGAACGCGTTGACCTGGAGCCGGGTCACCGACGTGCCCGTGCTGCCCGACGTGTCGCTGGTCGAGCCGACGCTCGAGCGCTTCACCGCCCGTGACGGGCTGGAGCTGACCGGGTGGCTGTACCGGGCGGTGGAACCGGCCACGGCACCCGCTGACGCTCCTTCCGGAGCTGCGCACGAGCCTCCCCTCCGCGCAGCGATGCTGCACCTGCACGGCGGGCCGGAGTCGCAGGAGCGGCCGACGTTCTCGCCGCAGCACCAGGCGCTCGCCGCGGCGGGGATCACGGTGTTCGCGCCGAACATCCGCGGATCGAGCGGGTACGGGCGGGAGTTCGTACACGCCGACGATCTCGGGTTGCGGTGGAACGCGCTCGCGGACGTCGTGGACTGCGCGCGGTTCCTCGTGACGAACGGGTACGCCGAGCGCGGGCGGGTCGCCGTCGAGGGGCGGTCGTACGGCGGGTACGCCACGATCGCCTCGCTCGCGTTCACGCCGGACGTGTTCGCTGCCGGGGTGATGGTGTGCGGGATGAGTGACTTCGCGACGTTCTACCGGGACACCGAGCCGTGGATCGCCTCCGCCGCCGCGACGAAGTACGGGCACCCCGTCGATGACGCTGCACTGCTCGAGTCGCTGTCGCCGATGCGGGCGATCGACGACGTGACGGCGCCGCTGCTCGTCGTGCACGGGGAGCTCGACACCAACGTGCCGATCGGCGAGGCGCACCAGGTCGTCGACGCCCTGCGTGGGCGCTCGCACGACGTGTCGTACCTGGAGCTCGAGGGCGAGGGGCACGAGTACCGGCGGGCGTCCTCCCGAGCGCTGCTCGTGCGGACGATGGTGGAGTTCCTGGCGTCGCGGCTGGCGTGACCTCGCACGGGGCCGGGGGTTGTTTCGCGCGTAGGGGGTCGATTCGCGCGTAGGTGTCCTGTTTCCCCGACCCCCTTCGCGCGATTCCGCTTCCCATCCCGGGCGTCATGGGTTGGAACGCCGCGGATCTCGTTCGTGGATTCTCTAGGATCGAGGCATGGCGAGCACGGTCCCGGGATTCGGCGCGGAGCGCATCACGCAGCGCGGTCTGCGCGACCGGGTGTACGACCGGGTGCTCGACGTGCTCATGGGACCTGACGTCGAACCGGGGATGCGGCTGTCGATCGACGGACTCGCCCGAACGCTCGGCGTCTCGCCGACGCCCGTGCGGGAAGCGCTCGTGCAGCTCGAACGAACGGGGCTCGTCACGCGTGAGGCGAACAAGGGGTACCGCGTCGCCCCGCCACTCGCCGGGGACCAGCTCGAGGCGCTCTTCGACGCCCGGTTGATCGTCGAGAGCGGTGCCGTGGAGCTCGCTGCACGGGGTGACGTCGAGGGGCTCCGGGAGCGCCTGGTCCTCGCGCTGTCTGACCAGGCGGCCGCCGCGCGTGAGGTCGCCGTCATCGGGTCGGCGCAGGCGTCCGAGGAACTCATGGCCAGGTACTTCCGGAGTGACTGGCAGTTCCACCAGCTGATCTTCGACGCGGCCCGGAACCCGTTCCTGCTCGAGATGTCGGACATCATCACGACGCGCGTGCACCGGATGCGGCAGATCGTCGAGGGCGGTGGGGACGACACCGACCGTGCCGTGCACGAGCACCAGGCGATCCTCGATGCGCTCGCGTCCGACCCGACGTCGGCCGTCGCGGCGATGCGCGTGCACATCGACGCCGTGCGGTTGCGGTCCCGAGCGGACGCGTCCCAGACCGCCTGACGCGGGCCGACTCGTCTGGACTTCCGGGCGGACGCCCGTGCCGAGGTTCGGGTCAGCGGCACGGGCGCCCTGATCCTCCGGGCCCGGACTCCTTCGGAGCCCCCGTTCGGGGGGATTGGTCGGATCGGGTTGCACTCTGCCGACGAGCATGTATCTTTCCTATAGGAAAGAGGTTCAGCGATGAACCACCGACGTGCAAAGGAGCACCCCGTGACCACAGCACAGGACTGGGTCCAGCAGGACTGGGACCCGACCACCTGGACGGCGGAGACCTGGCCCATCGCGGCATGTCTGCACGGCTTCCCGGCCGTCGGCAGCGACGGCGTCGCCGTGCACGACGCCCCGGCCGAGGTGTGGGACGACATCTTCGGGCAGGTCGGCGCCGCCGGGTTCTCCCTCGCCGAGCTCGCCGACAGCCACATCCGACCCGCCGACCTCGAGCCGTCCCGGCGCGACGAGCTCTTCGCGATCGCGCGCTCGCACGGCATCGGCATCCCGTCGGTGCACCTGCAGCGCAAGAGCGTCATCCAGCCGGGGCACGAGGAGGACAACCTCGCGTACGCTCACCGCACCATCGACGCGGCGGCCGAGTGGGGCATGCAGGTCTTCTCGACCGGGCTGCACCAACCGTTCAACGAGGCCCAGCAGCGCGCGCTGTGGTTCTGGACCGCGCAGGGCCCGACGGACCCCGACGACCCCGAGGTCTGGAACGCCGCGGTGTCCCGTCTCCGTGAACTCGGCGAGCACGCGGCGTCCGTCGGGCTCCCGATGGCGCTGGAGCTCTACGAGGACACGTACCTCGGCACCGCGGACAGCGCGGTCCGCCTCGTCGAGGAGATCGGGCTCGACAACGTCGGCCTGAACGCCGACGTCGCAAACCTCATCCGCCTGCACCGCCCGGTGGAGGACTGGAAGGAGCTGTTCGCGAAGACCCTGCCGTACACGAACTACCTGCACGTGAAGAACTACACGCGGGACGAGTCGGCCGACGGGAGCTGGTCGACGAGCGTGCCGAGCACCATGGAGACCGGCCTCATCAACTACCGCCAGGTCCTCCGTGACGCCGTCGCGAACGGCTTCCGCGGCATCCTCATGACCGAGCAGTACGGCGGGGACAGCCTCGGCGTCTGCGCCACCAACCAGCAGTACATCCGTTCCGTCCTCGCGACCTCGGTCGTCGGGACGACGCAGCAAGGAGCAACTCGATGAGCACCCTCGACATCGCCGTCGTCGGGTCCGGCTACATGGGCGGTGGGATCGCGCAGGTCCTGGCCCTCGCCGGACACACCGTCCGGATCGCGGACGTGTCCGCCGAGATCGCCGAAGCCAACCGCGCGCGACTCATCACCGAGACGGAGCAGTTCGTCGCGGACGGCCTCTTCCCCGCGGACGCCGTGTCCCGCGTCGACGCGCACCTCAGTGCCGCTTCGTCGATCGAGGAAGCGGTGGCGACGGCCGACTTCATCGAAGAGGCGGTCCCCGAGAAGCTCGAGATCAAGCACGACACCCTCCGCCGGATCAGCGCCGCCGCGAAGCCCGACGCGATCATCGGCTCGAACACGTCGACCATCCTGATCCAGTCGCTCGCCGAGGCCGTCACCGGTCCGGAGCGGTTCCTCGGAGTGCACTTCTCGAACCCCGCGCCGTTCATCCCCGGCGTCGAGCTCATCCCGCACCCGACCACCGGTGAGCACGCCGTCGAGGTCGCCGAGGCCGTCGTCGCCGCGACGGGCAAGCAGTCCGCGCGGGTGAAGGACGCCACCGGCTTCGTGCTGAACCGGCTGCAGTACGCACTGTTCGAGGAGGCGACCAAGATCGTCGACGAGGGCATCGCGACGCCCGACGACATCGACACGATCGTCCGCACGACGTTCGGGTTCCGCCTGCCGTTCTTCGGCCCCTTCGCGATCGCGGACATGGCCGGGCTCGACGTCTACGCGTTCTGCTTCGAGTCGCTGCAGACCCGTTGGCCGGAGCGCTTCGCCACCCCGTCGTCGCTGCAGCAGCACGTCGACGCCGGCGAGCTCGGCACGAAGTCCGGCGCCGGGTACCTCGAGGTGCCCGCCGACCGGACGCCGGAGCTCGTCGCCTACCGCAACCGCGCCTACGTCGCCATGCAGAAGCTCCTCGACGAGCTCGGCCCGGCACCGATCCACTGACCCAGGAGGAACGACATGAGCAACCAGAGCAGGACCGTCGTCCTCACCGGAGCAGCGTCCCCGCGCGGCATCGGCCGCGCAACCGCCCACCACCTGGCCGAGGCCGGCTGGGACATCGGCATCATCGACCTCGACGACGACGCCTCGAAGGCCGTCGCGGCCGAGATCCACGAGCAGCACAGCGTCCGCGCGGTCGGTGTCGGCGCGAACGTCGCCGACGAGACCGCGGTCCGGTCGGCGTTCGACGCCATCGAGGCCGAGATCGCCCCGATCACCGCCCTCGTGAACCTGGCCGGGGTGTCCTCGGCGCACGAGTACCTCGACCTGCCGGAGGGCGAGTGGCACCGCGTCCTGTCGATCAACCTCGACGGCGTGCACTTCGCCAGCCTCCGTGCCGCGGAGTCGATGGTGCGGACCGGCTACGGCCGCATCGTCAACCTGTCGTCGGTCTCCGCCCAGCGCGGCGGTGGCACGTTCAGCAAAACGCCGTACACGGTCGCCAAGGCCGGCGTCATCGGCCTCACCCGTGGACTGGCGCGGGAGCTCGGGCCGAAGGGCGTCACGGTGAACGCGATCGCCCCTGGTCCGATCGACACCGACATCATGGGCGGGACCCTGACCGAGGAGCGCAAGACCGCGATGGCGGCGGACGGTGTGTTGCCGCGCATCGGGACCCCTCGGGACATCGCCGCGGCGATCGCCTACCTGATCAGCGAGGACGCCGGCTTCGTCACCGGTCAGACCCTCAACGTCGACGGCGGCCTCTACATGCACTGACGGCGAGGCCGTTCCCCCCGTACCGCACCGTGCTCGCAAAGGAGCGAACCCGTGTCACTTCCCAACGTCCCCGCGCTCGGATCGACGCACGATCCCGGGCTGAAGTCGGCCATCGGCAAGGCCACCAAGCACCTGATGCCGATGCTTGTGATCCTGTACTTCGTCGCGTTCCTCGACCGCACCAACGTCGGCTTCGCGGAAGAGGCGCTCAGCGTCGACCGCGGCATCTCCGACGCGGCCTTCGCGCTCGGTGCCGGCATCTTCTTCATCGGCTACGCGATCTTCGAGATCCCGTCGAACCTGCTGCTGAAGCGCTTCGGCGCCCGGTTCTGGCTCGCCCGCATCGCGATCACGTGGGGGATCGTCGCCGCGCTGTTCGCCTTCACGACGAACGACACGATGTTCATCGTGCTGCGGTTCATCCTCGGCGTGACCGAGGCGGGACTCTTCCCCGGCGTGATCATGTACCTGTCCGAGTGGTTCCCGAATAAGGTCCGCGTGCGGATGTTCGCGATCTTCTACCTGGCGCAGCCGTTCTCCCAGATGATCGGCGCCCCGCTGTCCGGGGGGCTCCTGAGCTTCGGCGACAAGGCCACCCCGTTCCACGGCTGGCAGGTCATGTTCGCGGGTGAGGGCATCCTCGCGGTGCTCGCCGGCATCGCCGCGCTCGTCTTCCTGACGAACAGCCCGCAGCAGGCCAAGTGGCTCGAGCCGGGGGAGAAGGACTCGCTGACCGCTGCGATGGCCCGCGAGGACACCGCCCGCAGCGCCGATGGGCCACAGGGGATCTGGAAGGCGCTCGCGAGCGGCCGGGTCTGGTACTTCACGATCATCTACTTCTGCCTGCAGGTCGCCGTCTACGGCACCACGTTCTACCTCCCGCAGCAGGTGTCGTCGCTCCTCGGGCAGGACGTCGGCTGGCAGGTCGGGCTGGTGTCCGCGATCCCGTGGCTCGTCGGGCTCATCGCGTGCTACCTCGTCGGGTCGAAGGCGGACTCCGTGGGCCGCCGCCGACGCTGGGGGACGATGCTCTACGTCTTCACCGGCCTCTCGATCCTCGGCTCCGCGTGGGCCGGCGCGAACGGGCAGCCGATCCTCGGCATCGTGTTCATCACCCTGGCCGTCGCGAGCTTCCTGTCGGTTGGCCCCATCACGTGGGCGTACCCGACGGCATTCCTCACGGGTGCCGCAGCGGCCGCGGGCATCGGCCTGATCAACTCGCTCGGCAACCTCGGGGGGTTCGTGGCACCGATCATGCGTACCGCGATCAACGAGGTCGTCCCGACCGACAGTGGAGCGTTCGGCATCGTGTCGCTGGGCGTCCTGGCGTTCGTCGCGGCCGTGATGATCTTCTGCACGAAGTTCTTCCGGCAGTCCCGCGCGGACGACCTGCTCGACACCTCGCACGTGGCGACGACCGAACAGCGGGCGAAGCGATGACCCGGTTGTTCAACGATCCGGCGGACTTCGCGGACGAGATGGTGGACGGGTTCGTCGCGGCGAACCAGCGGTGGGTGCGGAAGGTGCACGGCGGTGTCGCCCGCTCCACGGCGAGCCCGGACGGCACGGTCGCGCTGGTGATCGGTGGTGGCAGTGGTCACTACCCGGCGTTCGGTGGGCTCGTCGGGCACGGGTTGGCGGCGGGTGCGGCGATGGGGAACCTGTTCGCCAGTCCGAGTGCGCAGCAGGTCACCGCGGTCGCCCGCGCGAGCCAGCACGGTGGTGGGGTGCTGCTGAGTTACGGCAACTACGCGGGCGACGTCCTGAACTTCGACGCAGCCGCCCGGACCCTCACCGACGCCGGGATCCCGGTCCGCACGGTGCGGGTCACGGACGACGTCGCGTCGGCTCCGGCGGGCGAGACGCACAAGCGTCGGGGGATCGCGGGGGACCTGTGCGTGTTCAAGGTCGCCGGTGCCGCCGCCGAGCGCGGGGACACACTCGACGAGGTGACCGCGATCGCGGAGCGAGCAAACGACCGCACGCGCAGTTTCGGTGTCGCGTTCACCGGGTGCAGCCTGCCGGGTGCGGAGGAGCCGTTGTTCACGGTGCCGGAGGGGCGGATGGCGATCGGGATGGGGATCCATGGTGAGCGGGGCATCGACGAAGCCGACGTCCCCACCGCGGATGGTCTCGCCGAGCTCCTCACCGAGCGGCTGCTGGCGGAGCGTCCGGAGGGTGCCGGTGATCGGGTGGTCCCGATCTTGAACGGGCTCGGCAGTGTGAAGTACGAGGAACTCTTCGTGGTCTTCGCCGCGGTCCAGCGCCTGCTCGACGGTGCGGGTCTGACGGTGGTGGAGCCCGAGGTCGGGGAGCTCGTCACGTCGTTCGACATGGCCGGGGTGTCGCTGACGTTGTTCTGGCCGGACGCGGAACTCGAAGCGCTCTGGGCAGCACCGGCGGACACGCCGGCGTACCGGAAGGGTGGTGCGGTGCTGCAGGAGCGGCTCCCCGAGGACACCATCACCGCCGACGAGGACGCACCGGTGGGACCGGCCAGCGACGCATCCCGCGC